>JBDTPG010000050.1:0-16615 GCA_039932815.1 Caldimonas sp.
GCATGAACAGCTCGCCGGCCAGGTGCATCGAGCTGCCGATGCCGGTCGAGCCGAAATTGAGCTTGCCGGGGTTGGCCTTGGCGTAGCGCTCGAACTCGGCCAGGTCCCTGGCCGGGATGTCGTTGTTGACGACGAGGATGTTGGGAACGTCGGCGACGAGCAAGATCGGCACGAAGTCTTTCTGCGCGTCGAAAGCGAGGTTCTTGTAGAGCGCCTTGTTGACCGCCAGCGTGCCGGCCCAGCTGAAAAGGAAGTGGTAGCCGTCGCCCGCCGTCGCCGCAGCCGCGCTCGCGCCGATGTTGCCGTTGGCGCCGGCCTTGTTGTCGACGACGAAGGTCGTCTTCAACCGCGACTGCAGCTCCTCGGCGAGCACGCGCGCGATCGTGTCGCCGGTGCCGCTGCCGCCCGGCGCCGGAACGATGAGCTGGATCGTCTTGCCGGGTTGCGGCCACTCCTGGGCGAGGGTGGGGCCGGCGACGAGGAGCGACAGCAGCGCGAGCGTTGCGGCGAGAGAAGGGCGTCTGGACATCGTGGAGCCTTACGGGTGAATGTGTCGAATGCGATCTTGGCACGGAGCTCCCGGCCGTGCGTGCCTTGCGGGCAAGCAGCCCTAGACTGCGCCATGCACTACACCAAACTCGGCCGTACCGGCCTCGACGTCTCGCGCCTCTGCCTCGGCTGCATGAGCTATGGCGAGCCCGACCGCGGCGCGCACAACTGGACCCTCGGCGAGGCGGCGAGCCGGCCGTTCCTGAAGAAGGCGCTCGACCTGGGCATCAACTTCTTCGACACCGCCAACGTCTATTCCGCCGGCTCGAGCGAGGAGATCGTCGGCCGCGCGCTGCTCGAGTACGCGCACCGCGGCGAGGTCGTGATCGCGACCAAGGTCAACCAGCGCATGCACAAGGGCCCGAACGGCATGGGCCTGTCGAGGAAGGCGATCTTCGCGGAGATCGACGCCAGCCTGAAGCGCCTCGGCACCGACTTCGTCGACCTGTTTCAGATCCATCGCTGGGACCCGAGCGTGCCGATCGAGGAGACGCTCGAAGCGCTCAACGACGTCGTCCGCGCCGGCAAGGCCTTGCACATCGGCGCATCGTCGACGTTCGCGTGGCAGTTCGCGAAGGCACTGCACGTCTCCGACACGCACGGCTGGGCGCGTTTCGCGACGATGCAGAACTACCTCAACCTGCTGTATCGCGAGGAAGAGCGCGAGATGCTGCCGCTCTGCAAGGCCGAGGGCATCGGCGTGATCCCGTGGAGCCCGCTGGCGCGTGGCCGGCTCGCGCGCGCGTGGGACGCGGCGAGCGCGCGCTCCGAGAACGATGCCTTCGGCCGCACGCTCTACGAAAAGACCGCGGACGCCGACCGCAAGGTGGCCGAAGCGCTCGCGGCGGTGGCGGCGCGGCTCGGCCGGCCGCGCGCCCAGGTCGCGCTCGCGTGGGTGCTCGCCAAGAGCGAGGTCACGGCGCCGATCATCGGCGCCACAAGGCTCGAGCAGCTCGACGACGCCGTCGCCGCGCTGACGCTCGCGCTCGCGCCGGAGGACATCGCCGAACTTGAGGCGCCGTACGTGCCGCACCCGGTGATCGGCCACGAATGAGCGCTTCGCGCGATCGAGGGCCCTCGATCGTCAGCGCCTCGCGACGTAGCGCCTGATCACCGGCGGCTCCCCGCCCTGGTGAAACGCGAGCCGACGCTCGCGCAGGGCGATGTCGGCCGCGGTCGCGCGGTGAAAGCGCCGCAGGTGCTCGGTCCACGATTCGTCGACGATCTCCTCGACGAATCGCTCCGGCTCGCCGATGTCGCGCAGCAGCTCCCAGCCGATCGCGCCTTCGCTCAGGCGCACGCGTCGCGTCTGCTGCATGACGTCGATGAACGCGTCGGCGCGCGCCGGGTCGACGAGGTACTCGACGAGGGTGACGACGCGGCCGCTCTCGAGCGGCGTTCCGGTCGGGTGCGCGGCCCAGCCCGGCTGCGCCGGCGACATGTCGACCTCCTCGTCGGCGCTGTCGCTGACGAAGCGCACCGCCAGCAGGATCAGCAGGATGCCGCTCGCCGCCGCCGAGAAGAGGGCGGTCTGCATCGAGCCGACCGTCGCGACCTGGCCCCAGAGCGCGGCGCCGAGCGCGCTCGCGCCCATGATCGCCATCTGGTAGCTCGCCATGCCGCGCGCGCGCACCCAATTGGGCAGCGACATCTGCGCCGACACCGCGAGCGAGTTGGCGACCGTGATCCAGGCCATGCCGGCGCAGATCATCGCCGGCACCGCGATCCAGGCACTGGGCGCGACCGCCATCACCACGGTCGCCGCCGATTGCACCGCCGTGCCGCCGACGACGAGGCCGTCGCGGCCGAACGCCTGGCGCAGCCGCGGCAGGGCGAGCACCGCGATGATGGCGCCGGCGCCCATGCAGGCGAGCAGCAGCGTGAACGTGCCGGCATCGCCGCCGGCGAGGCCGCGCGCGAGCAGCGGCAGGAGCGCCAGCAGCGCCGTCGAATGCAGGAAGAAGATCGAGACGCGCAACAGCACCGCGCGCAGGCGCGGCGACTGGCGAACGAACTGCACGCCGACGCGCATCGCGCTGATCAGACGCTCCTGGCCGAGCGGGCTGGGTCGATGCTCGTGGCGCCAGCGCAGGATGACGAAGCCCGACAGCATCGAGAGCACCGCGTTCAGCGCGAACACCCAGACGCTGCCGGCGCTGGCGATGAGCGCGCCGGCGACGAGCGGGCCGACGATGCGCGAGAGGTTCATCGCCACGCCGTTGAGCGCGAGCGCCGACGCGAGCTGCTCTTTCGGCACCAGCTCCGGAACGATCGCCGAGAACACCGGCCAGCGCAGCGCCAGGCCGATGCCGTTGAGGAAGACCAGCACCAGCAGCAAGGGCGCAGTCATCAGCCCGAGCGCCGTGACCGCGAACAGTGCGATCGCCGTCGCCGCGAGCCAGAACTGCGTCGCCGCCAGCCAGCGGCGGCGGTCGAGGATGTCAGCGAGCGCGCCACTGGGCAGGCCGAGCAGGAACACCGGCAGCGTCGACGCCGACTGGACGAGCGCGACCCAGATCGGCGTGCTCGTCAACGTTGTCATCGTCCACGCCGCCGCCACGTCGGTCATCCACATGCACAGGTTGGCGGCGAGCCACGTGCTCCAGAGCAGGCGAAAGACGGGGATGCTCAGCGGCGCCAGCGCGGCGACCGAGCGGAGCGACGCGGTTCGCCCGGGGCGGCCCGGCGTCGTCGCGGCGGCCGCCGGCGACGCAGCGGGGGCGGGTTGAAGGGGCGTCTCGGCGCTCATGTGACGGCTTGGAGTCGGGCTGTTCGAGCGCCTCGGGCTGGAGGGATGGCAACAGACGGATTGAACACGATCGGCGCTTTCCCGGAGCGACAGGAGGGTTGCGCGAGTCGCCGGGAAGCAGGCCCAATACGGCGTCCGGAAGATGCCGATCGAGGAGCCGATTCGCGTGAAGACCTACGACATCGAAGTGCAGCGCCTGAAGTCGGCCCGGCACGACAAGGGAATGATCGAGCTCGGCGTCGACGTGTCCGTCCTGCCGCGCGCCGTGCGCGATGGTCAGCCCGAGACGAGCGGCCTGCGCCTGCCCCTGGAGCACGCGCGTTCGCTGCTGATCCTGCTCAGGCAGCAGATCGCGGAGCTGGACAAGTTGCAGCCGCGCAGTCGGCGTTCCGGACGGAGCTGATCGCCGACCGGGCGGCCCTGCGTCCGGCTCAGCCCGACTGCAGCCCCGCCGCCTCGATGCCGGCGATGCAGATCGCCTCGTCCTCGTCGCCCGTGCCGCCACTGGCGCCGGCGGCGCCGATCACCTGGCCCTGCGCATCCTTGATCAGGACCGCGCCGGTCTGCGGGATGAACTTGCCGTTGCCCGTCGAGGCGAGGGCGCCGAAGAACGCCGGCAAGTCCTTGGCGCGCTGCGTCAGCACCCGCGACGCCGCGCCCATGGCGATCGACGCCCACGCCTTGCCGGTCGCGATGTCGATGCGGAACATGCTCGCGCCGTCCTGGCGCTGCGCGCTCTTCGTGTGTCCCGACGCATCGAGCACGACCACCGCCATCGGCTTGTGGCCGGCCTCGGTGGAGCGCTGCAGCGCGAAGGCGATGATCTTGTTGGCCTGGTCCAGGCTGATGTCCATGCGTCGACTCCGTTCGATGGGCGCACGATAGCGCGGCGTCGGTGTTCCCCCCGCCGAAGGGTGGCGCGATTTGTCAGCTTCCGAGCGGTACGCTCCTTGCCTGCTTGATTCGCATGGGCCTCCCCGGGATCAAAGCGAAGTCGCCGACCGAGTGCTTCGCCTGGCACTACGCGTTCTTCGCGCGCCTGGCCAATCGAAAGGCGCCGGGCTCGGCCGCGCAACTGCTCCACCTGACGCAAGCCGTCCACGCCTTCAGGGGCCACCTCGATCCGATTCGCGTCGCCGACGAGGTCTTGCTGACGTGGCCCTTCGATGTTCCGGAAACGGGCGCGTGATCGCGTGACCTGACCAAAACCGGTCCGCTTCGAGGCGGCCGGGGGATCGATTGCCGCAAAGGGACAGGTCGCGTCGACCAAGTCGTTGCGGTTGCGCGCCGCCGGTTCATCCAGCAGGCCGGCGATCCGTGAAAGGGCTCGGGTCCTACAGACTTCCCCGCGTTCGAGGGTTGCTGGGCAAGAATGGGTCGAGGCTCAATGCGCAGTGGTACTAGCAAAGGCCTTTCCATGACTTCCGGACCCTGTCGAAAATGAACTTGCCGTCGAGCTTCAGGGTGGCAACGTTTTCGACCCTGTGTGCCGGCCTGGTGGCGTGCGCCGGCACGGGCGATTCCACTCCGCCGACCGTGGTCAGGACGCCTCCTCCCGTGGGCTACGAGAAGACGATCTCCGACTACCTGGCATTCCGGATCCGCGGCCCCCAGAAGAATGCCGAGCTCCGCTTCAGCCCGCCCGAGGCGAGCGCATGCGCGCTCGACGGCTACGCGGCTTCGCGGCGCGGCTGGGTGGTGCCCGTCGTCTACGCAACGCGCACCGGCGAGGCCACGGGCCGCGAAACCATCACCATCAATACCCGGCAGTATTACTTCTGGTTCCTCGGCAACACCATCGCCGGCATCACGCCCCGGATCGAGTCGTGTCCGGGAATCGAAGCCGCGTTCGGCGATGCCGCTCCGGCCAGCGCGACCGCGGCGGCTCTGCGAACGATTTCGTTCCCGGCGCCGACGACGGGCGAGGCTCCGCGCGGCGAAGGCGTCGACAAGCCCGAGCTGCCGGCACGAGGCCGAGGACAGGACCGGGCATCGGGCGCCGGACCGAAGCCGGGTGCCGCGGCCGCCGCCAAGAGCGGCAAGTCTTCTGGCCATGCGCGACGTGGCGTCAAGAAGAAGGCCCGGTCCGATCGTCTGCCGACCGGCCGCTAGGCTTCCCGGACCCGCCCCTTGATCGCGTTCGCCCATGCGCCACAGGTGATTCGGCCGTCGGCATCGGCAACTGAGCGGTCGCGCATGCGCGTCCGCAGCAGCTCGCGGTCGCCGGGCGACATCTTCGCGATCGTCGGCGCGAGGCGCGGGCCGGTTTGCGCGATCTTCCAGAACGTGTCGAAGTCGGCGAAGGTCCGTTCGACGGTGATCTTCCTCGTCTCCAGGTCGACCAGCCCCGCGCCGCTCCACAACGCCAGCAGCGTCTCCATGCGCGACGCCTCGACACTTGGCGGCCAGAGCGGCGTCGGGCCGAGCGCGGTCATCTCCTGGTGCAGCGCTTCGAACGGAAAGCCGCCGCCGAGGATGTCCCACGCATAGGTCGAGACGCTGCCGCCGGGCACGACGACGCGCGCCATCTCGGCGACCGATTTCGCCGGATCGGGAACGAAGAAGATCACCAGCGCCATGACCGCGGCATCGAACGCGCGGTCGCCGTAAGGAAGCGCCATGGCGTCGCCGACGTCGAACTGCACCGAGCCGCTCTCGAGCCGGCGGCGCGCGTAGTCGATCTGTTCGGGCGATGGGTCGATGCCCTGCACCTGCCGTGGCGCACAGCGCTCGACGAGCAGCTCGGTGAAGGCGCCGTTGCCGCAGCCGACGTCGACCCAGCGCCAGCCTGGCGCGGGGTCGAGCCAATCGAGGAAGTCGTCGCCGACGAGCCGGCTCCACTTGCCCATGAAGTCTTCGTAGGCGGCGCCGTCGTCGAAGCGGATCTGCGGTGCGTCCATGATTCTTCCTTCCTCGTTCAGTGCGACGCGCCTTCGTCGTCGACGGCCTTCTGCACCGCGCGGTAGAACGCCTCGCGCGCCGGGTCGGCGACGGGATCCCGCGCGCCTGCGCCCCAGTCGGCATTGGAGACGATGACCATCTTGCGCTTCGGGTCGAGGAACAGGCCCTGCCCGAAGATGCCGCGCGCCGCGAAGGTGCCGTCGGTGTAGGTCCACCACTGGTAGCCGTAGCCGCGCCCGGGCTGGCCGATGCCGGTGCGCTCGCTCGTCGCCTCGGCCAGCCAGCCCTCAGGCACGATGCTCTGGGCGCCGACGCGCGCGCCGTCGAGGATGAACATGCCGAAGCGCGCGAAGTCGCGCGGCGCGGCCTGGATGCAGCAGCCGCTGATCTCCTTGCCGCTGCGGCTGAGCAGCCACGTGGCCTGTTGCTCCATGCCGGCAGGCACCCAGATCTTTTCCGACAGGTAGGTCGCGAGCGGCTTCTTGGTCGCCTCGGCGAGGAGCACGCCGACGAGGTTGGTCTCGCCGGTGCTGTAGTGCCAGCGCGTTCCGGCCGGCGCCTCGCGTGGCAGGCGCCGCAGGTAGCTGACCAGCGAATCGACGCCTTCTTCGGGCCGATGCTTGTTGAACAGCGCGACGTCCGACTTCGGATCGGCGTAGTCCTCGTTCCAGCGCACGCCCGAGGTCATCGTCAGGAGCTGGCGGATGCTGACGTCGTCGTAGGCCGAGCCTTTCATCTGCGGAAGGTAGTCGCTGACCTTGTCGTCCATGCTGCGGATGTGGCCGTCGCGGATCGCCGCGCCGACCAGCGTCGAGGTGATCGACTTGGCGACCGAGAACGTGGTCCATCGGCCGCCGGCGTCGAAGCCGAGGCCGTAGCGCTCCAGGCGGAGCTTGCCGTCGTGGACGACGAGCAGCGCCGCGCTGCGCTGGCCCGCCATGTAGGCATCGACGTCGAGCGCGAGCTTCAGCGGCGCGCCGGTCGGCAAGGGCGCCGCGACAGTGCCGGCGGGCACGACGTGCGACTTGGCCAGCACGGGCAGGCGGTCGAGCGCGCGGAATGCCGCGTCGCGCTGCGCCTCGTTCCAGAACAGCACGTCGCTGTTGGTCGGCAGCGTCGCCAGCAAGCCACGCGTCTCCTTGTCGAGGCTGAACCAGCCGATGCAGCCGGCCACGGCGAGCGCGGCCACGAGCCCCAGGGCGATCTTCCTTGCCTTCATCGCTGCCTTCCGGAACGGCGGTGTCGAGGCGGGTATTGAACACGATGCGCGCGCTCGCACAATAGAGTCATGACGCCGCTGCCTGCCCTCGAAGTCCTTCCCCGCGACCTTTCTGCCTACCGCGCCGGCAACACCGGCATCGACTACGTGCATCGCTTCGAGTCCGGTCGTCCCGGCCCGCACGTGATGGTCAACGCGCTCACCCACGGCAACGAGTTCTGCGGCATGGTGGCGGTATGCCATCTGCTCGACAGCGCAGTGCGGCCGAGGATCGGCACGCTGACGCTGAGCTTCGCGAACGTCGCCGCCTACGAGAGCTTCGATCCGGCCAGGCCGTTCGAGAGCCGGCAGATCACGCACAACCTGAACCGCATCTGGTCGCCCGCCTGGCTCGACGGCGTCGAGGACAGCGTCGAGCTGCGCCGTGCGCGCGAGTTGCGGCCGGCGGTGGCGGCGGCCGACCACATCCTCGACATCCACTCGACCAGCCACGACGTCGAGCCGTTCTGGGTCTATCCGTCGTTCGAGCGCAATGCCGACGTGGCGCGCGCGTTGCCGCAGCCGCGGGTGCACCTGGTCATGCCGGCGGGGCTGCGCTCCGGCACGCCGCTGATCCAGCACGGCGCGCACGGGACGGCCGATGGCCCGGGCGCCGCGCTCGTCGTCGAATGCGGCCAGCACTTCAAGCGGGCCAGCGCCGATCTCGCCACCGAGGTCGCGACGAACTTCCTCGCCCACTTCGGTCTCGTCGATCGGCCGGTGCCGCGGGCGGCGACGCCGCCGCGACGGTTCGAGCTGCTGCGAACGCACGTGATCGAGCACGAGAGCTTCGCGTTCTTGCGGCCGGTGATCGGCTTCGAAACGTTCGCCGAAGGCGAGCTCATCGCGACCGACGGCCCGCTCGAGATCCGGGCGCCGTGCGACGACTGCACGATCTTCATGCCGGCGCGCGCCGCCATCGTCGGGCGCGAAGGCGTCTACCTGACGAAGCCCATGCCTTGAGCGCGCCGCGCCGCGGCCGCCGTCACTCCGGGCGCATGCCTTCGCCGCGCAGGCGCAGCGCGTAGCCGCGGCCGTAGATCGTCTCCAGCTCGAGCGACGACGCGCCCGCCTGCCTGAGCTTCTTGCGGATCCTGCACACGTGCATGTCGGCGCCGCGTCGCGACTCGCCGCCGGCGCCGGTGCGCCCCAGGGTGCGCATGATGGTGTCGCGGTGGACGAAGCCGTCCGCGCGCGCGGCAAGGAGGAGCAGCAATTCGAACTCGCCGCCGGTGAGCGGCAGGGCGCGGTCGGCGTAGACGGCTTCGGCACGACGCGGATCGAGCCGCAGATCGCCGAGCGAGACCGGGCGCGGCGCGCCGTCGTCGTCGCCCGCGCCGGCGGCCAGGTCGACGAGGCGACGCAGCTGCAGGGCGATCAGGCGCGGCGAGGCGGTCCGGTCGACGAGCTCGGTGGCGCCGGCTTCGAGGAGCGCGAGCAGGCTCTCCTCGCTCGCCGGAGCGGCGAGGACGACGATCGGCGCGCGCTGCTCGCGCCGCAACGACCGGACGGTGACGTCGAGCGCCTCGGCGGTGCCGCCGTCGGCATCGCACAGCACGGCGTCGAAGCGCCATTGGTCGAGCAGCGCGCGCGCGGCGGCGAGGTCGGCAACGCCGTGGAGCTTGACGCCGTGGTCCTTGAGGCCGCGTTGCAGCGTGGCGACATGGGCCGGGTCGGCACTGACGATGATGCAAAGGGGCGACATGCTCGGAGGTCGGGTGGCGATACGTCGACGCTAGCCGCGCGACCGCCGCATCTCTTGCGAATCGACGTGTCGGCGGCCACGGCGTGTCCCAGATCTTGCGAATTCCCCGGCGGCACACCTCTTCCGGTCGTGACGTGATAGAAAAAGGGCGGTGACACGCGTCACCGACCTTTGCGCGCGCGCCATGATCCTCACCGAGCTTCCCGACCTGCCGCCACGGCCCGAGACGCCGGCCAACGCCGCCTTCCGGCGCGACTACGTCGCGCGCTGGACGCGGGAGAACACGCTCCTGTGCGGGGAGACGCGCCATGCCGAATACCCGCGCGTCATGCATCCGCTGTCGATCAAGATGGCGTGGGGCGGGCGCGAGGTCTACCGGCTGCATCGGCGCGAGATCCACGTGCGCGAAGGCACCCACCTGGTCCTCAACGACGGCGACGAATACGGCAGCACCCTCAGCAGCCAGACACCGGCGACCTCGCTCTCGATCTTCCTGCGCCGCGGCCTCGCCGACGAGGTCGTCGCGGCGCGCCGGCTCGGTCTCGACAAGACGATGCAGCAAGCCGCGGACGCGGGCGCCTCGGCCGCGTTCTCGCCGCACCTGCGCGGCGACGATGGCCATGTCGCGCCGCGCATGCGCTTCATCCACGACAGCGTGATGGCGGGCGAGCGCAGCCAGGAATGGCTCGACGAGCAGGCCGTCCTCCTCGTCGGCGACCTGGTCCGCGCGGAGCACCTGTCGTTCGAGACCACGCTGCGCCTGCCCGCGGCCAAGGCATCGACGCGGGTCGAGCTCGCGAGGCGACTCAGGCTCGCTGCCGACTACATCGAATCGCACTACGAGACGCCCTTGCCGGTCGAGACGCTGGCCCGGGTGGCGTGCATGTCGAGCTTCCACTTCGTTCGCTACTTCGCGCTGCTGCACGGCGCTACGCCTCACGCCTACGTGGTGCGCTGCCGCGCCGCGGCCGCCCGGCGCATGTTGGCCGAGGGCGCCGACAACCATCGCCGGATCGCCGAGCGCTGCGGCTTCGGCAGCCGCTCGAGCCTCTACCGCGCGCTCGCCGGTCGATCGCCGGCGGTCCGCTCGCCGCGGCGCCGGCCCGCGGCTTCCTGAAGCGAGTCGCGCGCGGCGGGCGACGCGGATCGCCGGTCGCCGGCCCCGTCACCGGCCGGCGAGGCCGGCCGCGACGAGCACGAGCTCGGCGACGTCGAACGGCTTGGCCAGGTGCGCCTGGTATCCGGCCAGGAAAGCGCGCTTGCGATCGTCGGTGCGCGCGAACGCGGTCAGCGCGAGCGCCGGGATCTTGTCGCCCTTGCCTTCGCCGGCGCGCAGCGTCCGCATCAGCTGATAGCCGTCCGTCGCCGGCATGCCGATGTCGCTGATGATGAGGTGTGGCCTGACCTGCTTGAGCTCCCTGAGCGCCTCCTCGGCCGATGACAGCACCGTGACCGTCGCGGCCTGATCCTCGAGCACCCGCCGCAGCAGCTCGCGCCCGTCGGCCTCGTCGTCGATGACGAAGACGTGGATGCCGGCCAGCTTGGGCAGCGCCCGCATTTCCGCGTTGGCCGTCTCGGCGGTCGGGTGATCGCGCGCTGCGGCTTCGTCCTCGAGGCGGACGATGGAGAGCGGCAGCTGCACGAAGAAGGTCGCGCCGAGCCCTTCGCCCCCGCTGCTTGCGCGGATCGTGCCGCCGTGCAGCTCGACCAGCTGCTTCGAGATCGCCAGGCCCAGGCCGAGGCCGCCGAAGCTGCGCGTCGTCGTCGCGTCCTTCTGGGCGAAGCGGTCGAACACGTGGGGCAGGAACGCGGCCGGAATGCCGATGCCGGTATCGCTCACGCTCAGCTCGAGAGAGGATTCGATGCGCTGCAGCACGACCTGGATCCTGCCGCCCTTGGGCGTGAACTTGATCGAGTTGCTGAGCAGGTTCCAGACGACCTGCTGCAGGCGGCCGGCATCGGCCGACACCGGCGGCGCCGAGGGGTCGAGGATGGCGGTGATGCGGATGTCCTTGGCCTTGGCGCCCGGCTCCGCCGACTCGATCGCGCTCCTCGCGATCTCAGGCACCGAGACCTGCTGCACGTCGAGTCGCACCTTGCCGGCCATGATGCGGCTCAGGTCGAGCAGGTCGTCAATCAGGCGCACCTGCGCGCGCGCATTGCGGTCGATCACCGAGAGGCCGCGTTCCAGCTCCGCCGGCGTCATGGACTCGGCCTTGCGCTTCAGGATCTGGGTCCAGCCGAGGATGGAGCTGAGCGGCGTGCGCAGCTCGTGCGAGAGCGTGGCGAGGAACTCGTCCTTGATGCGGATGGCGCGCTGCGCCTCGATGCGCGCGTTGCGCTCGGCCTCGAGGATCGCTTCGCGTCGCTGCTCCGCGATCTCGAGCGCATGCGTGCGCTTCTGCTCGGTCAGGTCGCGCGTCAGCTTGGCGAAGCCGAGCAGGCGGCCGTGGGAATCGCGCAGGGCGGTGATCGTGACGCTCGCCCACAGCGTCGTGCCGTCCTTGCGGAGGCGCCAGCCCTCGTCGACGAAGCGGCCGGTCTCGGCGGCGACCTGGAGCTCGTGCTCGGGCCAGCCGCTCGCGCGGACATCGGCCGGATAGAACGTGGAGAAATGCCGGCCGATGATCTCGCTCGCGGCATAGCCCTTGATGCGCTCGGCACCGGCGTTCCACGAGGCGACGAGGCCGTTGACGTCGAGCATGAAGATCGCGTAGTCGGAGACGCCTTCGATGAGGAGGCGGAAGCGCTCCTCGCTCTGGCGCAGCGATTCCTCGTGGTTGCGCCGCTCGGTCAGGTCGCGCGTGACCTTGGCGAAGCCCAGCAAGGTGCCGTCGCTGTCGCGCAGCGCGGTGATGACGACGTTGGCCCAGAACATCGTCCCGTCCTTGCGGACGCGCCAGCCTTCGTCCTCGAAGGCGCCGGTGGCCTGCGCGACCTCGAGCTCGTGCGCCGGCAGGCCCGCGCTCAGCGCCTCGGGCGGATAGAAGCGCGAGAAGTGCTGGCCGATGATCTCGTGCGCGGCGTAGCCCTTGAAGCGCTCGGCGCCGGCGTTCCAGGTGAGGACGTGGCCGGCCGGATCGAGCATGAAGATCGCGTAGTCCCTGACGCTCTCGACGAGAAGACGGAAGCGCTCTTCGCTCTGGCGCATGGCGCCGGAATCGTCGCGGGGAGGGGCGGGCTCGCTCATGGGCCGGGAACGTATCACAGGGGCCGGCGCCGGCCGGCGCGGCGCCGGCGGCCCGGTGGCATCATCGCCTCAGGCCGCAGCCGCGGCCCGGAGCACCGCATGATCGTCGAGCAAATCTGGACCGGCAACGCGTACCGCAACTTCAACTACCTGATCGCCTGCCCGGACAGCGGCGAGGCGTTGGCGATCGACCCGCTCGACCACGAGAAGTGCCTGAACGCGGCGCGCGTCAAGGGCTGGCAGATCACCCAGATCCTCAACACCCACGAGCACCACGACCATACCGGCGGCAACGCCGCGGTCGTCGCGGCGACGGGGGCGAAGGTGATCGCGCACCACCGGTCGGGCGCGCGCATCGCCGGCGTCGACCGCGGCGTCAAGGCCGGCGACGTGATCAAGGTCGGCAAGACGGTCGAGCTCGAGTGCCTGGACACGCCGGGCCACACGATGTGCCACATCTGCCTGCGCTCGCACGGCGACGAGCCCGCGCTGTTTTCGGGCGACACGCTGTTCAACGCCGGTGCCGGCAACGTGCACAACGGCGGCAACGCGGAAGACCTGTACGCGAGCTTCGTCGAGCAGCTCGCGAAGCTGCCCGGGACGACGCGCGTCTATCCCGGCCACGACTACATCGAGAACAACCTGCGCTTCACGCTCGCGCGCGAGCCCGACAACGCCGCGGCGGGTGCCCTGCTGCAGCAGGTGAGCGGCCAGGATCCGGCGACGGCGCGGGTGACGTCGATCGACGAGGAGAAGCGGATCAACACGTTCCTGCGCCTGACGAGCCCGAGCGTCATCGCCGCGCTGCGCGAGGCCTTCCCCGACCTGCCCGAGCGGCCGGATGCGAAGACGGTGTTCGTCAAGCTGCGCGAGCTGCGCAACAGCTGGTAGGAGCACGGAGCCGTCGCGCGGCGGTGCGACGCGCCTCAGGCGATCGCGAAGGCGAGGGCGTCGCTGAAGGCGGCCGGGATCATGCCGATGTGCCCGCCGGCGTAGACCTGGGAGACCAGGCTCAGCCCCGAGTAGTGGCGCGACTGGATCTGCTGCACGAAAGCGACGATGCCGGTGTTCGCGGCGTAGGACACGTGCAGGCGCACCGGCAGGGCGGTGTTGGCGGCGGCGTAGGCCGATTCCCAGCCGTAGACGGTGCCGCTCATGCAATCGATCGACGCGTCGGCAGCCAGGTAGGCGCTGAAGCTGCGCGCGGCGGGCGGCTCGTTGAAGAGCGCGTAGAGGGCGAAGCTGCCGCCATGCGAGTGGCCGAGCAGGATGCGCCGCAGCGGATCGGCGGCGAAGGTCGCGTCGACGAAGGGGATCAGCTCGAGCCGGATGAAATCGAGGAACGCGGCCTGGCCACCGCCGCCCGGCGTGCAGGTGTTGGCCGGCACGTAGTCGCGCGCGCGCAGCGCTTCGTTGCCGATGGCGACGACGATGACCTTGGCGTGCATCGCCTCGACGATGTCGACCAGGGTCTGGAAGCGCGATTCGCCGTCGAGCAGGTAGACCGTCGGCAGGTTCGCCCGGATCGCCACCGTGCCCGGCGGCAGGTAGATCGAGAGCGGATAGGTGGTGCCGTTGCTCGTCGACGAGATCGTGCTCGTCTGCACGCTGCCGGCCAGGGCCGGCGTCGCTGCCGTGCCCGAGCCGCCGCCGCCGCAGCCTGCGGTGAAGACGCCGAGGAGAGCGACGAGCGAGGAGCGGCGGCTGACGGTCATCATCGATCCGGGGGATGGCGCGGCCGAGTGTACGAGCGCCGCGAGACCGTCCGGGCGCCTCGACGCCGGCGAAACCGCGATACTGATTCCACCACCCGGAGCAAGCCATGGACCTCGAGCTCAAGAGCAGGCGCGCCCTCGTCACCGGCGGCAGCCGCGGCATCGGCAAGGCGATCGCGCGCGGCCTCGCCCTCGAAGGCGCGGCGGTGGCGCTCCTCGCGCGCGACGCGGCGCGCGTCGCTGCCACGGCCGCCGAGCTCGCGAACGAGACCGGCGCGATCGTCGTCGGCGTGGTCGCCGACACGCGCGACGAGGCGCAGGTCGAGCGCGCCGTCGCCGCGGCGGTGGCGGCGCTCGGCGGCGGCATCGACATCCTCGTCAACGCTGCGGCCGAGCCGGGCGGCTACGCCGCGCCGCCGGGCCTGGCCGAGATCGACGCGGCGCACCTGCAGCGCGAGATCGACGTCAAGGTCATGGGCTACCTGCGCTGCGCGCGCGCCGTCGCGCCTTACATGCAGGCCCAGCGCTGGGGCCGCATCGTCAACCTGAGCGGCCTGGCGGCGCGCCAGAGCGGCAATGCGGTCGGCAGCATCCGCAACGTCGCGGTGTCGGCGCTGACCAAGAACCTCGCCGACGAGCTCGGCCCCGCGGGCATCAACGTCACCGTCGTCCACCCCGGGAAGACGCGCACCGAGCGAACGGTGGCGCTCGTGCAGGCGCGTGCGCACGCGCAGGGCACGAGCGAAGCGGCGATCGAGAAGGAGATGGCGGAGGGCAACTCGATCCGCCACCTCGTCGATGCGCGCGAGGTCGCCGACGTCGTCGTCTTCCTGTGCTCGCCGCGGTCCGTGGCGATCAACGGCGACGCGATCGCCGCCGGCGGCGGTGCGCCGGGCAGCATCCACTACTGAGCGGCGCCGCGGAGAACCTCATGCACGACATTCCGGAAACACGCTACGCGAAGAGCGGCGAGTACCACATCGCCTACCAGGTCGTCGGCAGCGGGCCGATCGATCTGGTCTTCATTCCGGGCTTCATTTCCAACGTCGAGCATGCGTGGGACTATCCGCCGCTCGCCCACTTCTTCCACCGCCTCGCCTCGTTCGCGCGCGTGATCGTCTTCGACAAGCGCGGCACGGGCATGTCCGATCCGGTACCGCTGCAGCAGCTGCCGACGCTCGAGGAACGCATGGACGATGTCCGGGCAGTGATGGACGCGGCCGGCTCGAAGCGGGCCGCGCTGGTCGGCGTGTCAGAGGGCGGGCCGATGAGCGTGCTCTTCGCCGCCACCTACCCGGAGCGGACCGTGGCGATGGTGCTCATCGCCACCTTCGCTCGCGTCGCCTGGGCGCCCGACTATCCGCTCGGAACCCAACCCGGGCCCTGGCACGCCTTGCTGGCGCGAATGGAAGAGGGCTGGGGCAAGGGGGTTTTGCTCAGCTCGTTCGCGAACTCGCTGGCCGGCGACGCGGCGGCGCGCCAGTGGTGGGGGCGCTTCCAGCGCCAGGCTGCGAGCCCGGGCGCGGCGGTCGCCGTAATGCGCATGGTCTACGAGCTCGACACACGCTCGATCCTGCCGGCGGTACGGGTGCCGACGCTCGTCCTGCACCGCAGCGGAGATCGTCTCGTTCCGGCCGGGCTCGCGCGCTACCTGGCCGCGAACATTCCGGGCGCCGAGTACGTCGAGCTGCCGGGAAGCGATCACTTCTTCTTCAGCGGCGACGCCGGTGCCTACCTCGACCGGATCGAGGAGTTCCTGACCGGCGAACGGCACGGCGGCACCCCGGATCGCGTTCTGGCGACGATCCTGTTCGCCGACATCGTCGGCTCGACGGAGCGCGCCGCCCAGCTCGGCGATTCGCGCTGGCACGCGGTGCTCGACGCGTTCTACAGCGTCGCCCGGCGCCAGCTCGAGCGCTTCCGTGGCCGCGAGGTCGATTCCGCAGGCGACGGCTTCTTCGCCGCCTTCGACGGCCCGGCGCGCGCGATCCGCTGCGCCGAAGCCATCCGCGACGGCGTTCGCCCGCTCGGCCTCGAGGTCCGCGCCGGCGTGCACACGGGCGAGTGCGAAGTGATGGGCGCGAAGATCGGTGGCATCGCCGTCCACATCGGCGCACGCGTCGCGGCCCAGGCCGGCGCCGGCGAGGTGCTCGTGTCGAGCACGGTCAAGGACCTCGTCGCGGGTTCCGGAATCGCCTTCGTCGATCGCGGCGCGCACGCGTTGAAGGGCGTCCCGGGCGAATGGCAGCTCTACGCCGTCGCCGCGTAGCGCGTCCGCGGGCCGGGGTCGTCCGGCCCGGGCAGCGCCGACGCGCGGCGCCCCTTCGCTAGCTGAGCGCCTTGCTTGCGCCCAGGAGCAACGCCTTCGGAATCGTCAGCTGGATCGCTTTCGCGGCCTCGGGCTCACTCGAGCTTGACCTTGGCGGTCTTGACCAGGTTCACCCAGAACTTGCCGTCATCGACCAGGAAGGCCGCGAATTGCTCGGGTGACGTCGAGAGCGACACCTCGGTGCCCTCGCGCGCCAGCGCCGCCTTGATCGCGGGCTGC
>JBDTPG010000051.1:0-16179 GCA_039932815.1 Caldimonas sp.
TAGCCGACCGCGCCGATGCGCTTCGCGTCGGCCTGCGCGTCGGCATCGACGAAGCGCAGCAGCGCCGCGGTGTCGATCTCCGTGGTGACGCGGCCGAGCGTCGCCATGTGCGCAAACATCTCGGCCATCGCCGGCTCGGTGCGCTCCTTCAGCGAGTACTCGCGAACGCGGCGGTAATAGAGGTTGGGCAGGACGACGAAGTAGCCGACCGCGGCGATGCGCCGCGCCATGTCGTGCAGCTCCTCGCGCTTGCCGGGGGCGTCCATGCAGAAGAGGACGACCGGAAACGGTCCGCCTTCCTCCGGATGGACGACGAAGCTGTTCATCGCGCCGTCGGCGGTCGGGATGTCGAGGTGGCGTTCGATCACGAGGTCTCCTTCGCGCCGGATCGGGTGCCGGTCGCGCGCCCACTTTGGCACGAAGCCGGCACCGTTCGTCTCGGGGCGCCCCCGGGGGCGCAGGGTTCCTATACTCGATGCACCATGTCAGAGCCCGCCCGCACGCCCCGGCCCACCGCCCCCGTCGAGCAGCGCGTCGACGCGATCCAGTCGGTGCTGCGCGACCGCGGCATGGCGCCCGATGAATTCATCGTCCAGGCCGATCATCTCGTCGAGGAGAAGTGGGTTCCGGAGAACGGCGCCCGCGTCGTTGCCAAGGCATGGACCGACCCGGCGTTTCGCGCTCGCCTGCTCGCCGATGGCCGCGCCGCCGTCGCCGAGCTCGGCTACGAGATGCCGCGCCACCATCGCCATCTCGTCGTCCTCGAGAACACGGCGGCGGTGCACAACGTCATCTGCTGCACCTTGTGCTCGTGCACCGCGTTCACGATCGTCGGCCTGCCGCCCGACTGGTACAAGGACCTCGAGTACCGCGCCCGCATCGTCCGCGAATCGCGCACGGTGCTGAAGGAGATGGGCCTCGAGCTGCCGGCCGAGATCGAGATCCGCGTCTGGGACACGACCGCCGACACGCGCTACATGGTGCTGCCGGCACGCCCCGAGCGCACCGCCGGCTGGAGCGAGGATCGGCTCGCCGCGATCGTCACGCGCGATTCGCTGATCGGCGTCGCCCGGCTGTAGCGCGACAGGCTCCGCGATGGACGGCATCCACGATCTCGGCGGCAGGCAGGGCTTCGGCGCCGTTCGCCATTCGCCCGACGCGACGGCCTTCCACGGCGAGTGGGAGAAGCGCGTCAACGCCCTGTATTCGCTCGCGGTCCGCCTCGGCGTCTTCAACATGGACGAATACCGTCACGCGATCGAGCGCATGCAGCCGCGCCACTACGTCTCGGCGAGCTACTACGAGCGCTCGCTGACGAGCCTGGCGACGCTTTGCGTCGAGAAAGGGATCTGCACGCGAGAAGAGCTCGAGCGACGCGCGGACGGTACCTTCCCGCTCGCCCTGGCGAGCGCGCCCGGGCGCAGCAACGCGGCCGCGCGCGAGCGCTTCGTGGCGGGCGATCGCGTTCGCGTCAGGGCCGATCACGTCGCCGGCCACGTGCGCCTGCCGGCCTACATCCGCGGCAAGGCCGGCATCGTGGTCGCCGAGTCGCCGCCCTACCCCTTTCCCGATGCCCACGCGCACGGCGTCGCGGCCGAGGACGAGCCGACCTACGACGTGCGCTTCAGCACCGACGAGCTCTGGCCGAATTCGTCCGACGCGGCGTTCGTCCATGTCGGCGTCTTCCAGAGCTACCTCGAGCGCGTCGCCGGCTAGCTGGCGAAGGGCGGCGGCAAGCGCGATGACTCCGACTCGGCCGGCAGCGTGCGACGGCAGCGCCGCTCGGCTCGCACCACTCAGGGCCGCCTGCCCCGCGTCGCGCCGCACTGACGCGCGGTGATCCGACGGCCGCGGCCGTCGGCGATTCCTCGAGCCGACGAGCTGGCGCCTGGCAACCGGTGGATCAGCCGCCCGCGAGCTCCTCGAGCAGCGCATGGAGAAAGCCCTGCCTGGTGGCTGCGTCGACGTCCGTGCCCCAACGCTCCGCCAGGCCCACGCCGGCCCGGTAGATTTCTTCTGCTCGGGCGTGTTGCGTCGCCGGCAGCAGCAGTATCCGCGCGCGGAAGTGCTCCGGCCCGATCGAACCGCGCGGTCCACGGACGACGACTTCGTACAGCCCGGGGGCGAGGCCGTGGATCGTCGTCGACCGCTCGCCTGTCGGCCCGCCGATGCGTGACATCAGTGGCTGTTGCGGGCATGCGCCGGGCCCGCGGCACTGCAGCGTCGTCAGGCCGATCTCGTGGTCGCCCCCTGTGGACAGGACGGGGAACACCGGTGCAAGGTCGACGCCGCCCTCGGACCAGGGCAAGATTGCCTCGACGAGCCCGCCGGAGCCGCGGTTCAGGGTGGTGATGTAGCGGTCGGGATCGCCGGCGATGCGCGCCAGGACGTCGTTCAGCATGCGCGCGACAGGAGACTTTTCAGAACGGGCGTCGGACGGCCGCGGCACGACAAGCGGCCGCGCGCAGGCGCGCCCGGTGTCGCAATGACGGGCCACGAGCAGCGCGCCCGATCTGGCCTCGATGACCACGATGTGGTCACCGGACGCCGGCGAGGCAGCCACCAGGCGCGACCCCTCGGCCACCGGCGCACCGACCAGGAGTTTGGCCCGGTGACCCTGAAGCGACCACTCGCCCTGTACGGCAAGCACGTATCCGGCCACCTCGGCGGCCTGGCTGCAGGGGCCGACGAGGATCGCGAGCGTGCACGCTATCAATTTCCGCATTCGAGCCCTCGAGCCATCGGTTGCAATTCTGGCCTCTCTGCGTGTCCATACGGATTGATCGACCGGAATCGGCCACATCGCGTCGCGATGGTTTCCGAGCCGACGCGGCCCAGGACCTCATACTTGCTGGCCAGGTCTCCGGTCTTTAGAGACCCGCTCCGGGCCCGCGAAACAGCCTTTGCACTTCACTCCCGCAGGTCATCCGTGACAACAGATTCGTTGCGTCGCTCCTGGGTGCTGAAGATTCTGGTTTTCTCGGCCATTGCATCGGGTTCTGGCTGGGTCCAGGCGAATCAACCGCCCGTTTCGGCTGCCGTGGTCGACCTGTTCGAAGAGGTCGCCCAGCTTCAACGCGCGTCGAAGGCCGCTGAAAGCGTCGAACGACTCGGGGCTGCAGTCGCTGCAGCCGAAGAGGCCGGGATCGATCCCGCCCGCCTCGCCGACATGCTCACTTCCCCGACGGCCTGGTTGAGCGAGGCCGCTCCTGCGCCGGCACTTCGATTTCTTCGCCTTCGCTTGTCGTTGAGGCAACAGCAGGAGCCGCCGGATGATCTCGCGCGCGGCGACGCCATGAGCGATCTGGGGGCCGCCCTTCTGTACCTGGGCGAATACTCGGAGTCCGAGGCGATTCTCGAGGAGCTGCTCGCGTTGCGGATTCGCGCGGCGGGCGCGGTGAGCAAGCAGACCGGCGAAACGCTCAATGACCTGGGAATGATCCATATCGCGAAGGGCGACTACCGGCGCGCAGAGGATTACTTTCTTCGTGCGTTGGAAGTCCGCAGAACGGTGGAGGGGGGCGATGGGCCTGATGTCGCGAACACGATGGCGGACCTCTCGATCGCCTACCGCGACACGGGCCGGCTCGACGAGGCCAGGGATCTTCTGGAACGCGCGCTGACGATTTACCGCCAGAACCGCGACCCGAAGACCGGGCGCGAGTATTCGATGCAGCCCGTCGTGCTCAATCGCCTTGCCCTGATCTACCAGGTCAGGGGGCCCTTCGGCCCCTCGTTGGGCCTTCTGAACGAGGCGATGGCGCTGACGCGCAAGCTGTTCGGCGAAGACCACTTCAATATCTTTGTCTACAAGAACAACCTTGGCTTGAGCTACCGGGCGCTGGGCCGGCCTGCGGAAGCCGAGATGGCCTATCGCGAGGCACTTGAAGGTTTTGAACGTGTGTTCGGCGCGGACCACAACGAGACGATCAAGCCGCTCGGGAACCTTGGCAGCCTGCTGGTGTCGGAGGGCCGCTTCGCGCAAGGGGGCGCGCTCCTGCGGCGAGCGCTCGACGTCGAGTTGAAGACCGCAGGTGCGGCGAGCCTCGCCGCCGCCGAGCTCAGCGGCCTGCTCGGTGACGCTGCACTCCAGGCGGGCATGCCGGACGAGGCAAGGCGCCACTATCAGGAGTCGGTCGACCGATTCGCCAGCAACACGGGAACCAACACGGTCGATTACGCGGGCAGCCTTCGCGGCCTTGGCGAAGCGGAATCGCAGTTGGGCAGCTTTGATCAGGCCGCCCTGCGGTTCGAGGAGGCCGCTCAGATCATTCAGCGAGCCGTCGGTCGGCCGCACCCGGGGCGGGCGTCCGCCTTGCAGAGACTGGCAGGTGTGCGGCTCGAGCAAGGGATGCGCGAGGAAGCGGAGCGATTGATTGCGACCGCGCTGCTCGAAAGCGAGCAGGCGCTCGGCGGCGACCACCCTGAGCACGGCGATCTGCTGCGCGATGCCGCGGCCCTGCACGCCAGGACCGGCAAGCTGCCCGATGCCCTGAAGGAGTCGCGGCGGGCGAACGCGATCCTGGTCCCTCAGCTGGAGCTCCTGAACGCTGCCGGACGCGGCGGAACGGGGCGGGCCCGGCCGCGCGCGGCGCGCTTCTCGGAGCATGTGCAATTGCTCTGGAGGGCGGATCGCAAGGCGTTCGATGAATCGCTGGTCGCCGCCCAGCGAGCCAAGCAAAGCGAAGCAGGAACGCAGTTGGCCCAGATGGCGGCCCGACAAGCGAGCGGCAAGGGACCCCTCGCGGAGTTGATCCGCGATCGCCAGGACGCGGCAGCGCAAGTCACGACGATCGATGAGCGCCTGGTGGAAGCGGCAGCGAAGCCCACCGACGAACGCCTGCCGAGCCAGGAAGCAGAGATGAGGGCGAAGCAGGCGACATTGAAACGCCGGATCGCCGACATCGACAGACGTCTCGACGTCGAATTTCCGCAGTTCGGATCGTTGCTCGGTCAGCAGCCGGTGAGCGGGGCTCAGATCCGATCGGTTCTCAAGCCGCGCGAGGCACTGATCGGCTATCTGGTGAGTGACGCCGGATGTTTCGCCTGGGTCATGGTCGGTGGCGAGCGCGAGTCGACGTTCCAGCGTCTTCCGATCGACCGGCAGTCGCTCGAGCGCCTCGTCGACCGGTTGCGCCAGCAGCTGGATCCGGGCCGGAGCGACGTTCGCGACGCATCGAGCTTCGACGTCGCGGCCGCCCATCAACTCTACAAGGCACTCATCGAACCGATTGCGGTCCGGCTCCGGGGCGTTCGCACGTTGCTGGTCGTACCGGACGGGCCGATCAGCCAGTTGCCGCTCCACGTCCTCGTGACGGACGCGCCTGGACCCGGTGTGGCCGCGCGACCGAAGTGGCTGCTGGAGCGGTACGCAACGGTCACCTGGCCTTCGGAGGCCTCCCTCGTCGCCGTCCGCTCATCCAGGGCTCGCGGTGGGCTCTCGCGTGCGTTCATCGGCTTCGGCGATCCGGTATTCGCGGAGAGCCTGACCGCCTTGGCGCAGCTGCCCGAAACGGAGCGCGAACTGCAAGCACTTGCGACCGCAGCGGGTGGCGGCCGGCAAGACGTGTACTTGCGCGATCGAGCGACCAAGGCGGTCCTGGCCGCACTGCCCCTGGAAAGCGTGGCAACGATCGCCTTCGCAACCCACGGCCTGACAGCGGCGGAGTCGGGCATTCTGCGTGAACCCGCGCTCGTCTTGTCGGCGCCATCGCCTGCAGATTGGCGCGCGAGCCTGCTCAGCGCGAGCGAGATCGCAGAGCTGCGGCTCGGTGCCGAATGGGTCATTCTTTCTGCCTGCAACACCGCATCGGGACGTGAAGGCAACCAGGAGCCTCTTTCCGGACTGGCGCGATCGTTCTTCTACGCCGGCGCACGGGCGTTGCTTGTCTCCCATTGGCGCGTCGAGTCCGTCAGCGCGGTTCGCATCACCACCTCGATGATGAAGGCCTACAGCCGCGGCGCGGACAAGGCGGATGCATTGCGGCAAGCCATGTTGATGCTCGCGCAGGACAAGCGCCGCGGCCACCCGGCGTTCTGGGCGCCCTTTGTCGTCGTCGGCGACACGCGCGGGCGATGACCGGTGCTCCATCCTGCCGATGAAGCAAGAGCGCGCAAGAAAACGAGCCTGTCCCGCGGAGGCCTGATCAAAGATGCGGGATGCGCAGCTGCTTCGACGGGCGCTTCATGACCGAATCAGCCGCTGCCGCTACCGGCGATTTGATCGTCGCCGACGCTGGGCACGAGCGAAGGCCGGCCGACGATGAGCGGATCGACCGGGCCGATGACGGCCAGGTCGCGCTTGGCATACGGCAGCCGGCTCAGCAGGTAGCGCATCGCGTTCAGGCGCGCGCGCTTCTTGCAATCCGACTTGATCACCGTCCACGGCGCATCGGAGGTGTCGCAGTGGACGAACATCGCCTCTTTCGCCCGCGTGTATTCGTCCCACTTGTCGAGCGATGCCATGTCGACCGGGCTGAGCTTCCACTGCTTGAGCGGATGCCCCTGCCGCTCCTTGAAGCGGCGGCGCTGCTCGGCGCGGCTGACCGAGAACCAGAACTTGAAGAGGTGCACTCCCGAGCGCACGAGCTGGCGCTCGAACTCGGGCGTCTGGCGAAGGAATTCCTCGTATTCGGTGTCGCTGCAGAAGCCCATGACGCGTTCGACGCCAGCGCGGTTGTACCAGCTGCGGTCGAACATCACGATCTCGCTGCGCGTGGGCAGGTGCTCGATGTAGCGCTGGAGGTACCACTGGCCGCGCTCGACCTCGCTGGGCTTTTCCAACGCGACGACGCGCGCGCCGCGCGGGTTGAGGTGCTCCATGAAGCGCTTGATGGTGCCGCCCTTGCCGGCCGCGTCGCGACCCTCGAAGACGACGACGATTCGCTGGCCGCTCTCCTTGACCCAGGCTTGCAGCTTGAGCAGTTCCACCTGCAACCGGTATTTCTGCCGCTCGTAGCTCTTGCGCGACATCAGGTTGCGGTACGGGTAGGCGCCCTGCCGCCAGCCGGCGCTGAGCTCGGCATCGGGATCGACGCCGGGCTTGGATTCGGTGCGTCCGAAGAGATCGAGGCGCAGCGCCTTGACCTCGTCGGGCGAGGCGCCGGCGATCAGCGCCTGCAATCGCTGCATCGTCTCGCTGGGCGGCGATGCCTCGTCGGAGCCGGCGAGCAGGTCCGAGAGCGCCTGCTTCTGCACCGTCAGGGCGGTGCTGGTGCGGCGCGCCACGCGGTCCGCCTCGGCGCTGCGCTTGTCGGCACGAGCGAGCGTATCCCCGGCCTCCACCAGGCGGGTGCGAGGCGTGCTGCCCGGGACGAGGCGGCGCGCGCGGCCCGTGCTGCCGCGCTTCGACGTGGATCGCTTGACAGCGGTGGCAGTGGATTCCTTGGCGCCCATCGGGACCTCGTTTCGATGACGGGATGATGAACCGGTCATCGTGCGTCACTTCGAACTTGCCGCGCTTGATGACCGTCAAGCTCGCCGAGGTGTTCGCGGCGAATGGCCGGCGTCCGCGAACTCCGGTGCCGCTCGCCGAGGCGCCCGGCTATCCTCCGGTGGCCAGTCAGCGCCGGTGAAGGTTCGTCCCGTGGCGTCGAGGAAAGCGAGGTGAGCCGGTGTTGGGTGCAGCTGTCAATCTCAACGACGTCGGCCATGCCATCCAGCTGGCGCTGGCGCCCGTGTTCCTGCTGACCGGCATCGCCGGAATCCTGAACGTCATGGCCGGGCGTCTTGCGCGGATCATCGATCGCGGCCGGCACCTGACGGAAGGGCCGTACCAGCGGCCGGCCTCGATGGCAGCCGGGCTCGATCGCGAACTCGCCGCGCTCGAGCGCCGGCGCCACCTGGCGAGTGCCGCGATCACGGCCTGCACGCTGGCGGCGCTGCTCGTCTGCACCGTCATCGCCGCGCTCTTTCTGGAGGTGCTCCTCGGCCTGGAGCTCAAGTGGCTGCTCGGCTTCTTCTTCACCGCCTCGACGCTCGCGCTCGTCGTCGGCCTGGCGTACTTCCTGCGCGAGGTGCACCTCGCGACCAAGACGGTTCGCATCCCCGCGCTCCGCGACCCGCAGGCGCGCGCAGGCGGCGACTGACCTCGCCCGCCGTTCCGGGATACTCCGGCGCATGAGCACGGATCGCTTTGCGCCGCCGAAGGCTGCCGTCGACGACATCGCCGGCGCGGGTTCGGTCGCGGTCGCCTACGCCGGCTTCTGGATCCGCGTGGTCGCATCGCTGATCGACACGGTCATGGTCTTCGCCATTTCGGCGCCTCTCCTGTTGGCCCTCTACGGCCGGACTTATTTCAGCGGCAACAGCGGCACCTTCTTCGCCGGCGTTCCGGATTTCGTCATCTCCTGGGTGTTTCCGGCCGTCGCGGTCATCGTCTTCTGGCTCACGAAGCAGGCGACGCCCGGAAAGATGCTCGTGTCGTTGCGGGTCGTGGACGCGAAGACAGGCGCGACCTTGTCTCCGGGTCAGGCGATCGGCCGCTATCTCGCCTACTACGTCTCCACGATTCCCTTGTGCCTAGGCTTCTTCTGGGTCGCGTTCGACCGGCGCAAGCAGGGGTGGCACGACAAGCTGGCCGGCACGGTGGTCATCCGCACCGGACGGCGCGGGACGACCACCCCTGTCACCTTCGAGGGCCCCTGAGCCATGGCGCAGCTCCATTACTTTCCCGGCAATGCCAGCCTCATCGCCCACCTCGTGCTCGAGGAGATCGGCGCGCCGTTCACGCTGAAGTACGTCGACCGCGGGGTGGCGGCGCACAAGTCGGCCGAGTACCTGGCGCTCAACCCGAACGGCCTGATCCCGGTGCTTGTCGACGACGAAGCGCCGGGCGCCGACGGCTCGCCGCTCGTTCTCTACGAGACCGCGGCGATCTGCATGCACCTGGCCGACACGCACCCGGGCGCCGATCTGTTGCCCGCGCTCGGCACGCGCGAGCGCGCGAACGCGTACAAGTGGCTGATCTGGTGCACGAACACGCTGCAGGCCGCGCTCGTCCTCTATTTCTATCCGGAGCGCTGGGCCGACGACGATGCCGGCGCGGCGATCGTCAGGGCGCACGCCGAGACCAAGATCGGCGCGATGCTCGATCAGATCGACGCCGAGCTTGCGCGCCACGGCGGGCCGTGGCTGCTCGGCGATCGCTTCAGCATCGTCGACCCGTATGCCTTCGTCCTCTGCCGCTGGACGCGCGGTTTCGCCCGGCCGGGGCGCGCGCTGCCGCACGTCAGGCCGTGGCTCGATCGCATGCTGGCGCGGCCGGCCGTGCAGCGCGCCTTCGCGACCGAGAAGCTCATGGCACCGTTTGTCTGAATGCGCAGGGCCGGGCGATGGCACGGATCGACAACGCGCGCTGGGCGATCCTGAGCCGCTGGCTCGACGAGTTGCTCGACACCGACCCGGGCCAGCGCGCGGCGCGGCTCGAGGAGATCCGCCGCGCTGACGGACTGCTCGCCGGCGAGCTCGCGTCGCTGCTCGCGTACGAGACGGCCGCCAACCGGGAGGCGTTCCTCGAGGGCAGCGCGATCGATGCCGGGCCGACGCTCGCCGGCCAGGCGATCGGCAGCTACGTGCTCGACCGGCCCATCGGCCAGGGCGGGATGGGCAGCGTGTGGCTCGCCCATCGCAGCGACGGCCGTTTCCAGGGCCAGGTCGCCTTCAAGTTCCTCAATCTCGCGCTGCTCGGCGAGCGCGGCGGCGCGCGCTTCCAGCGCGAGGGCGAGATCCTCGCGCGTCTCGCCCATCCGAACATCGCGCGCCTGCTCGATGCCGGCGTCGCGACCGGGGGGCAGCCCTACCTGGTCCTCGAATACGTCGACGGCGAGCCGATCGATCGCTGGTGCGTGGCGCGCGCTCTCGACGTCGAGGCGCGCGTGCGGCTCTTCCTCGATGTGCTCGTCGCCGTCGCGCATGCGCACAGCCGGCTCATCCTGCACCGCGACCTGAAGCCGTCGAACATCCTCGTCGCCGGCGACGGCCAGGTGAAGCTTCTCGACTTCGGCATCGCCCGGCTGCTGCAGGACAGCGGCGTCGATCGCAGCGACGTCCTGAACGAGGCGACGGCGCGCGCCTTCACGCCCGACTACGCGGCGCCCGAGCAAGTGAACGGGGAGGAGCTGAGCACCGCGACGGACGTGTACGCCCTCGGCGTGCTGTTCTACGTGCTGCTCGCGGGCTGCCATCCGACCGCGCGCGGCGCGCGCAATCCGGTCGAGCGGCTGCAGGCCGTGTTGTCGACCGTGCCGGCGCGGATGTCGGACGCGGCGCGCAGCGACGGCCCCGGCGACGGCGAACCCGGCGCAGATCCTGCGGCGGCGCGCCGCGGCCGCGTGCTGCGCGGCGACCTCGACACCATCGCCGCCAAGGCGCTGAAGAAGGTGCCCGACGAGCGCTACGCCACCGCCGCCGAGATGGCCGACGACCTGCGTCGCTGGCTCGATCACCTGCCGATCGGCGCGCGCGCCGACTCCTATGCCTATCGCACGAGGAAGTTCGTGCGCCGTCATCGCGCCGGCGTCGCGGCCGCCGCCGCGGTCGCCCTCGCGCTCGTCGCCGGTCTCGGCGGCACAGCGTGGCAGGCCGTGGAGGCCGAGCGCCAGCGCGACCGTGCGCTCGTGCAGCTGCAGCGCGCCGAGACCGCCTCGGAGTTCGTCGACACGATGCTCTACACGACCTGGGGCGCCGACGAGCGGCTGACGCTCGAGGAGTTCCTCGGCCGCAGCGAGCAGCTCGCGCTGCGCCAGCTCGATCGCCAGCCGGAGCAGCAGGCGGTCGTGCTGCACTCGCTCGGCTCCTACTACGCCTCGCTCGGCAACTATGCCAAGGCCGAGCCGCTGCTGCAGCGCGCGGCGGGCATCCTGGGGCCCTCGGTCGAGCCGAGCTTTCGCGCCCGCGTCGAGTGCAACTACGCCTCGGTGATCGGCCAGCGCGGCCAGGCCGAGGCGGCGCGGATCACGCTGTCGCGCTGGATCGCCGACCGCAACATCGAGCCCGCCGTCGCCTCGCAATGCGCGATGTACGAGGCGCAGATCGCGCAGACGCTGAACGACGCGCCGGCGGCCCTCGCGGCTGCGCTCGCCGCGCAGACGCTGCTCGGCAAGGGGCCCCTGCGTCCGCCCTCGCTCGTTGCCTCGCTGCATGCCGAGCTCGGCTACGGCTATGAAATGAACGACCGCTTCGAGGACGCCGAGCGCGAATATGCGCAGGCGATCCGCGCCTACGACGCCCTGGGCCAGGGCGACAGCGCGAGCGCGGTCGCGATCCTCAACAACTGGAGCCTGGTGAGCTTTCGGGTCGGCGACACGCGACGCGCGCTCGACATGATCGAGCGGACGATCGCGCTCGCCGGCCAGCGCGGTACGACGCAGGTCGTGCCGCCCTATGCGGCGAGCAACCGCGCCGGAGCACTGCTCACGCTCGGCCGCAACCCCGACGCGCTCGCCGCTGCCGACCGAGCCATCGCCATCGCCGAAAAGGCCTCGGCGCCCGGCTTCATCTACAACTCCCTGCTCACGCGCGCCGGCGCGCAGGCCGCACTCGGCGATTTCGCGTCCGCCGACCGTTCTCTCGCCGAGGCCGAGGCGATCGCGAAGACGCTGCCCGAAGGCTCGTTCGACCGCAACGGCCTTTTCGTGCGGCGCTCGCGCGTCGAGCTGCTGCGCGGACGGCCCGACGCGGCGCGCGCCGCGATCGAGCCGCTCGTGCAACGACTCGAGGCGGCGCCCAAGAAGAGCGCGTCGCTCGCCGACGCGCTGCGCCTGCGCGCCGAGTCGCTCGTGGCGCTCGGCGACAGCGCGGCCGCGCTGCGCGACGTCGACGAGGCGCTCGTGATCTCCGAACGACTGCGCGGCTCGCGGCCGCACTCGCTGCGGACGGGCCATCTCTGGCTGGTCGCCGCGCGCGCCCGAGCGCAAGCGGGCGACGCCGACGCGGCGCGCGTCGCGGCGGAGCGCGCCCGTGCGCACCTCGATGCGATGCTCGACGACGACAACGCCGACCGGCAGCTCGCGCATCGACTGGCCGGCGGCTAGCGCCGGCCGGCGCGCCTCAGCGCGGCATCGCGCCGAGGCGCTCGGCCCAGTGGCGCGAGAGCGGCGTCGAGGGTCGCGCCTGCCGACGCTCCTCGAGCAGTTCCAGTCCGACGGAGCGCGCACCGCTGCGCGCTGCCGCCGAGAGCAGCGTCTGGGCGACGACCTCGCGCTGGGCGTGGCTGCCGCCGATGCGCGCCAGCGCTGGGCGGACGAGGCCGAGGAGGCGGGTCGCCTCGTCGAAGCGTCCGCACCCGAACGCCAGCACGCCCTCGAGGAGCTGCGCGCCCAGATCGCGCATCACGGCGCCGTTCGGCTGGCCGGCGCGGCCGGCGCTCGCCTGGGCGTGTCGCACGTAGCGCCGGGCGCGGTCGAGGTCGCCGACGCCGACGAGCGCCAAGAGCGCGTGCAGGTCGTTGAAGACGGAGAAGCCGGCCGAGCCGTCGTCGAGCGGCCAGGCGTCGAGAAGGCTTCGCCAGCGCTGGCCGACGTCGACGCCGACGAGCATGCAGCGCCAAAGGAGCGATGCGGCGTCCAGACGCTGCAGCGTGATCTGCGTCGAGGCCGGATCGAGATGCTCGTCGAAGAGGCGCAGGGCGACGATGGGGTCGAGCGCCTCGAGCGCGAAGAGCGCGTGGTGCCAGCCGAGGTGGCACGAGAAGCCGTTGCCTTCGACCCACTGCGGGCGCCGATCCTCCATCCAGCGAAGGCCTTCGTCGAAGCGGCCCTGCATCTCCATCACGTGGCCGACCGCGTGGATCGCCCAGGGCACGCGCGGGTCGCGCTCGAGCGCGTCGCGGCCGGCGACTTCGGCGTCGGCGAAGCGGCCGGTCTCCTCGAGCCCGAAGGCGTGCAGGCCGATCACGAAGGGGAGCAGCGTGTCGCCGGCCGGCCAGTGCGGCAATGCGCGCGCCGGCCGCTCGCGCAGTTGCTCCGCGTCGCCGCGATAGAAGTCGAACAGATGCGCCCACTGCAGCGCGAGCGCGTCGCGCGGATGCCGGCCGAGGATGCCCTGCCAGCGCGCGCAGGCCCCGTCCCAGTCGCCCTCGGCGACCGCCCGCAAGGCCTCGCCGTGCGCGATCTCGCGGGCGTCGGCCGAGGCGGCAAGGCGCTCGGCGCCCGCCAGCGCGTCGCGCGCCTCGTCGAGCAGCGACGGCTCGGTGAGGCTGAGCAGAAATCCCGCCTTCATCAGGCGCGGCAGCAGCCACGCCGGGTCCGCGACGATCGCCGCGTCGAGGTCGTCGATCGGCGTGCCGTAGAACGACATCATTCGCCAGAGCGCCTGCTCGCTGGCGTCGAGCGCGGCCGCCGATGCGGTCGAGACCGGATTGCCGCGCGCGTCGCGCCGCATCGTCGCGCTCAGGGCGCCGGCGGCTCCGGCCAGGGCGCCGGCGTCGGCCGCATCGCTTCCCAGGCGCGCGCCACCTGCAGCACGCCGAGGTCGTCGTGGCGGCGGCCGACGATCTGCAGGCCGATCGGCAGGCCGGCGCGGGTCCGGCCGCAGTCGATGCTGGCGGCGGGCTGCTCGCTCATGTTGTAGGCGAGCGTGAAGGCGATGTGCTCGAACGGCCGCTCGGGATCGTCGGTCGGCGACGGCAGCTCGGCCGAATACGCGGCGATCGGCGACGTCGGCGAGAGCACGACGTCGTAGGGCCGGCAGGCGGCGACTGCGGCATCGCGCATCGCCGCCATCTGGCCGTGACCGCGGAACACGCGCTCGCCCGAGAGCGTCGCGCCACGCTTCGCCCACGCGACGATGAACGGCAGGATGCGCTCGCGCCGCTCCTCGCGCAGGGCCGAGAGGTCGAGCCAGGCGCGCATGCGCCAGAAGTCGTCCATGCCGTCGAGCATGGCTCGCGTCATGAACGGCGCCACGCGCTCGACGCGCGCACCGGCGGCCTCGAACTGCTTCGCCGCGGCCTCGACCGCGGCGGCGATCTCGGCATCGACCGGCAGGCCGACGCCGGCATCCATCATCAGGCCGATGCGCAGGCCGGCGACGTCGCGCTCGAGGCGCTGCCAGTCGATCGACTGCGCCGGCAGGCTCATCGCGTCGCGGTCGTCGGGCTGGGCGAGCACGCCCATCATCAGCGCCGCGTCGGCGACGGTGCGCGTCATCGGCCCGGCGACGCGGCCGGCGAAGGGCGGATCGATCGGGATCCGGCCCAGGCTCGGCTTGAGGGTGAAGATGCCGCACCAGCCGGCCGGCAGGCGCACCGAGCCGCCGATGTCGGTGCCGAGGTGGAGCGGCCCGTAGCCGGCGGCGACGCCGGCGGCCGCGCCCGAGCTGCTGCCGCCCGGGTTCTTGCTCAGGTCCCAGGGGTTGCGCGTCAGGCCGTGGAAGCTCGACAGGCCCGACGACAGCATGCCGTAGTCGGGCATCGTCGTCTTGCCGAGGACGACCGCGCCGGCCTCGCGCAGCCGCGCTGCCGGCGGCGCGTCGCGCAGCGCCGGCACCAGCTCGGTCGCGGCCGTGCCGAGCGGCACCGGCGTTCCGCCGGTGGCGATGTTCTCCTTGATCATCGCCGGCACGCCTTCGAGCGCGCCGACGTTCTCGCCCGCGGCGAGGTGGCGCAGCCAGCGCGCTTCCGAGACCCGCGCCGAGGCGAGCGCCGCCTCGCCGTCGAGCGCGTAGGTGGCGTGCAGGTGCGGCTCCCAGGCGGCGATGCGGTCGAGCACGGCACGCGTCACCTCGACCGGCGAGAGCGAGCGGTCGCGGTAACGCGCGATCAGCTCGGTCGCGGCGAGGTCGTGCAGGGCGGTCATCGTGTCGGGCGGCAAGAGCGGCGAGTGCGGTCGCGCCGTCGTCCGGGCAGGCTCACTGCCAGGTCAGCGCGCCGAGGTCGTTGGCGGCGATCGGCGAGCTGCTCCACAAGCCCTTCAGCCGCTTGTTTCCGACCGCGAACTGCGGCAGCTGGAACAGGTACGCGTTGACGCTGTCGGTCGCGAGCTGCCGCTGGATGTCTCCGAGCAGCTTCATCCGGCCCTTGGCGTCGGCGGTCGAGTTGTACGCCGCGAAGAGGTCCTTGTAGGCCTTCGAGTCGTAGCCGTAGTAGTAGCTCGGGTCGGCGTAGCGGTCGAAGTCGAGCGGCTCGGTGTGGCTGACAATGGTGAGGTCGAAGTTGCCCTTGAACGCGCCCGAGAGCCACTGCGCCCACTCGACGTTCTCGATCTTGGCGACGACGCCGATCTTGGCCAGCTGCGATGCGATGATCTCGCCGCTCTTGCGCGCGTACGCAGGCGGCGGCAACGTGAGCGTCACGTTGAGCGGCGTCGTGACGCCTGCTTCCTTGAGCAGCGCCTTTGCCTTCTCCGGGTCGTAGGGATTGACGGCGGTAAGGTCGACGTAGCCGGCGTCGCTCGGCACCATGTGGCTGCCGATCGGCACGCCGAAGCCTTCCTGCGCGCCGTCGATGACCGCCTTGCGGTCGATCGCCGCGGCAAGCGCGCGGCGCACGCGCACGTCGTCGAAGGGCTTCTTCCTGTTGTTGATCGTCATGATCGTCTTGCCCTCCGTGCCGCCGGCGGTCACCGAGAAGCGCGGATCGCTCTGGAATTGCTTCAGGCTCTCGAGCGCGCCGTAGCGCGGCATGCCGTCGATGTCGCCGGCGAGCAATGCGGCGACCTGTGCCGCCGGGTCGTTGATGAAGCGGAAGGTGACCTTCTTCATCTGCACCTTGGCGGCGTCGCGGAACTGATCGTTCTTCACCAACGCGATCGACGAGCCCTTGGCCCAGGAATCGAACTTGTACGGGCCGGTGCCGATCGGCTTGGTCGCCGTCGTCGGCGCGCTCTTCGGGTCGAGGATCACCGCGGTGTTCTCGCCCATGCGGAACAGGAAGTTGCCGTCGGCGTTGTTGAGCAGGATCAGCACGGTGTAGGGATCGGGCGTCTCGATCCGGCTGATGTTGTCGAACACCGCCTTCTTCGCCTTGTTGGTCGAGCCCGGCGCCTTGGCGCGCTCGAAGCTGAACTTGACGTCGCTCGAATCGAAGGCCTCGCCGTCGTGGAACTTCACGCCCTTCCTGAGCTTGAAGGTGTAGACCTTGCCGTCCGGATCGGTCGACCAGCTTTCGGCGAGCAGCGGCGTGATCTTGCCGTCCATGTTGATCTTGGTCAGGCCCTCGAGCACGCTCATGTGCACGACCTC
>JBDTPG010000052.1:0-16040 GCA_039932815.1 Caldimonas sp.
GGCTTGCCGTAGGCGAGCTCGGGATTGAGGCGGCCGACGTCGTAGCGCTGCACCTGCTCGAGTGTCAGCGAGCGGATCAGCGGCCCCGGCTCCTTCAGCCAGCGACCCTCGGCGTCGCGCGCGGTGCCGGGATAGACGGCGGGCTCGTGCGAGATCACGGCGACGCCGTCGGCGGTGATGGCGATGTCGAGCTCGAGCGTCGTCACGCCGATCCGGATCGCGTTCTCGAATGCGGCCAGCGTGTTCTCGGGCCTGAGGCCGCGGCCGCCGCGGTGCGCCTGCAGGTCGAGGGCGAGCGCCGGCGCGGTGAACGCGAAGACGCAGAGGGCGAGGAAAGAGCGAAGCGTCATGGCGGGCAGTCGTCGGCTAGCAAGTAGATTACAGCCATCGAGAAGGAGACTCCGCATGACCCGCATCCTGTCCGCCGCCGCCCTCGTGCTCGCTGCTGTCGCCCCGCCCGCCTTCGCGCAGGCGCTCGCGTGCCCGTCGGCCAACCTGATGTACTGGCAGGCGTTCCCGCCCGGCGGCGAGTCGGACCTCTCGGCACGCCACCAGCAGGTCGTTCTGAAGAAGAAGTGCCCGGCGGTCGACACCGTGATCCAGTACAAGGCGGGCGCCGGCGGCGCGCTGCTCTGGAGCCAGACCAACACGCTGCCCGTCGACGGCCTCAACGTCGTCGGCATCAACCTGCCGCACATGGTGCTGCAGCCGATGGAGGGCAACGTCTCGTACAAGACCGACGACGTGACGCCGGTGTTCTGGTTCCACTACACGCCCGACCTGCTCGTCGTCTCGGAAGCCGGGCCGATCAAGACCTTCGCCGACTTCATCAAGGCGGCGAAGGCCGATCCCGGCAAGCTCAACCTCGGCGGCTCCGGCCTGAACTCGGCCAACCATGCCGCCCACTCGCGTCTCGATCGCGACTTCAGCATCAAGACGACGTACGTGCCGTACAAGGGCACCGGCGACCTCGCGCTCGCCGTGCTCGGCAACCACATCGACGGCGCGATGACGTACACGCCGTTCGCGATCGCCAACAAGGGCAAGGTGCGGGCGCTCGCCGTCGCGATGGAGCAGCGCCATCCGCTCCTGCCCGACGTGCCGACATTCAAGGAGCTCGGCGTCGACTGGGTCGACGGGGCGTTTCGCGGCATCGGCGTGCCGAAGGCGACGCCGCCCGAGGCGCGGCGGCGCCTCTCCGAGACGTTCGCGGCGCTCAACGCCGATCCCGAGATGAAGGAGCTCGCCGCCAAGGCCGGTTTCGAGCTCGTCAACGTCGGCGTCGACGGCATGGACGCGTTCATGCGAACCCGCATCCGCATCTACACCGACGTCGGCAAGCGCATGGGCCTGGGCACGCCGGCGAAGTAGATCGCGGAACCAGGCGCGGCCGTGGCGAACGCGAAGCTCGCCCCCGTGGTCGCGCTCGGCAGCGCGCAGACGCTCGCCTGGGGTTCGTCGTACTACCTGCCGGCGGTGCTGGCGACGCCGATCGCGCGCGACCTCGGCGTCGCGCCGGCGACGGTGTTCGCCGCGTTCTCGGTCGCGCTGCTCGTCTCCGCCGCGCTCGGGCCGCACGCCGGCCGCGCGATCGACCGGTGGGGCGGCCGCGGGGTCCTTGCCGGCACCAACCTCGTCTTCGCCGCCGGCCTCGCCGCGCTCGGGCTGGCGCAGGGGCCGTGGAGCCTCTTCCTCGCCTGGGCCGTGCTCGGCGTCGGCATGGGCAGCGGCCTGTACGAGGCGGCCTTCGCCGCGCTGGTTCGCCTCTACGGCACCGGCTCGCGCGGCGCGATCACCGGCATCACGCTGATCGCGGGCTTCGCGAGCACGGTCGGCTGGCCGCTCTCGGCCCTGCTCGAGTCGCACATCGGCTGGCGCGGCGCCTGCTTTTCGTGGGCGGTGCTGCATCTCGCCGTCGCGCTGCCGCTCAACCTCTCGTTGCCGCGCGCCGGCCCGGCAGCGTCGCCGCCGACCGCGAGTCCCGATACGGCGCCGGCGATGCGCCAGGCGACACAGCGCGCCGCCGTCCTCCTCGCCGTCGCCTTCGCCGCGACGTGGTTCATCAGCACAGCGATGGCGGCGCACCTGCCGCGCCTGCTGCAGGCGAGCGGCGCGACCCTCGCCGTCGCGGTCGGCGTCGGTGCCCTGATCGGCCCGGCGCAGGTGGCAGGGCGCCTGCTCGAATTCGGCTGGCTGCGCCGCGTCCATCCGATGCTGTCGGCGCGACTGGCGGCGCTGATGCATCCCCTCGGCGCGCTCGCGCTCGGCGTCTTTGGCGGCCCGGCCGCGGCCGTGTTCGCCATCCTCCACGGCGCCGGCAACGGCATCCTCACGATCGCCAAGGGAACGCTGCCGCTGGCCCTGTTCGGGCCCGCGGGCTACGGCCATCGCCAGGGCTGGCTGATGGTGCCGGCGCGGATCGCCCAGGCGCTCGCGCCCTGGCTGTTCGGCCTCCTGCTCGATCGCTGGGGCGCGAACGCCTTGTGGATGTCGGCGGCGATCGGCCTGCTCGCGTTCGCGTCGCTCTGGTGGCTGCGCGCCCCGGCGCCGCTGCGTGGCGCCGGCTTGCCCGCGCAGCCGGCGCAGTGAGCGCGCCGCTCAAGGGCACTGCACGAGCGTTCCCTGCACGATGCAGATGCCGCGCGGTCCCCACAGGTCGGGGCCGACGCGATTCAGGCGCGAGCCGTCGTTGGCCCAGCAGCCGCCGGGGTCGCACGAGGTGATCGCGTACGGCCTGTCCGCCGGCCGCGCAGCCGGCGCGAGCGGCATGGCGCGCACGCTCATCGCTGTCGGCGCCGAGGCCGGAGCGACGGCGACCGGCGCGACGGCGATCGGCGGCGGACGCACCAGCCGCTGCGGCGGCAGCGGCGGATCGGCGCGCGTGGCAAGGCACGCCGTCGCGGCCTCGCGGCGCGCCGCCGTCCACTTCGCGTCGGCGCCCGGCCGGCTTTTCGGCGCGGCGTCGCTGGCTCGCGTCGTCGCCGCCATCGATGCCTCGCGCGCGTTCAGCGCCGCGAGAGCCTGACGACATTCGGCCGAATCGAGCGGGTCGCCGCGAACGGGTTTCCCGTGGGCCAACCCTGCGCTGGCGAAGAGCGCAGCGATCAGCACAACGCCAGGCGAGCGACGCCGCGCGCTTCGCCGCCGCCGCATCAAGCCGCGCCTTCGCGCAACGCCTTGGCCTGCGCCTTGCCGGCGTCGAACTCGGCGCGACGCCGCGCGATCTCGTCCGGCGTCAGGCGCGCGACGTTGCAGTAGTCGAGCTTCCACTCGGCGCTTGCGCTCCAGCGCAGCGGCGATTGCACCGTCGTTCGCGCTGCCGGCGCGCCTTCGAGCAGGGCGAGCGCGAGGCCGAGCGTCGTGTCCTGCGAAGCGACGTCGTGGGGCCGGCCGGCGGCGTTGCCGAGCGGGAAGTCGGAGAAGACGAAGCGAGGCACGCCGACGTGCTCGACGATGTCTTTCGCGCAGCCCATGACGACGCTGGCGATGCCGCTCGCTTCGAGCGCCGCCGCCACGAGCGCCATCGTCTGGTGGCACACGGGGCAGTTCGCGACCAGGATCGCCGCATCGACGCCGTCGGCGCGGCATCGCGCGGCGATCTCGGGAGCGTCGACCGTGCGCGTCCGCTCTTGGCTGCGGTTCGTCGGCACGCCGTGGAAGCGCGGCGCGATCGCGCCGATCCGCCCTGCCGCGAGGGTCCGCCGCAGTGCCGCGAGGGGGAAGAAGCTGCCGATGTCGGCGCCGGTCGTGTGCACGGTGTCGATTGCGACATGGTCGATGCGCAGGGCGTGATCGTCGTGGCTGGCGTCGGCCGAGTAGACGGCGGAGAACTTCGCGGCCGCGTTGTACGCCATCGCCACTCCCGGCTCGTCCTGCCCGGGCCGGCGCGGCGCGGCCGTGGTGACGATGGCGACGCGCGCCGTCGCGAGCGGCTGGCCCAGGCGAACGAACGGCACGTCGGCGCTGTGCGCCCATTCATAGGGCGCGCCGTAGCCGAGCGCCTGGTAGTAGTCGCGGACGCGCTGAAGATAGCGAATCGGCGCGTCGTGCTCGACCGCGAAGCCGGGGTCGGCCGACAGTTCGGTGGTCATCGTCTCGTCTCGATGCGTGCAAGCGATGCCGCGAGGCATCGACGAAGCGCTCATCCTACGGCGCGCCTGGGCTCCCCGCTGCCAATCCATCGCGGCGCCGCTACAGTCGGCCGTCGTCGCCAAGGAGCTCCCGATGATCCACGTCCTCGGCGTCATCACCGCCAAGCCCGGCATGCGCGAACACATCCTCGCCGCCTACCGCGACAACGTCGCCGCCGTTCGCGCCGAGGACGGCTGTCTCGGCTACGAGGCGGTCGTCGACGTCGCGGCCGCGGCACCCGGTTTCGCGCAGTACGGCGCCGACACCTTCGTCGTCGTCGAGAAATGGGCCTCGATGCAGGCGCTGCAGGCGCACGCCGTCGCGCCGCACATGAAAGCCTACGGCAGCAAGGTCAAGGAGTGGACCGCGAACCGTGCCATCCACGTCCTCGAGCCGGCCTGATCAGCGGTCCTTCGGCGCCACCGTCGAGATCGACGCGGCGAAGTCGCGATGACGCTCGGGGTCGACGGGTCGATGGCGCACCGACGTGCTCGCCGGATGGTGGCCGAGGTCGTTGTCGCCGCGCAGGTTGCGGCGCGGCCGGATCGGCCGGGCCTCGAAGCCGCCGCCGCAGTTCGGGCAGACGTTCTTCAGCACGTCGTCGACGCAGCCGGCGCAGAAGGTGCATTCGAAGCTGCAGATGCGCGCCTCGGTGGCGTCGGGCGGCAGCGCGCGGTTGCAGTGTTCGCAGGTCGGTCGGAGTTCGAGCATGGCGGTGGCCGGCAGTGGCGGCGCAGTGTCGCGCAATGCGCCGCCCTCGGCATGCGGGCGCTCGCCGCGAGCCGCGGGCGGTTGCCATGAGTCTCGTGTCGTCGCCATGAGCGTCTCGCCGTCGCCATGAGTGGCACGCGCCGCCAGCGCCGGCGTTTGCTACAGGCGGTCGCGCTGCGCCTGCTTCCCGCGGCCTGGCTGTCGTCGTTCGTGCCGATGCGATCGGCCGCGGCGGCGCCGCAGGCCCTGTCGCGTGTTCGTCCGGGCGATGCGGCCTGGCCGGCGCCGACGCAATGGAAGCAGCTCGGCGATGCGGTCGGCGATGCGTTCCTGACGCTGCGCTCGCCGTGGCCGGATTGCCAGACGGCGACTGCGGCGGCGCCGGCGTGCGAGCAGCTCTTCAAGGCCGCGAAGAACCCGTACTTCCTGGGCGACGACCCGGCCTTGACCCAGACCCTCGGCTGGGTCGACGCCTGGACCTCGATGCCGAGCGTCCATGCCGTCGCCGCGCGGCGCACGAGCGACATCGTCGCCGCCGTCGACTTCGCGCGACGCAACAACCTGCGGCTCGTCGTCAAGGGCGGTGGCCACAGCTACCAGGGCACGTCGAACGCCGCCGATTCGCTGCTGATCTGGACGCGTCGGATGAATGCCGTGGCGGTGCACGAGTCCTTCGTCGGCCGCGGCTGCGAAGGGTCGGCCGCGCCGGTGCGCGCGGTGTCGGTCGGCGCGGGCGCGGTGTGGTCGCAGGTGTACGACGCCGTGACGACGCAGGCCGGCGGCTACGTGCAAGGCGGCGGCTGCATGACGGTGGGCGTCGCCGGGTTGATCCAGAGCGGCGGCTTCGGCAGCTTCTCGAAGGCGTTCGGCCTCGCCGCGGCGAGCCTGCTCGAAGCCGAGGTCGTCACCGCCGACGGCGTCGTCCGGATCGCCAATGCCTGCACCCACCCGGATCTGTTCTGGGGCCTGAGGGGCGGTGGCGGCGGCAGCCTGGGCGTCGTCACCCGCGTCACGCTTCGCGTTCACCCGCTTCCCGACGGCTTCGGTGCGGTGAACATGACGATCAAGGCGGCTTCCGCGCCGGCCTTTCGTACCCTGATCGGCAGGGTCGTCGACTTCTACGCCGACAAGCTGATGAATCCCCACTGGGGCGAGCAGATCCGCATCCTTCCCGACAACGAGCTGCGCATCGCGATGGTGTTCCAGGGCCTGACCCGCGCCGAAGCGCAGGCGGTGTGGCGGCCGTTCCTCGACGCCGTCGATGCCGCCGCCGAATTCAAGATCGAGTTCTCGCCGCTCAAGATCGTGTCGACATCGGCGCGCGACTTCTGGGCACCGACGTTCGTGAAGAAGCTGCTCGGCTTCATCGCCAGCGACGATCGTCCCGGAGCGGCGAAGATCAATGTGTTCTGGCCCGGCGACCAGGGCCAGGCCGGCCAGGTGCTGCACGGCTTCGACTCGGCCTGGCTGCCGGCCGCGCTGCTTCGCCCCGAGCGCCGTGCCGCGCTCGCCGACGCCTTGTTCGCGGCCAGCCGCCACTGGCGCGTGTCGCTGCACGTCAACAAGGGGCTGGCCGGCGCCCCGGCCGAGGCGATCGCCGCCGCGCGCGACACGGCGACGAATCCGGAGGTGCTCGATGCCTTCGCGCTGGTGATCATGGGCGCCGAAGGGCCGCCGGCGTATCCCGGCGTTGCCGGCCACGAGCCGGACGCCGCGAAAGCGCGTGGCCGCGCCGCGGCGATCGGCCGCGCCATGGGCGAGCTTCGCAAGCTGGTGCCGAACGCCGGCGCCTACGTCTCGGAGAGCAACTACTTCGAGCCGGAGTGGCAACGAGCGTTCTGGGGGGTCAACTACGCGAGGCTGTACGCGGTGAAGGAAAAGTACGACCCCGACGGGTTGTTCTTCGTCCACCACGGCGTCGGCAGCGAGCGCTGGAGCGCCGACGGCTTCACCCGACGGCTCTGAGTCGCAACGTCAAGAGGCGATCCCGGGCCGTGCCGTTCGTCGGGCCCGGCCGGCCGTGGCCGGCGGGTCAGCCGGGGCGGCGGGGCCGGCCTAAAGCCACTTGGCGCGGCGGAAGCGCCACCACATGAAGAGACAGGCGAGCGTGATGATCAACAGCGCCGTCGGGTAGCCCCAGGCCAGCTTCAGCTCCGGCATGTTCTGGAAGTTCATTCCCCAGATGCCGGCGAACGCGGTCGCCACGGCGAAGATGCCGGCCCAGGCGGCGAGCCGCTTCGTGATCTCGGTCTCCTCGATCGTCACGGTCGAGAGGTTGACCTGGATCGCGGTGCCGATCGTGTCGCGCAGCGAGTCGAGCGACGCGTTCATCCGCGTCAGGTGATCGAACACGTCGCGGAAGTATTCGCGGTTGTTGCTGCACACCTGCGGCACGCGGCCGCTGATCAGCTTGGCGACCGCCTCCTGCAGCGGGAAGACGGCGTGCTTGACGACGCCGATCTTTCTCTTCAGCGCGTAGAGGCGCTCGATGTTGGCGCGGCCGAGGTGCGGCTCGAAGATCTGGTCCTCGATCGACTCGAGCTCGGTCTCGAGTGCGTCGATGACCGGGAAGTAGCGGTCGACGACGGCGTCGAGCAGCGCGTAGAAGACGAACGCCGAGCCGTGCTTGAGCAGGTGCGGCTCGCGCTCGGCGCGCTCGCGCACGTCGACGAAGCCCTGGTGGGTGCGGTTGCGCGTCGACAGCACGAAGTTGGGGCCGACGAAGACGTCGACCTCGCCGACGATCAGCTCGTCGGTCGGCCCGATCTCGACCGTGTGCAGGACGGTGAACAGCGTGTCGCCGTACTCCTCGATCTTCGGCCGCTGGTGGCCGTGACGCGCATCCTCGACGGCGAGGTCGTGCAGGGCGAATTCGCCCTGCATCTTCTCGAGCTCTTCGTGGGTCGCGTCCTTCAACGCCACCCAGACGAAGCAGCGCGGCCGCTTCAGGTACTCGCTGATGTCGTCGATCGGACAATCGGCGAGCCGGTTGCCGTCTTCGTAGGCGACGCAATTGATCAGCACGGGCGAAGCACTCCGGCACGGACTCGGGCGGGCTGATCTTAAGCGGTGCCCGGCCCCGCAGGTCGACGACGAGAGCGCGGAGAAAGCCTCAGTTCACGCCGCTCATCGGCGCGCGTGCGGCGCAAACATCGTCAACACTTTCGGCTTCCTCGGCGCGCCGTCGAAGAGAGCTCCCTCATGATCGAAGCCCACACGCCCGCCTACACGCTCGAGCCCGAGAAGCGCGTGGTCGTCAACGACCAGCCGAGCCATCCGCGCACGCCCAACTTCATCAACGACATCGCCGCCGGGCGCGTCGAGCTGCCGACGATCCCGCGCGTCGTCCAGCGCCTCATCGCCGCGCTGCGCGATCCCAACGTCGACACGCGCAAGATCGGCGAAGCGCTGTCGCAGGATCCGATCCTGAGCGCCAAGGTGCTGCGCCTCGCGAACTCGGCGTTCTTCGGCGGCCAGCGCTCGATGGCTTCGATCGACGCCGCGATCTCATTGATCGGCATCGAGGCGCTGAACCGGCTGATCGTCGCGTGCGGCGTGTCGTCGTCGTTCAAGGAGATTCCCGGCATCGACCTGCCCGTCTTCTGGCGCGACGCGCTGATCGCCGCCATCGCCGCCAACAAGCTGGCGCCGCGCCTGCAGGCCGACGCCGAAGAGGCCTACACCTGCGGTCTGCTGCACGGCACCGGACATCTGATCCTCTGCCAGACCTACCCTGACATCGCCAACGCGATGTTCGCCGGCTTCGCCACCGTGCGCGGTGTCGAGCTGGCCACGATCGAGGTCGATTCCTTCGGCATCGACCACCCTGCGGTCGGCGCGCTCTGGGTCGAGAGCCTCGGCTTCCCGCAAGGCGTCGCGGAGACGATCAAGAAATCGGCGCAGCCGCTCGGCGAAACCGACGGCCCGCTGGACCTTGCCTTGCGCTGCGGCTGTCAGCTCGCGGCGTCGGTCGCGCAGAAGGACAGCGCCGAGACCGCGCTGGCGGCGCTGCCGCCGAGCGTCGCTGCGCGACTCGCCGGTGCCGACGGCAAGCCTGACGCCGCCTTCAGCAAGCTCTACGAAGCGCTGCAGGAAACCGAGCCGACGTTCTGAGGTCCAATGCGTCGATGAAGGTTCTCTCGCGCGGCGTCTTCTCCCCGCTCGCGGCGGCCGTGCTGGCCGGCGCCGTGACTTCGGCGACGGCGCAAACCGCTCCTCTCGAGCGCGGCCGCTACCTCGTGACGACGATCCTGGCGTGCGGCAACTGCCACACGCCGAAGGACGGCGAAGGGCGCGCGATCGCCGGCAAGGAGCTGGCGGGCGGCGGCATCGGCTTCGACATCCCGCCCTACGCCGGCGTCGCCGCGAACATCACCCCCGACCGCGAGACCGGCATCGGTGCCTGGAGCGACGCCGAGATCGAGCGCGCCATCACGCACGGCGAGCGGCCCGCGCGCGGCGCGCTCGCCGGCAAGCCACTGGGCGCGCCGATGGCGGCGAACTTCTTCAAGGCGATCCTGCCGGGCGATCTCGACGCCATCGTCGTCTACCTGCGCTCGCTGCCACCGGTCCGCAATGCCTTGCCGGCGCCGGTCTATCGAGCGCCGGTCGAGCGCGAGCCGTTCGCCGTCGCCGATCTCGGCTTCACCGAAGCCGACATGAACGACAAGGTGCGCCGCGGCGCCTACCTGGCGACGATCGGCCACTGTCTCGAATGCCACACCCCGCTCGACAAAGGCAAGCTCGCGCTCGACGGCGCGCTCGGCGCCGGGGGCCGGCCGTTCCTGCCGTCGTTCGTCAAGGGCCTGCCCGAGAGCTGGAAGGGCTCGGTGTCGCGCAACGTCACCGCCCACCCCGAGCGCGGCCTCGGCGCCTGGAGCGACGCCGAGATCAAGCGCGCGATCGGCCAGGGCATCGGCCGCGACGGCAGGCGCCTGCGGGAGCCGATGCCGTTCGCGTGGTACGCCGGCATCCACGACGACGATCTCGACGCGATCGTCGCCTACCTGCGCACGCTGCCGCCGCTGGCGCGCTGACTGCTCGAAAGTCTTGCCGCGCCCACTGGCGCCGCTAGCGCGTGGTGGTGCGCGCGGCGTCGCACAGGGAGCGCAAGGCGGCGAGGTCGGGAACGATGCCGATCCCGGGCTCGGCGCCGAGCGTGATCCGGCCCGCACGAAGGGTCGCGAGCGGCGGGCACAGCAGCGTTCGCAGCGGGTTCTCGTTGGCATCGACCTCGAGCATGCCGTCGTCACGCGCGCGCGCTGCGAGGACGTGCGCGGACGCGAGCAGGCCGATGCCGGCGCCGAGGTAGTGCGGGCAATGGCGCAGGCCCGCCGCGGCAATGCGGTCGATGACGCCGAGCACGCCCGAGACGCCACCCCACTTCGCCAGGTCGGGTTGGACCACGGCGACGGCGCGCGACGCGATCAGCGCATCGAAGGCGTCGTCGCCGATGGCGTTCTCGCCGGCGGCGAGCGGGATCGGGCACGACTGCGCCAGCCGCTGCCATTCGTGCCACGGCCGGTCCGCGCGCAACGGCTCCTCGATCCAGGCGGGAGAGAGCTCGGCGAAGCGGTGGCCCATCGCGATCGCCGACTCGAGATCCCAGGCCTGGTTCGCATCGACCATCACGCCGGCCTCGGCGCCGGCGGCCGCACGCACGGCGGCGAGATTGTCGAGGTCGCGCGCTTCGCCGAAGCCGACCTTTAGCTTGAAGCCGGCATGGCCCGCGCGTCGCAGGGCGGCGACGGTGTCGCCCGGCCGATCCGGATTGATCCCGCTCGCGTAGACCGGGACCTCGCGCGATGCGTTCGCATCCGTCGCCATGGTCGCTGGATCGAGATGGCGCCACAGCGGCACGCCGGCGCGCCGCGCAGCGAGGTCGTGCAGGGCGACGTCGATGCCGGCGATCGCCTGCGCGATCGGCCCCGGCTCGCCCGACTGGATCGCCAGCACCGCGGTCTCGGCCGACAGCGCGCGAAACGCCGCCTGTGGCGACGCGAACGCGCGGCCGACAACGAGCGGTGCGAGCACGGTCTCGATCAGGCGCGCGCGATGCTCGGCGCCGCACGACGGGAAGTTGCACCACGCTTCGCCCCAGCCGAACGCGCCTTCGCCGTCCTCGACGCGAACCAGCACGGCGGGTCGGTCGTGCATCACGCCGAACGACGTTCGCACCGGCACGCGCACGGGCCAGCGCAGCACGTGAACCTCGATGCGGGCGATGGCGGGCGGCGGCGAACCTTGGCTATCCCGGCTGGCGATGGGCATGCGGCTGCGCTATAAAGGGATGGTCGATAGGACGTTTGATCCTACGTTTGTCACTTTGCAGCCGCAAGCGCACAACCCCCTCCACCGCGTCGCCCTGATCGCCGCGCCGTGGCTCGCGATCGTCGCGCTCTGGTATGCGGTGCGCGCGAGCGGCCTCGTCAGCCCGGCGCTGGTGCCGGCGCCGCACGCGGTGCTCGCCAAGTTCGTCGAGCTCGCCAAGGACCGCCTCGCGCTCGACGTCTGGATGTCGACCGAGCGCGTCTTCGTCGGCGTCTTCCTCGGCGTGCTCGTCGCCGTGCCGGTCGGCTTCGCGATCGGCTGGTACCGCAGCGTTCGCACCTTCGTCGACCCGCTCATCAACTTCTTCCGCGCCCTGCCGCCGATCGCCCTGATCCCGCTCGTCATCGTCTACTTCGGCATCGGCGAAGCGGCCAAGATCGCGATCCTCTTCTATGCCTCGTTCTTCGCCGGCGTGATCGTGATGGTCGAGGGCATCGGCCAGATCAGCCCGATCTACGTGCGCGTCGCGCGCACGCTCGGCGCCAGCGACGCCGAGATCTTCGCCAAGGTGATCGTGCCGCTCACCGTGCCGCACATCCTCACCGCGATCCGCGTCGCGCTCGGCGTCGCCTGGGCGACGCTGGTCGCCTCCGAGCTGATCGCGGCGCAGCAGGGGCTCGGCGCGCTGATCCAGAACGCGTCGTCGTTCTTCCAGCTCGACATCATCTACGTCGGCATCATCTGCATCGGCCTGATCGCGCTGGCGATGGACCTCGTGCTGCGCGCGGCGACGCGCCGGCTGGTCGCCTGGCAAGACCGCATCGCTTGACCGAAGCGCCATGGCCACCCAGATCGACACGCTGCCGATGATCAGCCTGATGAGCGACGTCGTGCGCCTGCAGTTCGAGGGCGTCGGCGTCGACTTCCCGACCGCGGCCGGGCCGATGCGGGTTGTCGACGGCGTCGACCTCGAGGTCCGCCAGGGCGAGTTCGTCTCGATCATCGGCCCGTCGGGCTGCGGCAAGACGACGCTGCTCAACATCGTCGGCGGCTTCGTCAAGCCGACGCGCGGCCAGGTCCTGCTCGATCACGAGCCGGTGCGCGGGCCCGGCCCGGACCGCGGCGTCATCTTCCAGGAGTACGGCGTCTTCCCGTGGCTGACGGTGCGCGGCAACATCGAGTTCGGCCTGAAGCTGCGCGCCAATGCGCGCCACGCCGGCCAGCGCGCCGAGATCTGCGCGCGCTACATGGCGCTGATGGGCCTCGCCGATTTCGCCGATCATCATCCGAAGCACCTCTCGGGCGGCATGCGCCAGCGCCTGGCGCTGGCGCGCGCCTACGCCGTGCAGCCCGAGTTCCTGCTCATGGACGAGCCCTTCGGCGCGCTCGACGCGCAGACCCGCACCGCCATGCAGGACCTGCTGCTGCACGTGCTCGCCACCGAGGGCAAGACCGTGCTCCTCGTCACCCATTCGGTCGACGAGGCGATCTACCTTTCCTCGCGAATCGTCGTCGTCACCGCGCGGCCGGCGCGCGTGCGAACGATCATCGACGTGCCGTTCTCGTATCCGCGCCAGGAGTCGGTGCACGAGGACTATCGCTTCGCCGAGCTGCGCGCGCGAATCCGCGCGCTGGTGATGGAAGAGTACGAGGCGCAGGCCAGGCAAGCGGTGCCTGCCGCCGTTCGCTAGACGGCGCACCGACAACCCGATCGCGAGCCCACCCGCAATCCCCAGACCCCAACGACCTCAGGAGACGACATGACCCTTCGCCGCAGAACCCTTCTTCAGGCCGGCGCCGCCGCCGGCACCGCATCGCTCGCCGGCTTCGCCTTCGCGCAGGCGCGCACCAAGCTGCGCGTCGGCTACCTGCACACGCCGGCGGTCGACGGCCAGATCTGGCTCGGCCAGCAATCGGGGGCGTGGACCAAGCGCGGGATCGACATGGAGCTGATCCAGTTCACGACCGGCCTCGAGCTGTTCCAGGCCATGATCGGCGGCAGCCTCGACGTGCTTTCGACCGGCGCCGTCGTCTCCAATTTCCCGGCGCGCGGCCAGGGCCGGGTCTTCCTGCTCAACAACATCGAGTACGCGACCGCCCAGCTGTGGGTGCGCGACGATTCGATCAAGTCGATCGCCGACCTCAAGGGCAAGCAGATCGCGACGACGACGGGAACGACCGCCCACGTCTTCCTCGACCGCGCCCTGCGCTCGGCCAAGCTCGACCCGACCAAGGACGTGCAGATCGTCAACCAGCGCATGGCCGAGGCGGTGACCTCGTTCGTATCGGGCGCGGTGCCCGCGGTCGCGCTGTGGGTGCCGTTCGACGTCACCGTCAAGCAGAAGGTCGCGAACGCGCGCAAGGTCGTCGACGCGTCGGCCTTCTTTCCCGAGGCCGCGATCATGGGCGGCTGGGCGGCGCGCAACGACTTCTACGATGCCAACAAGGCGGCGCTGGCGTCGCTCGTCGCCGGCTGGGTCGAGGTCAACGACGCGATGCTCGCCAACTTCGACGGCGCCGCCGAGACGCTGCAGAAGACGCAGTACAAGGAGGTGCCGCTCGCCGACTTCCGCGATTCGATGAAGTTCTCGAAGTACTACACCTCAGCCGAATGGAGAAAGCTCTACGCCGACGGCACGGCGACCAAGTGGCTGCAGCAGGTGACCGACTTCTTCGCCGTCGCCGGCAACATCGCCAGCCCGGTGCCGGCGTCGAAGTACTTCGATCCTCAGCTCTACCTGCAGACGGTCAAAGCCTAGCCCGCGAAGCGAAGGTGCGTTCGTGACGACGACGCGGACGGGCTACGACTACGTCGTCGTCGGCGCCGGCTCGGCCGGTTGCGTGCTCGCCAACCGGCTGAGCGCCGACCCGGCCTGCCGCGTCCTTCTCGTCGAGGCGGGCCACGCGGCGCGCCATTTCTGGCTGCGCCTGCCGGTCGGCTACTTTCGCTCGATCTACGACCCGCGCTTCTCGTGGCAGTTTCCGCTCGAGCCCGAGGCCGCCACCGGCTCGCGCCAGGTCGAGTGGCCGCGCGGCAAGGCGCTCGGCGGCTCGAGCGTCATCAACGGCCTGCTCTACATCCGCGGCCAGCCGGCCGACTTCGACGACTGGGCTGCCGTGCACGGCGCGCGTGGCTGGAGCTACCGCGAGGTGCTGCCGTTCTTCAAGCGCTCGGAGGCGTACGAGGGCGGTGCGAGCGAGTGGCATGGCGCGAGTGGCGAGCTCGGCGTCTCCGACCTGCGCAACGATCACCCCTACTGCGAGGCCTGGCTCGCCGCCGGCGCCGAGGCCGGCTACCCGCCGACCGGCGACTTCAACGGCGCGCAGGCCGACGGCCTCGGCAGATACCAGCTGACGCTGCGAGGCCACTGGCGCTGCGACGCGGCGACGGCCTTCCTCGCTCCGGCGCGGGCCCGCCCGAACCTGACGATCGCGACCGGCGCGCACGTCACGCGCATCGTCGTCGAGGCGGGGCAGGCGCGCGGCATCGAATGGATCGAGCCCGGCGCGTCGGCCGCCTCCGGCGCCGGCGCGCGCAAGGCCGCGCACGCCGATGGCGAAGTGATCCTCGCTGCCGGCGCGCTGCAATCGCCGCAGCTGCTGCAGCTTTCCGGCATCGGCCCGGCGGCACTGCTGCGGCGCCACGGCGTCGCCGTCGCCGCCGACGCGCCCGAGGTCGGCCTCCACCTGCAGGACCACTACCAGGCGCGCGTCATCGTCAAGCTGAAGGAGAAGCGCTCTCTCAACGACGACGTTCGCAATCCGTGGCGGCTCGCGCAGATGGGCGCGCAGTGGCTGTTCGCGCAGCGCGGTCCGCTGACGGTCGGTGCCGGCCAGGTGGGCGGCCTGGTCGCGACCGAGCACGCGAGCGGCGGCCGCGCCGACGTGCTCTTCAACGTCATGCCGCTCTCGGTCGACAAGCCGGGCGACCCGCTGCACCGCTTCTCGGGCTTCTCGGCGTCGGCGGCGCAGTGCCGGCCCGAGTCGAGCGGCAGCGTCGAGATCGCGAGCGCCGACCCGCTCGTGCCGCCGCGCATCCGCGCCGGCTACCTCACCGATCCGCGCGATGCCAAGGTGCTCGTCGCCGGCCTCGCCATCCTGCGCGAGATCTACGCGCAGCCGGCGTTTCGCGGCCTCGTCAGCGAGGAATACATGCCGGGCGCCGGCGTCGCCACGCCGGCCGCGCTCGAGGCGTTCGCGCGCGCCAAGGGCGGCACGGTGTTCCATCCTGGCGGCACCTGCCGGATGGGCGGCGACGACGGCTCGGTCGTCGACGAGCGGCTGCGCGTTCGCGGCATCGAGCGGCTGCGCGTCGTCGATGCCTCGGTGATGCCGCGCATCGTCTCGACCAACACCAACGCGGCAGCGATCATGATCGGCGAGAAGGGCGCGGCGCTGATCCGCGAGGACGCCGCGGGCGCCCCGGCGATCCGCGCTCGCGCCGGCGAGGCGGCCGCGGCGTGATCCTCGACAACGCCCAGGCTCCGCTCTACGTCCAGCTCGCCGACCTGTTCCGGCAGCGCATCGTCAAGGGCGTGTGGCGGGAAGGCGAGAAGCTGCCGTCGCTCGAGCAGCTCGTCGCCGAGTTCGACGTTGCGCGCGTCACCGTGCGCCAGGCGGTCGAGCGGCTGACGCGCGACGGCCTGCTCTCGCCGCAGCGCGGCCGCGGCACCTTCGTGACCGGTGCGCCGCGAAGCGACCGGTGGCTGCGCGTCGAGACCTCGCTGCAAAGCCTCGCCGAGGTCTACCGGGACACCGATCCGACCATCCTCAACATCGACGAAGGCGCGCGCAGCCCGCGTCTCGCGGCGAGCGACGGCGTGGCCGCGCCGAAGTACGTCTACATGCGCCGGGTCCACTCGCACCAGGGGCGGCCGTACTGCGTCATCGACATCTACCTCGATGCCGAGATCTTCGCCCGCCACCCG
>JBDTPG010000053.1:0-15739 GCA_039932815.1 Caldimonas sp.
CGAGGAAGGCGGCGGCGATGATGATGCCGTCGCAGAAGTTGTGGATGCTGTCGCCGAGGATCACGCTCCAGCCGCCGCGGCCGGCCTGCTGGCGGTCGAAGCCGTGATGGTGGTGGTGCTCGTCGCCTTCGTGGTGGTGGCTGTGCCGGTAGAGCTCGGCCTTCTCGAGCAGGAAGAAGAACAGCAGGCCGCCGAGCAGCGTCGCGAAGAGGGCCTGCGGCGGCGCCTTGGCCGAGAACGCCTCGGGCAGGATGTCGAGCAGCGCGGTCGCCAGCAGGACGCCGGCCGACAGGCTGACCAGATGGTTCACCACCTTCGACAGCACGCGCAGCGTCAGCCCGGCGGCGACGAGCACCGAGAGGACGCCGCCGAGGCCGGTGGCGAGAATGATCCAGGCGAGGGTCACGCGTCGCCGCGCCAGGGGCGCATCACGCGGGGCGCGCCCGGCAGGGCCTCATGCGACGCCGCGCGCGCGCAGCCCGTCGAGGCAACGCTCGGGAACGCTGTCGAGCTCGGTGCGCAGCATGGTCGTCGTGGTAGGGAGTCCGGAGGCGGACAGGCATTCTAGGAAGCTTCGCGGCGCGCCTCCGGCGAGGCGAGCCGCGACAATCCGACGCATGCAGCCCACCCCGCTCTCGCGCGGCACCGAGTCGCGCTGGCCCGGCCAGCTCGCGGCGATCGACATGGGCTCGAACAGCTTCCGGCTCGAGATCGGCCAGCTGCAGCGCGGCCGCTATCGCCGCATCGACTACCTCAAGGAAACCGTTCGCCTCGGTGCCGGCCTCGACGCCGCCGGCTACCTGAACGAAGAGGCGGCCGCGCGCGGGCTCGATTGCCTGGCGCGCTTCGCGCGCCGCCTCGACGGGTTCGCACCGCACCAGGTGCGCGCCGTCGCGACGCAGACGCTGCGCGAGGCCAACAACCGCGACGCCTTCCTGCTCCGCGCCCAGACCGTCCTCGGCCATCCGGTCGAGATCATCTCGGGGCGCGAGGAGGCGCGGCTGATCTTCGCCGGCGTCGCGCGCCTGCAGCCGTCGACGGTGCCGCGCCTGGTCGTCGACATCGGTGGCCGCTCGACCGAGATGATCGTCGGGCGCGGCACGCGGCCGCGCCGTGCCGAGTCGTTCCAGGTCGGCAGCGTCAGCCTGTCGATGAAGTATTTCCCCGACGGCCGCTTCAGCGATCGCGCTTTCCGCCAGGCGCAGATCGCCGCCGGCGCCGAGCTGGAGGAAGCGCTCGAGCCGTTCGGCCAGCGCCACTGGCGCGAGGCGCTCGGCTCGTCGGGAACCGTGGGCGCGGTCTCGCAGGTGCTTGCGGCGAGCGCGGTCAGCGACGGCCGCGTCACGCCCGCGGGACTTCGCTGGCTGATGGAACGTTGCCTCGAAGCCGGCAGCGCCGACCGCCTGGCGTTGCCGGGCCTCAAGAACGACCGCCGCGCCGTCATCGCCGGAGGCCTCGCCATCCTCTACACGCTCGCGACCCACTTCGGCATCGCCGAGCTGAAGCCGGCGCGCGGCGCCCTGCGCCAGGGCGTGATCTTCGACCTCTTCGCGCGTCAGGCCGCCGAACGCCGCGCCGGCGGCGAGGACCTCCGCGACGCCTCGGTGCGCGAGCTGCAGCGTCGGTTCGAGGTCGACCTCGGGCAGGCGCGCCGCGTCGGCGAGCTCGCCAGCGCGCTGCTCGACAGCGCCGCGCCGACGGCGAGCACCGAGGCGCGCCGCGAGCTCGCCTGGGCAGCGGCGCTGCACGAGGCGGGCATGATGATCTCGCACCACGACCACCATCGCCACAGCGCCTACCTGCTCGCCCACGTCGACGCCGCCGGCTTCTCGCAAAGCCAGCTGCGCCGCATCGGCGATCTCGTCCTCGGCCAGCGCGGCGGCCTGCGCAAGATGGAAGCGGCCTTGCAGCATCCGGCCTTCGCGCTGCACCTGCTTTGCCTGCGCCTCGCGGTGATCGTCTGCCACGCACGCGACGACGCCGGCGCCGCCGCGGTGACGCTCGGCGTCGACGGCGACACGCCGACGATCGCCCTGGCCGCCGCCTGGGCCGATGCCAACCCGCGCGCCGTCCACCTGCTGCAGGACGAGGTCGATGCGTGGGCGAAGACGGGTTTGGCGCTTTCGCCGCGCCTGGCCGTCGCGGCGAACGCCTAGAGCTCGTCGGGCGATTGCAGCGCGTGCAGCTCGGCGTCGGCGGCACCGGCGCCGCGCCGCAGCCAGCACACCGATCCCTTCCGCATCGACCGGCTGCCCGATTCGCCCAGGACGAGCGCCGCGGCCTCGCCGAGCGTCGGCTGGTGCCCGACGACGAGGACCGTGCCGGCGCCCTCGGGCCAGCCGGCCGCCGCGAGCAGGGACTCGGCGCTCGCGCCCGGCGCGATGGCGGCAACGGTGGTGAATGGCAGGGCGAGCTGGGCCACCGTCTGCTGGCAGCGCAACGCCGGACTGGCAAGGATGCGCAGCGTCGTCGGCAGGCGCGGCCCGAGCCACGCCGCCATGCGCGCGGCTTGGTCGCGGCCACGCGAAGTGAGCGCGCGGCCGAGATCGTCGCCACCGCGCGCGTCCTCGGCATCGGCATGGCGCCAGAGAATCAGGTCCATCGTCAGCTCGCCGCGTCGAAGCGTTGCATCAGCGCCTCCTGCGCCGAGACGGCGCCGGTTCCGGCACGATGGTACGTGCCGTCGCTGCGCAGCAGCCAGGCGTCCTTGGTGTCGTGCAGGTAAGGCACCAGGCACTCGTCGATGACGCGCTGGCGCAGTGCCGGGTGGCGCACCGGCCACGCCACCTCGACGCGGCCGAACATGTTGCGGCCCATCCAGTCGGCGCTCGACAGGTACAGCGCCTCATCGTCGTCGCCGTCGTCCCAGCGGAAATAGGCGATGCGCGAATGCTCGAGGAAGCGGCCGACGATCGAGCGGACGCGGATCCTTCCGGTGACGCCGGCGATGCCGGGCGGCAGGATGCAGGCGCCGCGCACGATCAGGTCGACCTCGGCGCCGGCCTGCGCCGCGGCGACCAGCGCCGCGATCAGCGGCAGGTCGGTGAGCGCGTTGACCTTGACGACGATGCGCGCCGTGCGCCCCGCCGCCGCCGCCTCGGCGACGCGGGCCACGTTGGCCAGCATCTGCCGATGCAGGGTGAACGGAGCCTGCAGCAGGATCTTCAACGGCCGGGTCCGGCCGAGGCTGGCGAGCTGCTGGAACACGGCGTCGATGTCGGCGGTGAGCTCCTCGTCGTCGCTGAAGTAGCCGATGTCGGTGTACAGGCGCGCGGTCGACGGGTTGTAGTTGCCGGTCGAGAGGTGGGCATAGCGCTTCAGGCCGTCCTTCTCGCGCCGGGTCACAAGCAGGAGCTTGGCGTGCGTCTTCAGGCCGACGACGCCGTAGACGACCTGCGCGCCGACCGCCTCGAGCCGCTCGGCCCAGTTGATGTTGGCCTCTTCCTCGAAGCGCGCCTTCAGCTCGACGACCGCCATCACCTCCTTGCCGCGCCGCGCGCCCTCGATCAGCAGGTCCATCAGCGGCGAGACGCTGCCGGCGCGGTAGATCGTCTGCTTGATGGCCAGCACGTCCGGGTCGTTGACCGCTTCGTGCAGGAAGCGGACGACCGGATCGAACGACTCGAACGGATGGTGCAGCAGCAGCGCGCCGCGACGGATCCGGTCGAACATCGGCTGGCCGCGCCGCAGGGTCGCCGGCGGCGCCGCCTCGAACGGCGGGAAGCGCAGCGCCGGCGCGTCCGCAAGGTCGATCAGCTCGTTCAGGCGGACGAGGTTCACCGGCCCGTTGACCCGGTAGAGGGCCAACTCGGAGAGGCCGAACTGCTGGAGCAGGAACGCCGAGAGCTCCGGCGGGCAGGTGTTGACGACCTCGAGCCGGACCGCCTCGCCGAAGTGGCGCGTAGTAAGGCCCGAGCGCAGCGCCTGGCGCAGGTTGGTGACGTCGGCGTCGACCTCGAGGTCGGAGTCTCGCGTGATGCGGAACTGCGAGAACGCCTCGACCTCGCGGCCGGGGAAGAGCGAGCCGAGGTGCGCCCGGATCACGCTCGTCAGGAGTACGAACGACTGACCCTTCCTGGCACGCGAGCGCGGCAGCTGGATCACGCGCGGCAGGACGCGCGGCACCTTGACGATGGTCACGGTGTTGCGGCGGCCGAACGCGTCCTTGCCGGCGAGCCGGGCGATGAAGTTGAGCGACTTGTTGGCGACCTGCGGAAACGGATGCGACGGGTCGAGGCCGACCGGCACCAGCAGCGGTCGGACCTCGGCCTCGAAGAAGGCGGCGACCCAGCGCCGCTCGGCGGCGTTGCGATCGGCATGGTTGACGATGCGGATGCCGCGCTCGGCCAGCGCCGGCATCACCTCGTCGTTGAAGAGCGCGTACTGCTCGTCGAAAAGGGCGTGGGCGTCGGCGGCCAGCGCCTCGATGTCGGCCGGCGTCGTGCCGCTGTCGGGCCGCCGCGACGCCTCGAGACAATCGCTGAAGCGGACCTCGAAGAACTCGTCGAGGTTGGACGAGACGATGCACACGTAGCGCAGCCGCTCGAGCAGCGGCACGTCGGCGCGGCGCGCCTGGGCGAGGACGCGCCGGTTGAATTCAAGGACTGCCCGCTCGCGGTTCAGCAGCGGCGGCATCGCCACCGATGGCCGCGATCCACTCTCGCTCATGCGAGAAGTCTACGAAGATCGCGCGACAACCGCATGACAAGCTGCGCCGGTCGCGCCGCGCGGACACCGGGGCCGGGGCGCCGCCCATGAGGGCGACGCTCGCCCTCATCCGAGCGTCAACGCGAGTCGGTCGAGATCAGATCGCCGAAGAGCTGCCACTGCGTTCCCGTGAAACGGGCCAGCTGCGCCTGCTCGAACATGAAGAAATCGTTCGGGCCGGTGTTCGCAGCCATCCCGGGCAGGAGCAGCGCGAGCTTGAAGTTCTTCAGGTTCGCCGCCTGCTTCATTACGTTCTCGCGCGAGAGATCGCTTCCGCACTGCTTGAGGATCTGCGACATCGTCTGCGCGGCAAGGTAACCGTAGAGGTTGCTCGGATCCTTCGGGTCGCCTTCGCGGTAGTAGCGGCCCATGAAGGCACGCCATTCGAGCATCGCCGGGTCGTCCTTCCACTGCGGGTCGTTAGGATCCTTGTAGTAGTTGACCGTCATCGCACCGACGGCCTTCTCGACCCCTGCGGGCACGAGCACCGAGCCGATCGACGAGCTCACGTTGTTGATGATGTGCAGCGGCTTCCAGCCGGAATCGAAGGCCTTGCGCACCGCCTGCGCGCCGAACTTGGGCGTCGTGATGTTGATGAAGGTGTCCGCGCCGGAGCCCTGAAGCGTCAGGACCTGCGAGTCGACGGTCGGATCGGTCACCTCGTAGGTCACCTCCTTCACGATCATCTTCGCAGCGGCCGCACCGAGCCCGTCCCTGACGCCCTTCAGCACGTCCTTGCCGTAGTCGTCGTTCTGGTAGAGCACGCCGATCTTCGCGTTAGGCTTGTTCTTCAGCAGCCACTTGGCGTAGATCTGGCCCTCGGACTGGTAGCTGAGGTTGAAGCCCATCGTCCACGGGTATTCCTTGGGGTCGCCCCACTTTGTGGCGCCCGTCGCGAGGAGCAGGTGCGGCACCTTCTTCGCATTGACGTATTTGTGGATCGCCGAGTTGCTCGGCGTGCCGAGCGTCTGGAACAGCGCGAGGACTTCGTCCTGCTCGACCAGGCGGCGCACCTGCTCGACCGCCTTCGGCGGGCTGTAGCCGTCGTCGAGGCTGATCAGGTTGATCTTGCGGCCGTTGATGCCGCCGGCCTCGTTGATCATCTTGAAATAGGCCTGGTGCAGCTTGCCGATCGTGCCGTAGGCCGACGCCGGGCCGCTGTACGGCATGGTCTGGCCGAGCTTGATCTCGGTCGCCGAAGTGCCCGGGCCGTACTTGGCGGCCTGCGCGAAGGCGTTGCCGCCGACGGCGAGCGCGACGCCGGCGCCGAGCGCGGTGCGGCGGGAGATGTGAAGAGGGTCTTTGCTCATGTCTCGCTCCATTGAAAGGACGTGGTTGGGAATCAACGCGGAACCGCCGCGACGCGCCGACGCGCCAGGCGGGCCCGCACGAGGCGAACAAACCCTGCCACGCCTGTCGGCATGACGTACATGAAGGCGATCAGGACGATCCCGTAGATCGCCCACGGCGCCGCCTTCGAGATCTCGTCGGCGATGTTGGGAATGAACTGGATGAACAAGGCGCCGAAGAATGCCCCCGAGATCGACGCCAGCCCACCGATGACGACGCCGGCCAGGAGGGTGATAGAGAGGAAAATGCCGAACGAATCGGGCGCGACGAACTGGATCGCGATCGCGCCGAGCGCGCCGGCGATGCCGGTGTAGAGCGCGGAAACGCCGAAGGTGAGCGACTTCACCATCGCAGTGTTGACCCCCATCGCCTGCGCCGCAATGGGCTGATCCCGGATGGCGACCATCGCCCGGCCGATCCTGCCGCGCAGCAGGTTCCAGCCGAGGACGAAGAGAAGCACGACCCAGGCCAGGGTGAAGAAATACAGCCACTGGTCCTGCGAGATGCCGGTCCAGGCAGGCGCGTCGGGCTTGACGATGACGATGCCCTGCACCCCGCCCGTCCACTCCTCGATGCTCTTGTGCTTGAGGATCTGCGGCATCGCCACGCCGAGCGCGAAGGTCGCGAGCGCGAGGTAGAGGCCTTCCAGGCGCAGCGCCGGCAGACCGAACAGGAAGCCGGCGACGAAGCAGACCGCGCCGGCGATCGGGATCGTCGCCCAGTACGGCAGGCCGGCCTTGTCCATCAGGATCGCCGCCGTGTAGGCGCCGATCGCGTAGAAGGCGCCGTGGCCGAGCGAGATCTGGCCGTTGAAGCCGATCAGCATGTTGAGGCCGAGCAGCGCGATCGAATACGCGAGAACCAGCGTCATCTGGAAGACGCGGTAGTTGGTGATGAGGAAAGGCAGCGCGCAGGCGAGCACCAGCAGCAGCGCGACGCCGATCAGCTTGTTGCGATCGATCGTGGAGTTCACACGCGCACCACGTGGATCTTGCCGAACAGCCCCGACGGCCTGACGACCAGGACGCCGACGATGACGACGAGCGCCAGGGTCAGCTTCAGCTCGGTGCCGACGTAGGCGCCGACGACGTTCTCGAGAACGCCGACGATGAAGCCGCCGAGGACCGCGCCGCCAGGGCTGTCGATGCCGCCTAGCAGCGCACCGGCGAAGGCGTAGAGGAGGATGCCGCCCATCATGTTGGGCTCGAGGAAGACGGTCGGCGCGACCATCATCCCGGCGATCGCGCCGATCGCCGCCGCCAGGCCCCAGCCGAGGGCGAGCATCCAGCCGACGCGGATGCCGACCAGCCGGCTCGAGACCGGGTTCTGCGCGGCAGCCCGCATCGCCAGGCCGAGGGGAGTGAAGCGGAAGAAGACGAACAGGAGCAACAGGACGACGAGCGTGATCGCCATCGAGCCCAGCTCGTGCGACGACAGGTACGAGTTGCCGAAGAACGGTTCGGCCGGGAACGGGCTCGGGAACGGCTTGATCGTGTAGGTGAAGATCCAGCCCGCCACGCTGTTGAAGATGAAGAGCAACGCGATGAAGACGATGACGACGGCCAGGATCGGCGAGTTCTCGACCGGACGGATGACGATGCGCTCGATCGCGACGCCGAGGACGAAGGCGCTCACGACGGTGATCGCGAACGCGCCCCAGTACGGCACCCCGGCCTGCATCAGCGACCACGCGAGGTAGGTCGCGAACATCGCCATCTCGCCCTGGGCGAAGTTCACGAGGTGGGTCGCCTGGTAGATCATGACCAGCGCGAGGGCGACGCTCGCGTAGATGCCGCCGGTCGCGAGGCCCGAGAGGATCTGGTGGACGAGCTGGTTCATTCGCTGCTAGTAGCCGAGGTAGGAGCGGCGAATCGATTCGTCGCTGCGGATTTCCGCCGCCGACCCCGACATGACCACCCGGCCGGTCTCGAGCAGGTACGCGTGGTCGGCGAGCGCGAGCGCCATCGCCGCGTTCTGCTCGACCAGCAGCATGCCGATGCGATCGGTCTGGTTGATCGTCTTCAGGATCTCGAACAGCTGCTGGACGATCATCGGCGCGAGGCCGAACGACGGTTCGTCGAGCAGCAGCAGGCGCGGCCTGAGCATCAGCGCACGCGACACCGCGAGCATCTGCTGCTCGCCGCCGGAAAGCGTTCCCGCCTGCTGGCGGCGCCGCTCCTTCAGGCGCGGGAAGTGCACGTACATGCGCTCGCAGTCGGCCCCGATCTCGCCGCGATCCTTGCGCGTGTGCGCGCCCAGGCGCAGGTTCTCCTCGACCGAGAGGTTCATGAAGGTGCCGCGGCCGTCGGGGACGTGGGCGACGCCGCGGCGCACGATCGCCTCCGTCGCCAGGCCGTCGATGCGGTCGCCGGCGAGGCGGACCTCGCCGCTCGTCCTGATCATGTTGCAGACGGCGCGCAGGAGCGTCGTCTTGCCTGCGCCGTTGGCACCGAGGATCGCCGTGATGCCCGCCGCGTCGACCGCGAAGTCGATGCCGTGCAGCACTTTCGTCGGGCCGTACTGGGCGGCCAGGCCGCGCACGTCGAGCAGCGGGCCGCCGGCCGTCGCTGCGAGGTCGTTCATGCCGCGACCCCGAGGTAGGCGCGGACGACGTCCTCGTTGGCCTGGACTTCGGCCGGCGTGCCGTCGGCGATCTTCCTGCCGAAGTCGAGCGCGACGACCCGGTCGGAGATTCGCATCACCATGTTCATGTGGTGCTCGACGAGCAGCATCGTCAACCCGAGCTCGGCGCGAATCGTGCGCAGCAGCACCATCAGCGTCTCGACCTCCTCGTGGTTGAGGCCGCCCGCGGGCTCGTCGAGGAGGAGCAGCTTCGGCTCGCTCGCCAGCGCCCGGCCCAGCTCGACGCGCTTCTGAGTGCCGAACGGCAGGTCCATCACCGCGACATCGGCGACCGGCTCGAGCTCGAGCAAGGCCAGCAGGCGGTCGACGGCGCCGCGCAGGCGCAGCTCCTCGTGCCGGACCGCGGGCAGGCGCAATGCGTTGGCGACGTAGCCGGTGCGGGTACGCGCGTGCCCGCCGAGCAGGACGTTGTCGCGCACGCTCATGGTCCTGAAGAGCGCCAGGTTCTGGAACGTCCGGCCGATGCCGAGGGCCGCGATCCCGTGCGGCGGCGTCTCGAGCAGGGAGCGGCCCTCGAACGCGATCCGCCCTTCGCTGAAGGAGTACAGGCGCGACAGGCAGTTGAACATCGTCGTCTTGCCGGCGCCGTTCGGGCCGATGAAGCCGACGATGTGGCCGGCCGCGACCTCGAACGAGACCCGGTCGAGCGCGACGATCCCACCGAAGCGGACCGACACGTTCTCGACCTCGAGCAAGGGCTGGACGATGGCAGGCCCCGGGCTGGCTGCTGCGAATGGGCGCACGATAGGGCGCGCCGGCGAGAAAGGAACGCGGGCTTTGCCCTAGTGGCGACCCCTCGAGCCCGGGCGGCCCGACCCGGTGCTCAGGGTCAGTGCGCCTCGTCCCAGTTGGCGCCGACGCCGACTTCGGCGACCAGCGGCACGGCCAGCGTCGCGACGCCGGCCATGATCCTCGGCACCGCCTCTCGCGCCCACGCCAGCTCGGCCTCGGGCACCTCGAAGACGAGCTCGTCGTGGACCTGCATGATCATCCGCGTCGCCTTGCCTTCCTGGTCGAGCGCGTCCTGCACCGCGATCATCGCCAGCTTGACGAGGTCGGCGGCGGTGCCCTGCATCGGCGCGTTGATCGCCTGCCGCTCGGCGGCACTCTTCCTCGGCCCGGGCTTCCTGATCTCGGGCAGGTGGACGCGCCGGCCGAACAGCGTCTCGACGTAGCCGCGCTCGAGCGCCGACGCGCGCGTCTCGTCCATGTAGCGCTTGACACCGGGATAGCGGGCGAAATAGCGCTCGATGTAGGCGGTCGCGGCGCTGCGCTCGATGCCGAGGTTGGCGGCCAGGCCGAACGCGCTCATGCCGTAGATGAGGCCGAAGTTGATCACCTTCGCATAGCGCCGCTGCTCGTGCGAGACCTCGGGCACCGGCACCGCGAAGACCTCGGCCGCGGTGGCGCGATGGATGTCGATGTCGGCGCCGAAGGCCGAGAGCAGGCCCGCATCGCCGGAGATGTGGGCCATGATCCTCAGCTCGATCTGCGAGTAGTCGGCCGAGAGGATCTTCGCGCCCTCCGGCGCGATGAACGCCTCGCGGATGCGCCGGCCCTCGGTCGTCCGGATCGGGATGTTCTGCAGGTTCGGGTCGTTGCTCGAGAGCCGCCCGGTGACCGCGACCGCCTGCGCGTAGGTCGTGTGGACCCGACCGGTCTGTGGGTTGACCATCAGCGGCAGCTTGTCGGTGTAGGTGCCCTTCAGCTTCGACAGGCTGCGGTGCTCGAGGAGCTTGCCCGGCAGCGGGTAGTCGGCGGCGAGCTCCTGCAGCACGTCCTCGTCGGTCGAGGGCGCGCCGCTCGCGGTCTTCCTGCCGACCGGCAGGCCGAGCTTGCCGAACAGGATCTCGCCGATCTGCTTCGGGCTGCCGAGGTTGAACGGCTGGCCGGCGATGTCGTAGGCCTCCTGCTCGAGCGCCGCCATCCGCTCGGCGAGCTCCTGGCTCTGCGCGGCGAGCAGCGCCGAGTCGATCAGGACGCCGGTGCGCTCGATCCGGCCGAGCACGTCCGAGGTCGGCATCTCGATGCGCCGGTAGACGTCGGCCAGCCCCGCCTCGGCCTCGATCTGCGGCCAGAGCGCCCGATGCACGTGCAGCGCCATCTCGGCGTCCTCGCACGCGTACTCGGCGGCGCGCGAGACCTCGACCTGGGCGAACGGGATCTGGTTGACGCCCTTGCCGCACACTTCTTCGTAGGTCAGCGCGGTGCGGCCGAGGTGACGAAAGGCCAGGCTCTCGAGCGTGTGAGCCTTGTGGGCTTCCCACACGTAGCTCGCGAGCATCGTGTCGTGCAGGTAGCCGCGCACATCGATGCCGAGCGCGGCGAAGACATGTGCGTCGTACTTGGTGTTGTGGCCGACCTTGGCCGCCGTGGCGTTCTCCAGCCACGGCTTGAGGTGAGCGACGACGACCTCGAGCGCCAGCTGGTCGGGCGCGCCGGCATAGCTGTGCGCGACCGGGACATAGCACGCCTCGCCCGGCGCGACCGAGAGCGACAGGCCGACCAAGCGGGCGCGGATCGGGTCGAGCGAATCGGTCTCGATGTCGAGCGCGGTCAGCTCGGCGGCCTCGATGCGGCGGACCCATGCATCGAGTGCGTCGAGCATCGTCACCGTCTCGTAGTGCTTGACGATCGGCTCCGACGGCACGGCATCCGGGGCGTCGAGCGCCTGCACCTTCGCCGCCGCGGCCGGCGCCGGCGCGCGTGCCGAGCCGCCGCGGCCGAGCGCGGTCTCGAGCTCCTTGCGCATCGAGGCGAAGCCGTAGCGGTCGTAGAACAGGAGCAGCGGATCGACGTCCATCTCGCGCAGTGCCAGCGACTCGAATTCCGGCCAGCCGAGGACGTGACCCGAGAGGTCGCAGTCGGTGACGACGGTGACGAGCCGGCGCCCCTGCGGCAACCAGTCGAGCGCCTTCCTCAGGTTCTCGCCGACAACGCCTTTCATCTGCGGCGCGGCGGCGATCACGCCCTCGAGCGAGCCGTGCTCGGCGATCCACTTCGCCGCCGTCTTGGGGCCGACCTTGTCGACGCCGGGGATGTTGTCGACCGAGTCGCCGATGAGGGCGAGGTAGTCGACGATGCGTTCCGGCGGCACGCCGAACTTGGCCGCGACGCCGTCGATGTCGAGCTTCTCGTTGCTCATCGTGTTGATGAGGACGACGTCGTCGTTGACGAGCTGCGCCAGATCCTTGTCGCCGGTCGAGATCACGACCTTGAAGCCGCCCTTGGCGGCCATGCAGGAAATCGTGCCGATCGCATCGTCGGCCTCGATGCCGGGCACGGTCAGGACGGGCCAGCCGAGCAGCTTGATCGCCTCGACGATCGGCTCGATCTGCTGGGCCAGGTCGCCGGGCATCGACGTCCGCGTCGCCTTGTACTCGGGGTACCAGTCGTCGCGGAAGGTCTTGCCCTTGTCGTCGAAGACGCAGGCGCCATGCGCCGCCGGGTACTGCTCGCGCAGCAGCTTCATCATCGAGACGACACCGCGGATCGCGCCGGTCGGAACGCCGCCGGGTCCGCGCAGGTCGGGCAGCGCGTGATAGGCGCGATAGAGGTAGCTCGAGCCGTCGACGAGCAGCAGGGTCCGGTCCACCATGCAGCCCATTGTGAAGGAAGGGACACCGAGGGCCGATGCTGCGGAGCCTAGAATCGGCGTCATGAAAACGAGCGTCGTCGTCGCCCTCGCGGCCTGCGTCGCGGCCCTGGCCGCCCCCGCCGCGAACGCCGCCGATGCGGTTGCGCCTCCCGCGCCGGCGCGCGCGACTGCTACGCCGGCACCGGCCACGGTGATCGAGGAGATCGAGCTCGGTCGAGCCGGCGAGCCGGTCGTCAAGAGGACGATCATCGATGACGGCCGCGCCCGCATCGAGGAGCTGCGCGTGCGCGGCCAGCTGCAGAAGGTCACGGTCGAGCCGAAGGGCCGCGTCCCCGGCTACGAGATCCTGCTCGGCGACGGCGCCCATGCCGTCGGCGACGACCCCGGCACCTCGCGCGGCTCGGCCGGCAAGCGCGTCTGGAACGTCTTTCGATTCTGAGCCGCCGGATGGCGGTCTACACGGAAGTCACGTTCGACGAAGCGGCCGCGCTCATCGGCAGCATCGGCCTCGGTGAATTGCAGGCGCTCGTGCCGTGCAAGGGGGGCATCGAGAACACCAACTACTTCGCCGACACGGCGAACGGCCGCTACGTCCTGACCGTGTTCGAGCGCCTGCGCGCCGACGAGCTGCCGTTCTACCTGCAGTTGATGAAGCATCACGCCGACCACGGGCTGCCGGTGCCGCGGCCGCATGCCGGCGCAAACGGCTCGCTGGTGCTCGATCTCGCCGGCAAGCCGGCCGCCGTCGTCGATCGCCTGCCCGGCCAGCACCACCTCGCTCCCGACGCCGAAGATTGCGCGAGCGTGGGCACGGTGCTCGCGCGCCTGCACCACTCGGCCCGCGATTTCGTTCCGGCCCAGCCGAACCTGCGCGGGCTGCCCTGGTGGAACGAGACCGTTCCCGTCGTCGTGCCGCACCTGAGCCAAGAGCGGACGGAGATCATGGAGGACGAGCTCGCCTACCAGCGTCACCTCGCAGCGTCGTCGGCGTATGCGACGCTGCCGCGCGCGGCGATCCACGGCGACCTCTTTCGCGACAACGTCATGTTCGTCGAGCGATCGCTCGCCGGCGTGTTCGATTTCTACTTCGCCGGCGTCGACACCCTGCTCTTCGACATCGCCGTCGCCCTCAACGACTGGTGCATCGACCTGGCCTCGGGCCGGCTCGACGAGGATCGCGCGTCGGCCTTCGTCGCCGCTTACGAAGGGGTGCGGCCACTCGAAACCGCGGAAGTGCGCCTCCTGCCGGCGCTGATGCGCGCGGCGGCGTTTCGCTTCTGGCTCTCGCGCTCGTGGGACCAGCACCTGCCGCGCGACGCGGTCGTCCTCGCCGCGCACGATCCCGATCACTTCGAGCGCGTCCTCGTGCAGCGCCGCGAGGCGCCCTGGCATCCGTCGCAGCTCGCGCGGGGGCGCCCGTGAAGCTCCAGCTCGTCGCGGCGCGCCAGGGGGCCGTCTGGGTGCGCCGGAGCTTCCAGGCGTTCGCGCGCCAGCCGCTTGCCTTCGCCTCGCTGTTCGCGGCGTGCCTGTTCGTCGTCCTGCTCCTCAGCCTGGTGCCGCTGGTCGGCACGATCGCCCTGCTCGTGCTCCCGCCGGCGGGCTCGCTCCTCTTCATGATCGCGAGCCGTCGCGTCGGCAACGACCAACCGGCGATGCCGGGTTCGATCGTCGAGCTCGCGACCGGAGGGCGGCGCCGCCTGCTCGGCCTGCTGAAGCTCGGCGTCGCCTACGCCGTCACCACCGTCTTCGTCTTCTGGCTCGCCGGCGTGCTCGACGGCGGCGCGCTCGAGTCGTTCCTCGAGTCGCTGCCCGACGCGAAGTCGGCGACGTCGGAGTCGGCGGCGGCGCGCGTCGCCGACCCGCATCTGCAGCTCGGCCTGGTCCTGCGCCTGCTCTTCGCAGGCGCGCTGTCGATCCCGTTCTGGCACGCGCCCGGCCTCGTCTTCTGGGGCGAGCAGGGGTGGGCCAAGTCGCTTTTCTTCAGCAGCGTCGCGGTCTGGCGCAACAAGGGCGCGTTCGCGGTCTACGGCCTGGTCTGGATGGCGCTCTGGATGCTGCTGCTGGCCGTCGTGAGCATCGGCGTCGGCGTGTTCGGGCCGCAGCGCTTCACCCTCGTCGCGACGCCGCTCACGCTGGTCTTCCTGACCGTCTTCTACGCCAGCCTCTGGTTCACGTTCACCGACTGCTTCGCCCCTTCCGACCCCGTCGCCGCTGTGTCGAGCGACGATGTCGCCCCCATCGATCCCCCCACGAAAGGTTCGTCATGAAGAAAGTCGCCATCGTCACCGGCGCGGGCAGCGGCATCGGCCGCGCCTCGGCGCTCGCGCTCCTCAAGGCGGGCTTTCACGTCGCCCTCGCCGGCCGCCGCGCCGACGCGCTGGAGGCGACGCGCAGCGCCGCCGGCGACGCCGCCGACCGCGCCCTGGTGGTGCCGACCGACGCCACCGACCCGGCGGCCGTCAAGGCGCTGTTCGCGACGGTCAAGGACAAGCTCGGCCGCCTCGACGTCCTCTTCAACAACGCCGGCACCGGCGCGCCGCCGATCCCGCTCGAGGAGCTGACGATCCAGCAGTGGCAGACCGTCGTCGACATCAACCTCACCGCCGTCTTCCTCTGCACCCAGCAGGCGTTCGTGCTGATGAAGTCGCAGTCGCCGCGCGGCGGCCGGATCATCAACAACGGCTCGATCTCGGCCCATGCGCCGCGGCCGTTCAGCTCGCCGTACACCGCGACCAAGCACGCGATCACAGGGCTCACCAAGGCGACCTCGCTCGACGGCCGTCCGTTCGACATCGCCTGCAGCCAGATCGACATCGGCAACGCCGCGACCGAGATGACCGAGCGCATGAAGAAGGGCGTGCCGCAGGCCGACGGCACGATGGCGGTCGAGCCGACGATGAACGTCCAGCACGTCGCCGACGCGGTTGCCCACATGGCGAGCCTGCCCCTCGACGCCAACGTCCAGTTCATGACGATCATGGCGACCAAGATGCCCTTCGTCGGCCGCGGTTGAGCGCCGCCCGCGTGATGCCGTCCCGTCGCCGCGGCGACACGAACGGATGCAAAGTCGGCGGCGCCCGCCTGCCCTTGGGGGACAATCTTTCGCATGGCCTCGAACCGCTTGATCCTCCGACGTGAGCGCGCCGTGCTCGTCGCTCCTGTCGTGCTCGTTGCGCTGGCCTTGCCTGGCTGCGCCGTCGTCAGCGTCGCGGGTGCAGCGGTGAGCGTCGCCGGCGCGGCGGCAGGCGCCGCGGTATCGGTCGGCGGCGCCGTCGTCGGCAGCACCGTCAAGGTCGCCGGCAAGGTGGTCGAGAAGACGATCGACGTCGCCGTCCCCGGCGGCAAATAACATCCACTACATGACGACGAACATCCATTTCATCGGCGGCGAAAAGGGCGGCGTCGGCAAGTCGCTGATGGCCCGGGTCCTCGCCCAGTACC
>JBDTPG010000054.1:0-15603 GCA_039932815.1 Caldimonas sp.
GCCGGGCCTGCAGCGATTGCTCGACGGGGCGACCGCCGAGCTCTAGCCCGCTAGACGTCCTCCGGGACCATCTCGATCGCTCCGCACGGGCATTCGGCGACGCACACGCCGCAGCCCTTGCAGTAGTCGTAGTTGAAGGCGAAGCGGTTGCCGGGGCCGAGCTTGACGACCGCGTTGTCCGGGCAGACGCCGTAGCAGTTGTCGCACTCGAAGCAGTTGCCGCAGCTGAGGCAGCGGCGTGCCTCGAACAGCGCGTTGTCTTCGGTGAGGCCGCCCTGCACCTCGTCGAAGCTGCTCGTGCGCCGCGCCATCTCGAGCTGCGGCCGCACCGTCTTCGGCGCGTCGGTGTAGTACCAGGTGTTGAGCCGATCGAAGGTCGCCGGCGCGTGCTTGACCGGCGTGGCCAGCGTCGCGCCGCGCAGCCAGGCATCGATGTGGCGCGCCGCCTTCTTGCCGTGGCCGATCGCCACCGTCACGTTGCGCTCGGCCGGAACCATGTCGCCACCGGCGAAGAGGCCGGGATGGCCGGTCATCATGGTGTTCGGATCGACCTTGACGACGCCGTCCTCGACCGTCAGTCCGGGAACGCCGTTCAGCAGCGAAAGATCGACGTCCTGGCCGAGGGCGAGGACGACGGAATCGGCCTCGAGCGTCTCGAGCTCGCCGGTCGGCTGCGGGTTGCCCTTCTCGTCGAGCTTCATCTTCTCGATCGTCAGCGAGCCGCCTTCGGCCTGCTTGATGGTCGAGAGCCACTTGACCATCACGCCTTCCTCGAGCGCTTCCTCGACCTCGAAGTCGTGCGCCGGCATCTTCTCGCGCGTACGCCGGTAGACGATGATCGCCTCGGTGGCGCCGAGGCGCTTGGCCGTGCGCGCGACGTCGATCGCGGTGTTGCCGCCGCCGTAGACGACGACGCGCCGGCCGAGCATCGGCTGCTCCTCGCCCTCCATCGAGCGCAGCACCGCGACCGCGTCGAGGATGCGCGACGAATCCTTGGCCGGGATGAAGGCGCGCTTGGCGATGTGCGCGCCGACGGCGAGGAAGGCGGCGGCGAATCCGCCGTCCTTCATCGTGCGGACGATGTCGTCGACCTTGGTGCCGAGCCTGACCGTGACCCCCATCTCGATGATGCGCTGCATCTCGGCGTCGAGAACGTCGCGCGGCAGCCGGTACTTCGGGATGCCGAAGCGCATCATCCCGCCCATCATCGGGCCGGCTTCGATCACGGTGACGGCGTGGCCGAGCCGGCGCAGGTGGTAGGCGGCCGACATCCCCGAAGGGCCGGCGCCGACGATCAGCACGTGGCGGCCCGACTCGGTCGTCGGCCACTCGAAGCGCCAGCGGTTCTTCAGCGCCTCGTCGCCGAGGAAGCGCTCGACCGAGTTGATGCCGACCGGCGCGTCGATCTTGCCGCGGTTGCACACGCCTTCGCAGGTGTGATAGCAGACGCGCCCCATGATCGCCGGGAACGGGTTGTCCTTGGTCAGGTGGCGCCAGGCCGCCTGGTAGTCGCCGCTCTCGGCGTGGAACAGCCAGCCCTGGATGTCCTCGCCGGCGGGACATTCGCCGTTGCAGGGGGGCAGCCGGTCGACGTAGACCGGCCGCTCGGTGCGCCACGAACCGGTCTTGTTGGCGAGCGACGATCCGGGGTCGAGCGTGATCGCGAAGGGCTTTCGCATGGTCATGCCGGGCTCTCTTCCTGAAGAAGGTGGAAGCGGCGGATGTTCTTGTCCGCGTCGGCCTGGATGCGCTCGAGCATCTCGGCGTGGCCCTTGGCGCCGAACAGGTGGGCGAAGCGCCGCTGCGGCCGCAGGTACTCGTCGACCGGCACGCGGCGGCGGATCTTGCTGACGCTCGTGACCTCGCCGTTCTCGGCCTCGAAGACCGGGAAGATCCCGGTCTCGCGCGCGAGGCGGGCGAGCCGGATCGTGTCGTGGCTCGCCGAGCCCCAGCCGAGCGGGCAGGGCACCAGGATGTGCAGGTAGCGCGCGCCGCGGATCGACATCGCGCGCTCGACCTTCGCCTCCAGGTCGTGCAGGTCGGCGACGGTCGCCGTCGCGACGTACGGGATCTCGTGCGCCATCGCGATCAGCGGCACGTTCTTGCCCTTGCCGAAATCGGCGCCGGGCTGGTCGCCGACGGCCATCGTCGTCGCCGTGCGCGCCGCCGGCGGCGTCGCCGAGCTGCGCTGAACGCCGGTGTTCATGTAGGCCTCGTTGTCGTAGCAGATGTAGAGCACGTCGTCGTTGCGCTCGAACATCCCGGAGAGGCAGCCGAAGCCGATGTCGGTGGTGCCGCCGTCTCCGCCCTGGGCGACGACGCGGACGTCGCTCTGCTTTCGCCCCGACTTCAGCGCCTTGACCTTGAGCGCGGCGGCGATGCCGGTGCCGACCGCGGCGGCGTTGCCGAACAGCGAGTGGATCCAGGGCAGCTGCCACGACGACTCCGGATACGGGGTCGAGAAGACCTCGAGGCAGCCGGTGGCGTTGGCGGCGATCAGCCGGTTCGACGTCGCGCGCATCGCCGCGTCGATGGCGTAGCGCGCGCCGAGCGCCTCGCCGCAGCCCTGGCACGCCCGGTGGCCGGAATTGAGCGAGTTGCTGCGCTCGACCTGGGCCTGGACGGTGCGCTGCTCGGGCGAGAGCAGGCGGTTGCCGACGGTGAAGGTGCCGGTCTGGTAGAACTTGACGGGCTGGTCCATCACGCCACCTTCGCCGCGACCGGGCCGACGTCGCGCAGGAGGTTCTCGGCGATCGGCCCGCTCCTTCGGGTCTGCGCCTCGCGCTCTAGCTGTCGCTCGACGATGCGCCAGTCGAGGTCGAGGAAGGTGAGCGGCTTCAACCGGTCGGCGACGGCATCGTGCAGCATCCGCTGGAGCGATGCCCTGGTGATCGCGCGGCCGCCGAGACCCGCGATCACGGTGTAGCCGTGCAGTTGCAGCCCCGAGAGCGCGAGCCGCACGTCGGTCGAGACGACGCCGCCGAGGCCGACGCAAAAACTCTTCTCGAGCACGACGACGCGTTTGGCGCCCTGAAGCGCCGCGCGGACCGCGGCGAGCGGGAACGGGCGGTACGACTGGATGCCGAGGACGCCGATGCTGACGCCTTCGGCGCGCAACGCATCGACGGTCTCCTTGATCGTGCCGATCACCGAGCCGAGGGCGACGACGATCGTCTCGGCGTCCTCGCACCGGTAGCCGCGCACGAGCCCGCCCGATCTGCGGCCGAAGCGCGCCGCGAATTCGTCGGCGATGCGCGGGATGCTCTCGAGCGCCGAAAGCTGCTTGGCGTGGGCGAGGTAGCGCACTTCCATGAACGCCTCCGGGCCGACCATCGCGCCGATCGACACCGGCTCGTCGGGGTCGAGGACCTGGCGCGGCTCGTACGGCGGCAGGAAGGCGTCGACCTCGGCCTGCTCGGGCATGTCGACGCGCTCGTAGGCGTGGGTGAGGATGAAGCCGTCCATGCACACCATCACCGGCATCGACAGCTCCTCGGCGAGCTTGAACGCCTGGATGTGCAGGTCGAGCGCCTCCTGATTGGTCTCGGCGAACAGCTGCAGCCAGCCGCTGTCGCGCTGGCTCATCGAATCGCTGTGGTCGTTCCAGATGTTGATCGGCGCGCCGATCGCGCGGTTGGCGACCGTCATCACGATCGGCAGGCCGAGGCCGGAGGCGTTGTAGACCGCCTCGGCCATGAAGAGCAGGCCCTGGCTCGCGGTCGCCGTGTAGGTGCGCGCTCCGGTTGCCGACGAGCCGATCGCGACGCTCATCGCTGCGAACTCGCTCTCGACGTTGATGAATTCGCACGGCGCCAGCGTGCCGTCCTTCACCAGCTCGCCGAGCCCTTCGACGATGTGCGTCTGCGGCGAGATCGGATAGGCGCAGATGACGTCCGGGCGGCAGAGCGCGACCGCCTCGGCAACGGCGTGCGAACCCTCAATCTGCTTGAGCATGGGCGACCTCGAGCATGGCGTGACGGACGACCTGATGGGCCTCGGTGGCGGCGGCGACGTTGGCCTCGGCGACCTTGCCGCTGAACTTGGCGCGGATCGCATGCGCGACGGCGTCGAGCGTCACGATGCCGGCGAGCGCGGCGAAGCCGCCGAGCAGGACCGCGTTCGGCAGCGGCCGGCCGAGGTGCTTCATCGCGATCTCGGTGGCGGGAACCGTCAGCAGCCTCTCGTGGCGAAAACGCTTCGCGATCTCGCCGACGCCGAGCTCGTCGAAGCTGCGCTTGCTGTTGATGAGCACGTAGCCGTCGGGCTGCAGCCCCTGGAAGACGTCGACCTGGTGCAGCAGGGTCGGGTCCTGGACGATCAGCACGTCGGGAGCGAGGATCGGCTCGCGCAGCCTGATCTCGCGATCGTCGATGCGGCAGAACGCGACCACGGGTGCGCCGGTGCGCTCCGAGCCGAAGCTCGGGAACGCCTGCGCGTGCCGGCCTTGCTCGAACGCGGCGATCGAGAGCATCTCGGCCGCCGTGACGACGCCTTGGCCGCCGCGTCCGTGGATCCTGATCTGCAGCATCGGTGTTCCTTGTTGGGCCCGCGGACCGAGCCTAGGGAAGCGCGCACCCGCGGGGTTTGCGCCAAATCAACCGAACTCGCTGCGAGCCGACCTCGCTCGCGCGGCGCTCATGCGTACATCGGATAGGCCGGGTCGTACATGCACGACTGGAGGTAGGCGAGCAGGGAGGCCGGCCGATGGATGCCGGCGTGGCCCTGCCGAAACGCGACCTCGGCGACAGCGAGCGCCAGCTGCAGCGACACGTCGCGCACCTGCGCCAGCGGCGGGTAGAGGCTGCCCTGTTCGAGATCGGCCGTCGTCACCTGATCGGCGAGCGCCCTGGCCGCGGCGAGGAACATCTCGTCGGTGACGCGCTGCGCCCGGATCGCGACGGCGCCGAGGCCGACCCCGGGAAAGATGTACGAGTTGTTGCCCTGCCTCGGCACCCAGGTGCGGCCATCGATCGTCACCGGATCGAACGGGCTGCCGCAGGCGAACAAGGCCTTGCCGCCGCTCCAGGCGTACGCCTGTTCGGCGGTGCACTCCGCTTTCGAGGTCGGGTTCGAGAGCGCGAAGACGATCGGCCGCGGATTGAGGCGAGTCATCTCCTCGACCACGGCCTGCGTGAAGCTGCCGCCCGTCGCCGAGACGCCGATCAGCGCCGTCGGCTCGAGCGACCGGATCGCGGCGACGATGTCGGCTTGCGGCGCGTGCTCATGCGCGTAGGCGAGCTTGTGCTGCGCGAGCTCGCCGCGGCGGCCCGCGACGACCAGGCCCTTGGAGTCGAACAGCCAGCACGAGCGCCGTGCCTGCGCCTCGTCGGCGCCGGCCGCGACCATCGCCGAGACGACGAGATCGGCGATGCCGGTGGCCGCCTCGCCCGCGCCGAGAAAGAGCAGGCGCTGGCGATCGAGCTTCTGGCCGGTGACGCGCAGCGCCGAGTACAGGCCGGCGAGCGCAACGGCGGCGGTGCCCTGGATGTCGTCGTTGAACGTGCAGATCCGGTCGCGGTAACGCTCGAGCAGGCGAAACGCGTTGTGATTGGCGAAGTCCTCGAACTGGATCACGACGCCGGGGAAGACCTCGCGCGCGGCGGTGATGAACTCGTCGACGAGCTCGTCGTAGGCGGCGCCGGTCAGGCGCGGCTGCGCCAGGCCGAGGTAGAGCGGATCCTCGCGCAGCGCCTGGTTGTTGGTGCCGACGTCGAGCATCACCGGCAGGCATTGCGACGGATGGACGCCGGCGCATGCCGTGTAGAGCGAGAGCTTGCCGACCGGAATCCCCATGCCGTTCGAGCCGAGGTCGCCGAGGCCGAGGATGCGTTCGCCGTCGGTGACGACGATCATCGCGACGTCGCGGTGCGGCCAGTTGCGCAGCAGCGACTTGACCTGGCCGCGATCCTTGGCGGTGACGAAGATGCCGCGCGGGCGCTGGAAGATGTGGCCGAACTTCTGGCACGCGAGGCCGACCGTCGGCGTGTAGATGATCGGCATCATCTCGTCGGGGTTCTCGGTGACGATGCGAAAGAAGAGCGCCTCGTTGCGGTCGTGCAGCGCCGTCATGAAGATGTACTTCTCGAGCGGGCTCTCGAGGCGCCGGAAGTTGCCGAGCACGCGCTCGACCTGCTCGGCCTGGCTGCACACATGCGGCGGCAGCAGGCCTTTCAGGCCGAGGAGGTCGCGCTCTTCTTCCGTGAAGGCGGTGCCCTTGTTCAGCTCGGGGTCGTGCAGCAGCGTGGCGCCGCGCGGAAACCAGGGCGAGAGGGTGGGGCGGATCGGGGCAGTCACCGGATCGGTTCGCATCGACGAATCTCCTTGAACGAAGGCGTGCAGCGGGGCGGTCACGGTAGTGGCGCGGTCGACGCGCGGGTTTGTCGCAGAACAAAAGTCGATCGATCAGTCGGGCCGCGTCGACCGCCGCCGACCCTGCGGTTTGCCCTGATGGCGGCTCGGCAGGTGGGGTTGACCTGCGTCAATGGCAAGCCGCGGCCAAGCGCGAAGATCGCCCCGCCCTCACCACCACCGAGCGTCGATGACCACCGGTTCCCTGCTCGCCGCCGACGCAGCGCGCGCGCGTCACGACCGCAAGAGTCGCTGGCCGGCACGCCTGGACTGGATGCAGAGCGCGAGCGGCTTGCTGCTGGCGCTCTTCATGTGGGGACACATGTTCTTCGTCTCGTCGATCCTGCTCGGCAAGGACGCGATGTGGACGGTGACCCGCTTCTTCGAGGGTTACTTCGTGTTCGGCCGCTCGTATCCCTGGATCGTCTCGCTCGCGGTCTCGGGCGTGCTGACCCTGCTCGTCGTCCACGCGATGCTGGCGGTCCGCAAGTTCCCGATCGACTACCGCCAGTACCGCGCGTTTCGCGACCACGCGGGGACGATGAAGCACGCCGACACGACGCTCTGGTGGTGGCAGGTCGTCACCGGCTTCGCGATGTTCTTCCTCGCCTCGATCCACCTGCACGCGATGCTGACCCGGCCCGAGCTGATCGGTCCGTTCGAGAGCGCCGACCGCGTCTGGAGCCAGCACTACTGGCCGCTCTACCTGATCCTGCTGTTCGTCGTCGAGCTGCACGGCGGCATCGGCCTGTACCGGCTCGCGGTCAAGTGGGGCTGGTTCACCGGGCCCGATGCGAACGCGACACGACGCCGCCTGAAGACGCTCAAGTGGGTGCTGACCGCGTTCTTCCTCGTCCTCGGCGTGGCGACGCTCGCGGCCTACATCAGGATCGGCGTCGAGCACGCCGATCGTGCGGGCGAGCGCTACACGCCGGCGTGGGTGCGGCCGTGAAGATCGTCTACACCGACGTGCTCGTGATCGGCGGCGGCCTCGCCGGCCTGCGCGTCGCGATCGGCGCGAAGCGGCGCGGCCACGAAGCGATGATCCTCTCGCTCGTGCCGCCCAAGCGCTCGCATTCGGCGGCGGCGCAGGGCGGCATGCAGGCCTCGCTCGCCAACGTCACCAAGGGACAGGGCGACAACGAGGACGTCCACTTCGAGGACACCGTGCGCGGCAGCGACTGGGGCGCCGACCAGCGCGTCGTGCGGATGTTCGTCGACACCGCGCCGAAGGCGGTGCGCGAGCTCGCGGCGTGGGGCGTGCCGTGGAGTCGGGTCGCGCGCGGCGATCGCCAGGTGATCATCAACGGCCAGAAGGTCACGCTCACGGAGCGCGACGAGGCGCACGGCCTGGTCGCGCAGCGCGACTTCGGCGGCACCAAGAAGTGGCGCACCTGCTACGTCTCCGACGGCACCGGCCACGCGATGCTGTTCGCGGTCAGCGACCGCGCGATCGCCGAGCAGATCCCGGTCCACGAGCGGATGGAGGCGATCGCGCTGATCCACGACGGCGGGCGCTGCTACGGCGCCGTCGTCCGCAGCCTCGTCACCGGCGAGCTGAGCGCGTACGTGGCGAAGGCGACGACGATCGCCACCGGCGGCGCCGGGCGGCTCTACCGCGTCACCACCAATGCCGTCATCTGCGAGGGCATCGGCACCGCGATCGCGCTCGAGACCGGCGTCGCCACGCTCGGCAACATGGAGGCGGTGCAGTTCCACCCGACCGGGATCTTCCCGGCCGGAATCCTCGTCACCGAAGGGTGCCGCGGCGACGGCGGCCTGCTGAAGGACGTCGACGGCCACCGCTTCATGCCCGACTACGAGCCCGAGAAGAAGGAGCTCGCCTCGCGCGACGTCGTCTCGCGGCGGATGGAGACGCACATCAGGAAGGGCAAGGGCGCGCAGTCGCGCTTCGGCGAGCACCTCTGGCTCGACATCACCCAGCTCGGCCGCGCCCACATCGAGAAGAACCTGCGCGAGGTCAAGGAGATCTGCGAGTCATTCCTCGGCATCGATCCGGTCGAGCAGATGATCGCCGTGCGGCCCGCGCAGCACTACACCATGGGCGGCGTCCGCACCGACCACACCGGCCAGAGCTCGACGCTGAAGGGCCTGTTCGCGGCCGGCGAGGCCGCCTGCTGGGACATGCACGGCTTCAACCGGCTCGGCGGCAACTCGGTCGCCGAGACCGTGGTCGCGGGGATGATCGTCGGCGACTTCATCGCCGACTTCTGCGACGACGCCGCCAACGACGTGCGCATCCCGACCGGGCTGGTGCGCGAGCTCGTCGCCGCCGAGCAGGCCAAGCTCGACCGCATCGTCGCCGGTGCCGACGGCCACGAGGACGCCTCGGCGATCAAGGCGGCGATGCAGGACATCATGACCGCCAAGGTCGGCATCTTCCGCACCGGCGCCGAGCTCGGCGCCGCCGTCGACCAGCTCCAGGTCCTGCTCGAGCGCAGCCGCCGCATCGGCCTGCGCCACGCGTCGGCAGGCGCCAACCCCGAGCTCGCGACCGCCTACCGCGTCAAGAAGATGCTGAAGCTCGCGCTCTGCGTCGCCCACGGCGCGCTGCAGCGCAGCGAGAGCCGCGGCGCGCACTTTCGCGAGGACTTCCCGCGCCGCGACGACGCCGGCTGGCTCAAGCGCACGCTCGCGACCTGGAAGCACGAGAGCGATTCGCTGCCGACGCTCGACTACGAGGCGCTCGACGTCAAGGCCATGGAGCTGCCGCCCGGCTGGCGCGGCTACGGCAACAAGGACTACCTCGATCACCCGGACACCCCGGCACGCACGGCCGAGGTCGCGGCGCTGCGCGATCGGCTCAAGGACGCGCCGCGCTTCGAGGTGCAGCGCGCCCTGATGCCGTACGACGAGCTGCTGCCCGCCACGCTGCGCGGTCGCAACGAGCGCATCGACGAGCCGCTGTCGTGAAGATCCCGATCTACCCGGTCGCACCGGCGCTCGCACCGTCGACCGTCGCGGTCGCCGAGACGGCGATGCGCCTGCTCAAGATCCGCATCCTGCGCTTCGATCCGCACCGGCCCGAGGTCGCGCCGCACTGGCAGACCTACGACCTGCTCGACGCCGCCGGCATGACGCTCTTCATCGCCTTGAGCGAGATCCGCGAGAAGCTCGATCCGTCGCTGCAGTTCGATTTCGTCTGCCGCGCCGGCATCTGCGGCAGCTGCGCCATGCTGGTCGACGGCCGGCCGGCGCTGGCCTGCCGCACGCTGACCAAGAACCTCGGCGCCGAGTTCACGCTCGCGCCGTTGCCCGTCTTCAAGCTGATCGGCGACCTCTCGGTCGACACCGGCAGCTGGATGCGCGGCATGAGCGAGCGGCTGCAGACCTGGGTCCATCAGCAGGAGGCCAGCCCCGACCTGACGCGGCTCGAGGCGCGCATGGAGCCCGAGCTCGCCGAGAAGATCTACGAGCTCGACCGCTGCATCGAGTGCGGCTGCTGCGTCGCCGCGTGCGGCACGGCGCGAATGCGCGAGGACTTCGTCGGCGCCGTCGGCCTCAACAAGATCGCGCGCTTTCGCCTCGATCCGCGCGACGTTCGCGACGACGAGGACTTCTACGAGCTCATCGGCGACGACGACGGCGTGTTCGGCTGCATGTCGCTGCTGGGCTGCCACGACGTCTGCCCCAAGCAGCTGCCGCTCTCGACCCAGATCGCGTTCTTGCGCCGCAAGATGGTCGCGATGGGCTGGAAGTGACGCGTTACCCCGATTATTTGAAGGAGAGAACCATGAAAGCAGGAACGTCGCGTCGCCGTGCGGTGGCGCTGGTCGCCGCGCTCGCGGCAACGCTCGGTTTCGGCGCCAGCGCTCTGGCGCAGGCGCCGATCGTCGTCAAGTTCAGTCACGTCGTCGCCAACGACACGCCCAAGGGCAAGGCGTCCGAGTTCTTCGCCAAGCGCGCCGCGGAGCTGACCAAGGGCAAGGTCAAGGTCGAGGTCTACGCCAACTCGACGCTCTACAAGGACAAGGAGGAGCTCGAGGCGCTGCAGCTCGGCGCGGTGCAGATGCTCGCGCCGTCGCTCGCCAAGTTCGGCCCGCTCGGGGTCAAGGAATTCGAGGTCTTCGACCTGCCGTTCATCTTCGACAACACCGCCGAGCTGCACAAGGTCACGCAAGGCGCGGTCGGCAAGCAGCTGCTGGGCAAGCTCGATGCCAAGGGCATCAAGGGCCTGGCGTTCTGGGACAACGGCTTCAAGTCGTTCTCGGCCAACAAGGTGCTGCGAACGCCGGACGACTTCAAGGGCATGAAGATGCGGATCCAGTCGTCGAAGGTGCTCGAGGCGCAGATGCGCGCCGTCGGCGCGCTGCCGCAGGTGATGGCGTTCTCCGAGGTCTACCAGGCGCTGCAGACGGGCGTCGTCGACGGCACCGAGAACCCGCACTCGAACCTCTACACCCAGAAGATGCACGAGGTGCAGAAGGTCGTGACGGTCTCCGACCACGGCTACCTCGGCTACGCCGTCATCACCAACAAGAAGTTCTGGGACGGCCTGCCCGCCGATGTGCGCGGCCAGCTCGAGCAAGCGATGAAGGAGGCGACCGACTTCGCCAACAAGATCGCCCAGGAAGAGAACGACAACGCGCTCGAGCAGGTGAAGAAGTCCGGCAAGAGCCAGGTCGTCGTGCTGACGCCGGCCGAGCGGCTCGTCCTCAAGAAGGCGATGCTCAAGGTGCACAAGGACATGGAGTCGCGGATCGGCAAGGAAATGATCGACTCGGTCTACAAGGAGACCGGCTTCGATCCGGCCAAGCTGTAGCTGAGAAAAGCCCCGGCCGCCGGCGCCGCGCCCGGCGGCGTCCTGTCGTGCCCGCTCTCGGGAGGAGTTCGCGATGCTGAAGGTGCTCGACCACCTGGAGGAGTGGCTGATCTCGCTGCTGATGGGGGCGGCGACGGTGATCATCTTCGTCGCCGTCGTGCATCGCTACGCGAGCGGCGTGCCGATCCCGGGGGTGCAGGACTGGGTGCTCTCGCTCAACTTCGGCTGGGCGCAAGAGCTCTGCATCATCATGTTCGTCTGGATGGCGAAGTTCGGCGCGGCCTACGGCGTTCGCACCGGCATCCACGTCGGCGTGGACGTGCTGATCAACCGGCTGAGCGATCGCCATCGCGCCAAGTTCATCGTCTTCGGCCTGCTCGCGGGCGCCACCTTCACCGCGATCGTCGGCACGCTGGGTGCGACCTTCGTCTGGGAGAACGGTGCGCACTGGGCGATCTTCAAGCTGCTCGGCCTCGCGACCGGCGACCTGCCAGAGGGGCCGACGACCCCGGACCTCGAGGCGCCGACCTGGATCGTCTACTCGGCGGTCCCGCTCGGCTCGTACCTGATGTGCTTCCGCTTCCTGCAGGTCACTTGGGGGTTCCTGCGCACCGGCGAGCTGCCGCACCACGATCAGGGCAAGGTCGAGGGGATCGAGGAACCCGGGCAGCTGCCGCCCGGCGAGGAAGACAAGATCTACCGGATGGAGGACGACCTCCATCCGCGCGACACGCCCGATGCTGCCGGCGCGAAGAAGGACGACCAGCCATGAACACCGTCCTCATCTTCGTGCTGCTCGTCCTGCTCATGCTCACCGGTATGCCGATCTCGATCTCGCTCGGCCTCACCGTCCTCTCGTTCCTCTTCTTCATGACCCAGGTGCCGATCGAATCGGTGGCGCTGAAGCTGTTCACGGGCATCGAGAAGTTCGAGATCATGGCGATCCCGTTCTTCATCCTCGCCGGCAACTTCCTGACCCATGGTGGCGTCGCGAAACGGATGATCCGCTTCGCCATGTCGATGGTCGGCCACTTCCACGGCGGGCTCGGGCTCGGCGGCGTGCTCGCCTGCGCGCTGTTCGCGGCCGTCTCCGGCTCCTCGCCGGCGACCGTCGTCGCGATCGGCTCGATCCTGCTGCCGGCGATGGTGCGCGCCGGCTTTCCGAAGCGCTTCGGCGCCGGCGTCATCACGACCTCGGGCGCGCTCGGCATCCTGATCCCGCCGTCGATCGTGATGGTGATGTACTCGGTGTCGACCAACACCTCGGTCGGCGCGCTCTTCATGGCCGGGATCATCCCGGGCATCGTCCTGGCGACGATGCTGGGCCTGACCACCTGGTACCGCGCGCGCAGCAACAACTACCCGCGCCAGCCGAAGGTGAGCTGGGCGGGGCGGCTGAAGGCGTTCCGCGAGTCGTTCTGGGGCCTGGCGCTGATCGTCATCGTCATGGGCGGCATCTACACCGGGCTCTTCACGCCGACCGAGGCGGCGGCGATGAGCGCGGTGTGGGCCTTCGTCGCCGCGGTCTTCATCTACAAGGACCTCCGCCTGAAGGACGTCCCGCGCGTCCTGCTCGCCTCGGCCAACATGAGCGCGATGCTGCTCTACATCATCACCAACGCGATGCTGTTCTCGTTCCTGATGACGCACGAGAACATCCCGCAGGCGATGGCCGACGCGATGATCGGCACCGGCATCGGCCTGATCGGCTTCCTGCTGATCGCCAACGTGCTGCTGCTCGCCGCCGGCAACTTCATGGAGCCGTCGTCGATCGTCCTGATCCTGGCGCCGATCCTGTTCCCGATCGCGATGAAGCTCGGCATCGACCCGGTGCACTTCGGCATCCTGATGGTGGTCAACATGGAGGTAGGCATGTGCCACCCGCCGGTCGGCCTCAACCTCTACGTCGCCTCGGGGATCACGCGCATGGGGATCACCGAGCTGACGGTCGCGACCTGGCCGTGGCTGCTGACGATGCTGGTCTTCCTCGTCATCGTCACCTACTGGCCGCCGCTCTCGATCTGGCTGCCGCACCAGCTCGGAATGGTGACGGCGGCGCGCTAAGGGCCCGTCGAGGGCCCGTGGCGCAGCGCGCCCGGGCTCAGGCGGGCTTGCGCCCGCTGCCGCGTGCGTGGCGCCGGCGCGCCGCCATCTCGCGGCCCATCGCGCGCCGCTCGCCGGCATCGAGGCGCGCCCGCGCCTGCGGGTAGAGCAACGATTCTTCCAGCGCGATGTGATCGCGCGACAGCGCCGCGAAGATGGCCACGCCCTCGCGGAGGACGTCGACGTCGTACCACGACTGGCCGCAGGCCACGGCGTCGAGGTGGGGCGAGATCTCCATCCAGTCCTCCTCGAGCCAGTCGTGGTCCTGCTGCAGACGGAGCACCGCCTGGACGACCTCGCGGTCGCTGCTCGAAACAAGCGCCGGAAAGACATGACGCTCCTCGTCCTCATGGTGCTGGCGCACCATCTCGGAGAAATGTCGGACGATCTCTCCGGCGATCGTCCTCGCTGCCGCGTCGATCTCGCGGCGCTCGATCTGGGCGACCAGCCGCTCGAGGCAGTCGAGCGCGGCGAGCGTCATCCGATGGCAGTCGTCGAGCACCTCGAAGCCATCCGCAGGCGCGCTCGGCGGTTTGGTGCGGGGCGGCTCGCGTGCAGGGCTCATGGACACAGCGTAGACCTCGACGCCCCGACCTTCTTGACCTTGCTCAAATTGACGCCGACCTCGGTGCGCCGCAACGGTTCGGCGGGCGATGCATCGCCAGGAATATCTGGCCTCACCTTGTGCAGGGTCAAGCGGTCGCGCGCCCCGGCGCTTAGGGTTGACCTTCGGAGGAATGAGGCCGGGCCATGCTGTCGGAGCGGATCGGGCTGTTGCTGAGGCGGGAAGACCTCGTCACGGTGGCGCCGCGCCTGACCGTCTTCGAAGCGTCCCGGCTGATGCTCGGCCACGCCGCCAGCGCGGTCGTCGTCGTCGACGACGAGCGCGTGACGGGGATCCTCACCGAGCACGACGTCGTCGTTCGCGTCGTCGCCGCCGGCCTCGACCCCGGCGCGGTCCGCGTCGACGAAGTCATGACCCGCACGCCTATGACGGTCGACCCCGGCGACACCTTCGGGCACGCCCTCGCCCTGATGCACCTGCACGGCTGTCGCCACATGCCGGTGGTCGAGGCCGGCCGGCCGATCGGCATCGTCCTCGCGCGCAACGCGCTGGACCCCGAGCTCGAAGACTTCATCTGCGAAGTGCGCCGCCGCGAGTCCTTCGACTAGCGCGGGCGACAGCATCGGTGCCCGGCGGCGTTCGATACGGCGGTCAGAGCTGTGCGACCCGCCCTTCGCGGATGAGCGGCGCGTAGAGGGCGACGTCGGCATCGACGCGCTCGCTCACCGCGCGCGGCGTCGACGGCGTGATCTCGAAGCCGGCCAGGGCCGCGCGGCTGCGCACCGTCGGGTCGGCGAGGACCGCGCCGAGGTCCTGGCGCAGCTGGTCGACGATCGCGGCAGGCGTATGCGCCACCGTCATCAGCGCCGCCCAGGGATGCATCTCGACCGCGGGACCGCCGGCCTCGACCAGCGTCGGGACGTCGGGGAGGTCGGGGAGACGGCGCCGCGCCGCGACCGCGAGCGGCCGCAGTCGCCCGCTCGCCATCAGCCCGGCGACGGTGTTGAGGCTGAGGGTCGTCAAGTCGACGTCGCCGCTGGCCACCGCACTGAGCATCGCGCCGCCGTCCTTGAACGGGACATGCAGCATGCGGATGTCGGCGCTGCGGGCGAAGGTCTCGATCGCCAGGTGCATTGCGTGACCGTTGCCGAGCGTCGCGTAGCTGATGCGGCCGGGCGCCGCTCGCGCGGCGTCGAGCAGGCCAGCGATGCTGCGGATCGGGCTCGAGCCCCCCACCCAGAACAGGAATGTGGCGCGAAAGAGCATCGTCAGCGCGGTCAGGTCCTGCTGCGGGTCGTAGGGCAAGCTCGCGTGCAGCAGCGGATTGACCGCGAGCGTCGCCGTGTCGGCGAGAAACAGCGTGTGGCCGTCGGCCGGCGTCCGGCGCACCTCCGAGAAGGCGACGATGCCGGACGCGCCGGGCTTGTTGTCGACCAGCACCGTCTGCCCCCAGACGCGGGCGAGGCGCTCGGCGACGCTGCGCGCGACCACGTCGGGGCCGACGCCGACCGAATACGGCACGACGATCCGCACCGGGCGCGTCGGAAAGGCCGCCGCGCGGGAGGGCGGCGCCCACAGAGCCGCGCCGCCGACGGCGCCGAGCGCGGTGACGACCAACGACCGGCGACGCGCATCGACGCGCGTCGCGAAGGCGTTGGTCGGTGCGCTGAATATCGCGGGCATGGTGGCGGAGGGAATCGGTGCAGGCGCGGGTGCCCGCGGATTCTGCGAGCCTGGCCGCGGCGGCGCTTGCGGCAAATCAAGGCGGCTCCGGCGAAGGCCGCGGCGCCCGCCACCGGCGCGG
>JBDTPG010000055.1:0-15578 GCA_039932815.1 Caldimonas sp.
TCTGCACCGAACGCCGCTTCGGCGGCAGCTGCGCGGTCTATCGTCCCGGCCGCTACGCACGCATGGGCGGGCTGACCCGCCAGGTGTCGTCGCTGCGTCGGATACAGTAAGAGAGAGGCCGCGCCTTCTCTTCGCCAGGACACCCCGCATGAACATGACCCTCGCCATCGGCCCGCTCGTGGCCCTGATCGCCGGCATCCTGATTCTGGTCGTGCCGCGACTGCTCAACTTCATCGTCGCGATCTACCTCATCATCATCGGCCTGCTCGGCCTGTTCGGCGGCCACCTCAACATTCACTAGCGCGTCGGCACGCCGAAGCGCTCGTCGAGGCGCAGGTAGCGCCACTGTCCGCTCGGCAGGGGGCCGAGCGCGACGGCGCCGATGCGGACGCGTTTCAGGCCGAGCACCTGCAGGCCGACGGCGTCGCACATGCGCCGGATCTGGCGTTTCTTGCCCTCCTGCAGCACGAAGCGCAACTGGTCGTCGTTGACCCATTCGACGACGGCGGGAAGAAGCGCTTCGCCGTCGAGCTCGAGGCCGTGGCGCAACAGCGTCATCGCTTCGGCCGTCAACGGCGCGCCGCTGCGCGTGGCGACGCGGACCAGGTATTCCTTCTCGATCGTGCTGTCCTCGCCGATCAGCTGGCGGGCGACGCGACCGTCCTGCGTCAGCACGAGCAGGCCTACCGAATCGATGTCGAGCCGGCCGGCGGGGACGAGGCTCCGCAGGTGCTGGGGCAGGAAGCGGATTCCCGAGCTGTCGTCGCGCCACTGGCGATCGGCCGTGACCAGCACGCGCGCCGGCTGGTAGCCGTCCTCGGCCTGGCCGCTGACGTAGCCGACCGGCTTGTTCAGCAGCACCGTGACGAGCTGCGCCTGCAGGTTGCGCGCGCGCGCATCGAGCGTGATGTGCTGGCCGGGAAGGACGCGCGAGCCGAGCTCCGAGACGACGCGGCCGTCGACGCGCACCCAGCCGCGCGCGATCCACTCGTCGGCCTCGCGCCGCGAGGCGATGCCGAGCTCGCTCATGCGCTTGGACAGGCGCAGGCTGCCGTCAGCGTGCGATGTCGACGTCGATGTAGACGGCGCCGGCGACGGCGCAGGCCCAGGCGAGGGCGAAGGTTCGGTGCGCCTTCGCGGCGGCGCCGGCACGCGCGTCGGCGGCTTCATCGGCCGCGCCAGAACAGGCGATCGAGCTCGGCGAGCGTCACCTGGCGCCAGGTCGGCCGGCCGTGGTTGCACTGGTCGGCGCGATCGGTGCGTTCCATGTCGCGCAGCAGCGCGTTCATCTCGGCGATCGTCAGGGCGCGGTTGGCGCGCACGGCGCCGTGGCAGGCCATGGTCGAGAGCAGCTCGTCGCGGGCGCGGACGAGGACGTCGCTGGTGCCGACCTGGGCCAGCTCGGCGAGCACCGCGCGGGCCAGCTCGACGACGTCGCCGCCGGCGAGCGCCGCCGGCACCGAGCGCAGCGCCAGCGATGCGCTGCCGAGCGGCGCCAGATCGAGCCCGAGCGCGCGCAGCGTGTCGGTGTGCGCTTCGGCGGTCGCGATCTCGGCCTCGCTCGCGGCGAATGTCGCCGGAATCAGGAGCGGTTGCTGCGCCGTCGCCGCGCCGTCGAAGCCCGCCTTCAGCCGCTCGTAGACGATCCGCTCGTGCGCGGCGTGCATGTCGACGATGACCAGGCCGTTGGCGTTCTCGGCGAGGATGAAGGTGCCGGCGACCTGGGCGAGGGCGCGGCCGAGCGGCCAATCGGCGTCGCGGCCAGCAGACGCAAAGAAAGGCGAGGGGGCGGACGACGGGCCGACCAGCCAAGCCGGTGTTTCCGGCTCGGCCGCGCGCAGCGTCGTCGTCGCTGCCGACGACTCGGCCCAGCGCAGCGGCCGTTGCGCGAACGCCGCGTCGGCCGTCGCTGCCAGCGGCGAAGGAGGTCCGTTGTCGTGCAGCGAGCGCGCACCCGGCGCGGCGGCGAGCGCGGCCGCGACCGCCTTGCGGACCGCCTCGTGCACCTCGCGCGAATCGCGAAAGCGCACCTCCACCTTGGTCGGGTGGACGTTGACGTCGACGCGCTCCGGCGCGACCGCGATGAAGAGCAGGTACGTCGGCTGGCGGCCGTCGTGCAGGACATCGTCGTACGCGGCGCGCACCGCGTGCGCGATCAGCTTGTCGCGAACGTGCCGGCCGTTGACGTAGACGTACTGCAGGTCGGCGCGCGTGCGCGCGGATTCCGGCGTGCCGGTGCGGCCGGTGATCGCCAGGCCGCCGAGGTCGACGCTGACCGGCCGGCTGTGCGCGGCGAAGGTCGCGCCGAGCAGGTCGTCGGTGCGGCCCTCGGCGCTGGCGCGCGCCCAGCGCGCGATCGCCTTGCCGTCGTGCCAGACCGCGAACGCCAGGTCGGGCCGGACCAGGGCGTGGCGGCGCACGGCCTCGACGCAGTGCGCGAGCTCGGTGCCTTCGGTCTTCAGGAACTTGCGCCGCGCCGGCGTGCTGAAGAAGAGCTCGCGCACCTCGACCGTGGTGCCGACGCTGCGTGGCGCGGGCGAGAGCTCGCCGCTCATCGCATCGAGCCGGGTCGCGTGCGCGTCGTCGTCGCTGCGGCTCGTCAGCGTCACGTCGGCGACCGAGGCGATCGCCGCCAGCGCCTCGCCGCGAAAGCCCATCGTCGCGACGCCCTCGAGCTCGGCGAGCGAGGCGATCTTGCTGGTCGCATGGCGGCGCAGCGCGGCCGGCAATTCTTCGGCCGGGATGCCGTGGCCGTCGTCCTCGACGACGATGGCGCGGATCCCGCCGCCGGTCAGGCGAACCGTGATGTGGGTCGCGCCGGCGTCGACGGCGTTGTCGAGCAGCTCGCGGACTACCGACGCCGGCCGCTCGACGACCTCGCCGGCGGCGATCTGGCTGACCAGCTCGCTCGGCAGCTCGCGGATGGGCCGGCGCACGCGAGGCTCGAGCACGGCGTTCATCGCTGCATTGTAGAAAGCGTGCCGAGGTGGCTCCGGCGCTGGCCTTCGCGCCCCTGGTCTGCGCCGGAGTTGGCGCAGATTTCGCACAGTGGCCGCGGCGCCGGTCACCGGCGGGCGCGGCTCGTGTTAGCTTCCCTGCGATGAGCGACAGCGTTGCGCCGGCGGCGCCCGAAGCAGGCAGCGAGGCCCCGCCGGCGTTCGTCAACGCGGTCGCCGAGCTCGGCGCGAAGCGCCAGGTCAGGACCTCGCAGCCGATCTACAACGCCCAGGGCGTCAAGCTGCTCGAGGGCGGGGTGACGATCGACCAGACCCTGTACGACCGCCTCGTCTCGCACCGCCTCTCGCTGCCGCTCGACGAGTGCATCGACCCGGGCCCCGGCGTCGACGCGGCTTCGCTCGAGGCCGCCGCGCGCGCCGCGGTGGCGCGCTGGCCGTTCTTCGCGCGCATGGCCCCCGAGGGCGCCGCGGGCAAGGCGCTGATCGACGCTGTCGCCTCGGTACGGCTGACCAAGCCCGTCGCCTTGCACCTGACGCTGGCGCGCGAGACGCGGCCGGCGCTGTTCGACCACAGCATCCTGATGGCCCTGCTCAGCGCCCACCTGGTGCGCGAAAGCGGCGGCGCCAAGGTCGACGTCCGCGAAGCGGCCGTCGCCGGCCTGCTGCACGACCTCGGCATGCTGCACATCGCGCCCGGGCTGCTCGATTCCGAAGAGCGGCTGAGCGGCGACGAGCTGCGGCCCGTCTACGTGCATCCGCTGACCTCGTCGATGCTCGTCGATCGCTTCCCCGAGTACTCGAAGGAGATCGTTCGCGCCATCGTCGAGCACCACGAGCGCCTCGATGGCTCCGGCTATCCGCGCGGCCTCGCCGGCGACGCGATCAGCCCGCTCGGTCGCGTCCTCGCCCTGGCCGAGGTCGTCACGGCGATGTTCGACGGCGCGCGCCGCCTTCCCGAGCAGCGCGTTTCGCTGCTGCTGCGAATCAATCCACGCCGCTACGCCGCCGCTCATGTCGCTGCGGTGCACCGCCTGCTCGCCGTTCCGGCGGAGGCGGCCGACGGCGAAGGAATCGACGCCGAGGTGGTGGTCGCCCGGCTGCTGCAGCTCGCCGACGTCCTCGCGCTCTGGCGCTCTTCGAGCGAAGCGCTGGGCGGCTCGCTCGACGGTGCGCAGGCGGCGCTGGTGGCATCGGTCGACGCGCAGAACGCCACCCTGCAGCGGATGCTCTACGACGCTGGTGTCACGCGCGAGCAGCTCAGCGCGATCGCCGCCGAGGTCGGCACCGACGCGCACTTGCGTGTCGAGCTCTGGGCGCTGGCCGAGGAGCTTCTCTGGCAGCTGCACGCCGCCGCCAACCAGCTGAAGCGTCGCTGGCGCGGCGCCGACGCCGAGGCGCCGCATCCGCCCGGGCTCGAAGCCTGGTTCGCCGCGGTCGCCGCGCTCGACGACGCCGCCGAAGCGACGCCGTAGCCGCAGGCGCGAGGCGCCGCCGGCGCGCCGCGATAATCCCGCCGCATGGACATGCTTGGCTCGGTGCTCGACTTCGTCTTCCACATCGACGTTCACCTCGCGACTTTCGTTCGCGCCTACGGCGCGTGGGTCTACGCGCTGCTCTTCGCGATCATCTTCGTCGAGACGGGGGTCGTGGTGATGCCGTTCCTGCCCGGCGACTCGCTCCTCTTCGTCGTCGGCGCGATGTGCGCCGCCGGACTGATGAGCCTGCCGGTGGTGCTGATCCTGCTCTGGATCGCGGCCGTGCTCGGCAACCAGAGCAACTATGCGATCGGCCGGGCGATCGGCCCACGCGTCTTCGCCTGGGAGGACTCGCGCTGGTTCAACAAGCGCGCCTTCGACCAGGCGCACGCGTTCTACGAGAAGTACGGCGGCGTGACCATCATCGCCGCGCGCTTCATGCCGTTCCTGCGCACCTTCGCGCCCTTCGTCGCCGGCGTCGCGCAGATGACGCGCAGCCGGTTCACCCTCTACGACGTCAGCGGCGGTGCGCTCTGGATCGCGTCCATCACGCTCGCGGGCTACCTGTTCGGCAACATCCCGTGGGTGAAGGAACACCTCGACAAGATCATCTGGGGAGCGATCCTGCTCCCGGGCGTGCTCGTCTTCATCGGGGCGTGGCGGGCACGCCTGAAGCAGGCGAAGCAGGCGACCTGAGCTTGCGCGGCGCGGCCGAGACCGCGTCGCCGAGCGGCGCACTCGCCTTGGCGGCGATGCGGGGCGCGCTCGCCGCGCCGTCCGGCTGCGAGCTCACCGAGCACGCTTGCTGCTGGTAGACGGTGCGGCCGCCGTCGATGCACTTGAACAACTGCGTGCCGGCGAGCGCATCGGCGCCGCTCGCCGCGACCAGCGCGGCAGCGGCAACGGCGCGAAGGCAATGCAGCGGCGCGCTCATGCGACGGGAGCCGGCGGGACCGGCAAGGCGAGCTGTTCGCCCACCGTCTCCGGACGCATCAGGCGCCAGCGGCCACGGGTGCTCATGTCGACGACGATCGGCGTGACGTCGCTGGCCGTCGCGGTCGGGTTGACCGCGAGCACGCGGGCGACGCAGCGGCGGATCCACTCCGCGGTGTCGCGAACGTAGTCGATGTCGGCGTCGTCGAGACGACAGACGAGACGAAAGGTCTTCTCGAACTGTTCCTCGGGGGTCGTTGCGGTCATTCCCACTCCCAGGGCCGGTGCTTTGCCGGCGGATCGCGTCGCGGCCCTCCGGGGGCGCGGCGTCGCCTCCGATTCTCGCCAGCCTCGGTGACGTCGTGCGCAGCCATTCGGCGCGCAATGTCGCGCCGCGCGCAATCGGTCACGGGCGCCTGAACGCGCCCCTGCGTGACGCAGCCGGGCCGCGCCTAACGGACCGTGTAGCCGCGCCCTTCCATGCAGGCGAGCGTGGCGCGCTGGAAGATGCTGCCATCGGCCATGGCGCCGGGCTGCGTCGTCGCCCAGCGGTTGCACTCGCGCCGATCGGACTCGATCGCCTCGGCGCTCTGGCCGTTCTTCGGATAGAAGATGGGGTCGGGCGCCGACACCTGAGGCACCGGCTGGCCGGTGCGCGGCGCGCCGGGATCGACGCTGCCGTAGACCGGTGCGACGACGAGCGGCGGGTCGTAGTAGTACGAGCGGTAGGCCGGCCCCCAGTAGTCGCCGTAGTACCCACCGTAATAGCCGACGGCGCCGATGCCCAGGCCCAGGCCGATCCCGCCCCAGAACGCGCCGGGCCAGTAGTAGCCGCGGTGCCCCCAATGACCACCGCGGTAGTGGCCGGGGCCGCCGTGCCAGCCGCCGGCGGCGACGACGCGGCCACCGCCGCCGACGCGTGCGGCGGTCGCGGGTTCGCTGAGCAAGGTGGCGCAAAGTCCGATCGCGGCGACGATCGGCAGGGTGCGGGCGAGGGCGGGGACGGTCTTCATGGCAGCTCCTGGCGGCCGCGCCGGCGGCCGACGTCAAGGCTTCGATTCTCCGCCTTCGGCGCGGCTTCTGCAGCGAGCGTCAACGGGCTTTACAGCCGCCCGTTTGCGACATCTCACGCTTTGCCGTCGAAGGAAGCGCCGAATACGAAGGAAGCGGTCAAGCCGGCGTCGTCGCCGAGCCGAGCGCGCGCGCCAGCTCGGCGGCGCAGAGGCTCACCGCCGAGTTCGCTTCGTCGATCAGCTTGCCCATGGTGATGAAGCCGTGGATCTGCCGCTCATAGCAGACGTAGGTCGCCCTGTTGCCGGCGGCGACGAGGCGGTCGGCGTACTCGAGCCCCTCGTCGCGGAGCGGATCGAAGCCGGCGGTGAGGACGAGCGCGCGCGGCAGCTTCGTCAGGTCGGCGTGCAGCAGCGGCGAAGCGCGCCAGTCGAGATCGTGCGCCGGGTCGGCGACATAGTGGTCGTGGTAGTACGAGATCGTCTCGTTCGTCAGCAGAAAGCCGCGGCCGTTCGTCGTGTGCGACGCGTGACGACACCGCATGTCGGTGGCCGGGTAGATGAGCAGCTGATGGGCGATCGGCAGATCGCCTGAATCGCGCGCAAGGATCGCCACCACTGCCGCGAGGTTGCCGCCGGCGCTGTCGCCGCCCACGGCCAGCCGCGCCGCGTCGACGCCGAGCTCGTGCGCCGCATGGCGGACCCAGCGCGTTGCGGCGAAGCAGTCGTCGACCGCGGCCGGGAAGCGATGCTCCGGGCCCATGCGGTAGTCGACCGCGACCACGACCGCGGCCGACCCGTTGCACAGCTGCCGGCACAGCACGTCGTGCGTGTCGAGGTCGCCGATCGTCCAGCCGCCGCCGTGGAAGTAGACGAGGACGGGCAGGGTCGAGCCGCTCCCAGGGCTCGTGCCGGCGCCGATCGGCCGGTAGATGCGCAGCGGGATCCGCCCGTGCGGCCCCTCGCAATGCGCGTCGCGCACGGCGCCGACGTCGGGCGCGGGCGGTTGCGTGAACGAGCGCCGGTCGCGGTAGAAGGCCCGTGCCTCGACCGGGCTCAGCGTATGCGTCGCCGGCAGGCCGCGCTCCTCGATGAGGTCGAGCAGCGCGCGGGCATCGGGGTGAAGCATCGTCTCTCCTGCGCCGTGTCGTGGCGTGCCTCGATGATCGCTGATCGGCCCGGCGTGGCGCGTCGCGCCGGCACGCTAGAGCTGGCGCGATCGCGCCAGCGGCGGGTTGCGCGCGAAGTAGCGCTGGATGCCGGTCGCGAGCGCCTCGACCAGCTGCGCGCGGTACTGCGGATCGCGCAGCTTGGCCTCTTCGCCGGGGTTCGAGATGAAGGCCGACTCGACCAGGATCGACGGAATGTCGGGCGCCTTCAGCACCGCGAAGCTGGCCTGCTCGACGCTGCCCTTGTGCAGCTTGCCGACCTTGGCGATCTGCCCCAGCACCTCGCCGCCGAGCTTCATGCTGTCCTTGATCTGGGCCGTCGTGCTCATGTCGATCAGGGCGCGCAGAACGCTTTCGTCCTTGGCGTGGATGTTGGCACCGCCGACCAGGTCGGACGCGTTCTCGCGGTTGGCCATCCACCGCGCCGCGCTGCTCGACGCGCCGCCCTGGCTGAGGGCGAACACCGAAGCACCGCGCGCATCGGGGTTCATGAACGCATCGGCGTGGATCGAGACGAACAGGTCGGCCTGGACGCGGCGCGCCTTCTTGACGCGCTCGTGCAGCGGCACGAAGAAGTCGGCGTCGCGCGTCAGCATGGCGCGCATGTTGGCGTTGGCGTTGATCCGGTCGCGGAGCAGGAGCGCTATCGCCAGCACCACGTCCTTCTCGTGCAGGCCGGTCGGCCCGCTCGCGCCGGGATCCTCGCCGCCGTGTCCCGCGTCGATGGCGATGACGACCAGGCGGTCGATCTTCGCCTGCGCGATCTGCGGCGGCAGCGCCGCGCCGGCCGGGTCGCGGCCGGCCGGACTCGCCCCCGAAGGACGTGCATTCGGCGGTGCCGACGCGGAGAACGGCGGCGCCGGCGTGCCGAGCGCGAGCGTGCCGCCTGCGCCGGCGGAGTTCGCGATCGCCGCGCCCGGGCTCGACGCCGCCGCGCCTGCCGCGCCGACGCGGCCGATGAATTCGCCCAGCGCGTCCTGGACGGATTGGGCCGCCTTCTGCTCGGCCTGCTCGCGATCGCGAATGAGCTCGAGGAGCGGATCGCGCTCCTTGGTCGGATGCAGGTCGAAGACGAGCCGGTGCCGGTACGCGGCGACCGGCTCGAGCGCGAACAGCTCGGGTGCGCTCGCCTGCTTGAGGTCGATGACCAGGCGGACGACGCGCGGCTGGTTCTGGCCGACGCGAACGCCGGCGATGAAGGGGTCGTCCGAGCGCACCTTGCCGACCAGCTCGCGCAGCTGGGGGCTGAGCTCGAGGCCGTCGACGTCGATGACGAGGCGGTCGGGCGCGGCGGCGAGGAAGTGGCGCGCGGTGAGCGCGGCATCGGACTCGATCGTGACGCGCGTGTAGTCGGCCGCCGGCCAGACGCGCACCGCGACGATCGTCGCGCCCCAGGCGATGTCGCGCGCGCCGAGGAGGAGGGCGAGCGAGCCCATGCGCGCGAGCACCCTGCGCCGCGTCGTCATGGCAGGAGCTCCCGGCCGGTTTCGCTGAGCGCGTCGAAGCGTGCGTCGCGCGCGTCGCCGCCGTCCCGCGGCGCGAGCCAGACGCGCAGGTCGCACGGAGGCAGGAGGCCTTCGGCCTTTTCCGGCCACTCCACGAGCTTGAGCCCCGGATTCGCGAAGACCTCGCGAAAGCCCGCGTCTTCCCACTCCTGCGCATCGTCGAATCGGTAGAAGTCGAAGTGGGCGATGTCGAATCCGCCCGCCGCCGTGCCGGCCCGGTAGGGCTCCATCAGCGCATAGGTCGGGCTTTTGATCGCCCCCTCGACGCCGAGGCCCTGCAGCAGATGGCGAGCGAACGTCGTCTTGCCGGCGCCCAGCGGACCGTGCAGCTCGATGAAGGCGTTGCGCAACGCATGATGGCGGGCCACGGCGCGCGCCGTTTCGGCGCAGGCGCTCTCGTCGGGCCAGGCCGCGTGGCGCGTTTCTAGAATCTGCGACTCCACCAATGAGCGATCCTCTTCCTCTCGACGGCCACGCCGTGCTCGAGCAGCTTCGAGCCTGGGGGCGCGAGCTCGGATTTTCCCAGATCGGCGTTGCCGGCATCGACCTGGGGTCGGTCGAGCCGCGCCTGGCCGCCTGGATCGACAACGGCTATCACGGCGAGATGGACTACATGGCGGCGCACGGCATGAAGCGGGCGCGTCCGGCCGAGCTCGTCGCCGGGACGTTGAGCGTGATCACGGCCCGGCTCGACTACCTGCCGCGAGCGACGGAATCCGGCTGGCAGGCGGTCGAGTGGCGCCGCCTCGACGACCCGCAGGCGGCCGCGGTCTCGATCTACGCCCGCGGTCGCGACTACCACAAGGTCCTGCGCCAGCGCCTCGGCCGCCTCGCCGACAGGCTCGCCGAGTCGATCGGCCCGTTCGGGCACCGCGTCTTCACCGATTCGGCGCCGGTGCTCGAGGTCGAGCTCGCGACGCGCAGCGGCATCGGCTGGCGCGGCAAGCACACGCTCGCCCTCGACCGCGATGCCGGCTCGATGTTCTTCCTCGGCGAGATCTTCGTCGACGTCGCGCTGCCCGAGACGCCGGGCGTCGCCGACCATTGCGGCAGCTGCACCGCCTGCATCGACGTCTGCCCGACGCAGGCGATCGTCGCGCCGTACGAGCTCGACGCGCGCCGCTGCATCTCGTACCTGACGATCGAGCACAAGGGCGCGATCCCGGTCGAGTTCCGCGCCGCGATCGGCAACCGTGTCTACGGCTGCGACGACTGCCAGCTCGTCTGCCCGTGGAACAAGTTCGCGAGCGCCAGCCCGATCGCCGATTTCGACGTCCGCCCGGCGCTCGCCGCGCCGGACCTGCTCGCGCTCTGGTCGTGGCGGGAGGACGACTTCCTGCGCGAGACCGAGGGCAGCCCGATCCGCCGCATCGGCTTCGAGCGCTGGCAGCGCAACCTCGCGATCGCGCTCGGCAATGCGCTCCGGGCGGGCGGCAGCGCCGCCATCGCCGCCGCGCTACAGGCGCGGCGCGAAAGCGCGAGCCCGCTCGTTAGCGAGCACATCGACTGGGCGCTCGCGCAGGGCTTGCCACCGCCGCCGCGCGCGCCTTCGGCATGAACATTGCGGGCGCCCCGGGCGTTCGGGAAGGAGCATCGTGAAGCAACTGTTGATCGGCCTGGTCGCTGCCTTGGCCGCGCACGCGTCCGGGAACGCCGTCGCCGCGCCGCGCTGCCTGACCGAGTGCACGCCGCGCATCGGCGTCGTCTCGGCGTTCGGCGAGGAGGCGAAGGTGCTCGTCGCCCAGACCCGCGGAGCGAAGACCTTCTCCATCAACGGCAATCGCTTCACGATCGGCACGCTGCGCGGCAACCGTGTCGTCATCGTCCTCAGCGGCGTCAGCATGATCAATGCGGCGATGACGACACAGACGCTGCTCGATCACTTCCGCGTCTCCCGCCTGGTCATGAGCGGCATCTCCGGCGGTATCGATCCGTCGCATCACGTCGGCGACGTCATCATCCCGGAGAGCTGGGTCATGCCCATGGAGGTCTACTGGCATCACGACAGCTCGCTGCCGGCGCCCTGCGGCAGTGCCGGCGACCTGTCGTGCCTCGGCCTTCGGATCGCCCGCGTCGACGGCAAGCCGGTCGCGCCGTTCACGTTGCCGGGCGGCGCCGCCACCGGCCTCTTCATGCGCGAGAACCACGCGACGCGGCCGGGCGGCCCGGGCGAGGGCGAGTACGTGTTCGACTACCGTGCCGATCCCGAGATGCTCGCCGTCGCGCGACGGATTTCGCCCGCGCTCGCGAGCTGCGGGCCGAAGGCGATTCCCGCAGCGGGCGCCGCGCCGGACCCCAAGCTGTGCGTCGGCACGCAGCCGCGCATCGTCGTCGGTGGCCGCGGCGTCTCCGGCACCGCGTTCCTCGCCAACGCCGCGTACCGCACTTATCTCTTCGAGCAGCTCCGTGCGCAGACGGTCGACATGGAGACTGCGGCGCTCGCGCACGTCGCCCACGTCAACGGCATTCCCTACATCGCCTTTCGCAGCCTCAGCGATCTCGCGGGCGCGCAGGAGTTCAACGCCGACGTCGGCGCACTGTTCGCGAGCGGCCTCGCGGAAGCGAACGAATCGGCGGTGACGCTCGCCTTCCTCGCGGCCTGGGCGGAGCACGACGTGGCGCGCCGGCACCGCCGTTGACAGTTCACCGGGGGGTCTTCGGGGAGCCGGGCGCGCCGGGCCTTCGCCTAGACTCGCGCCTCGTCTCGATCCTCGCTCGTGGAGAACCTTCTCGATGCTGCACCGCCGAACCCTTCTCGCCAGCGCCGCGGAGAAGATCAACGCCCACCTCGGCCAGACGATGATCGTCGACAACAGGGCCGGCGGCGGCGGCTCGGTCGGCGCGACCGAGGTCGCGCGCGCCACGCCCGACGGCTACACGCTCGGCATGGCGACGGTCTCGACCACCACCGCCAACCCGGCGATCGACCCCAAGATCCCGTACAACCCGCTGATCGACCTCACGCCGATCATCAACGTCGCGGCGACCCCGAACGTCGACGATCTCCTTCGCCATTCCCTTCGGGCCGTAGATGCCGTAGAACGCGGGCCGGTTGGCAGTTCGCGGCGCAGATCGCGGCCGAGCTCGAGGTCTACAAGAAGGTCGTCGCGGCGCAGAAGCTGAAGCTCGAGTAAGGCACGCCAAGCCGGCAGGTCCCGCATGCACGCCGCCAGCGCCGCCTCGATCGATCGCTTCGTCGACGCGGTCTGGATCGAGCAGGGGCTCGCCGCCAACACGCTCGCCGCCTACCGGCGCGACCTGACGCTGTTCGCCGACTGGCTCGGCCGCGAGCACGGCCGCGCTCTCGCCGACGCGAGCGAGACCGACCTGCGCGCTTACGCGCTCGCGCGCCACGCCGGCAGCGCGCCGACGAGCACCAACCGGCGCCTCACCGTCTTCAAGCGCTTCTTCCGCTGGGCCGTTCGCGAGCGCATCGTCGATGCCGACCCGACGCTGAAGCTCGACTCGGCGCGCCAGCCGCTGCGCGTGCCGAAGACGCTTAGCGAAGCGCAGGTCGAAGCGTTGCTCGCCGCGCCCGACGTCGAGATGCCGCTCGGCCTGCGCGACCGGGCGATGCTCGAGCTGATCTACGCGAGCGGCCTGCGCGTCAGCGAGCTGGTGACGCTGAAGACGGTGCACGTCAGCTTCGTCGAATGCGCGTTGCGTGTCACCGGCAAGGGAGCGAAGGAGAGACTGGTGCCGTTCGGCGAGGAAGCGCTGCGCTGGATCGAGCGCTACATCGCCGAAGCCCGGCCGGCGATCCTCGGCCGGCGCACGAGCGATGCGCTCTTCGTCACCGGCCTGGGCGGGCCGATGACGCGGCAGATGTTCTGGAAGCTGCTGAAGGCGCATGCGCTGCGCGCCGGCATCAGCGCACCGCTCTCGCCGCACACCCTGCGCCACGCGTTCGCGACGCACCTCCTGAATCACGGCGCCGACCTGCGCGCGGTGCAGATGCTGCTCGGCCACGCCGACATCTCGACGACGACGATCTACACCCACGTCGCGCGCGAGCGGCTGAAGCAGCTGCACGCGCTGCACCACCCGCGCGGTTGAGCCTCGGCGTTTGCGCCGCGCCGCGGCGCTCTAGGGCTTCGCGCCGCTGATGCCCCGGTTCGTGTAGTCGACGTAGGCCGGCAGCGCGATCGCCGCGACGATGCCGACGACCATCACCACCGGCACGATCAGGCCGAGGATTCGCACGCCCCAGCCGTTCGGCGGCGGCGGCGCGCCCCAGCGATTGACGCCCGGCGTGCCTCCCTTGAAGAGCCAGAACAGCCCGACCAGCGGAATGAAGGCGACGATGCTCCACCAGCCCGAGAGGTCGAGGTCGTGCGACCGCTGGATCATGAGGACGGTCACGCCGACGAGGTAGAGCACGAAGGTCACGATGCCGATCGCGAAAGCGGCCTGGGCGCTCTGCGTCATCCCCGCGACGATGCCGAGCGCACTCGAGACGACCAGGAACAGGATGTACATTCCCGCGCCGTAGGCGAGAAGCCGCAGACGCCCCATGCGCCCGTCCGGCGGCCACAGGCGCACCGGCTGGAAGCCGGCGGATTCGTCGGCGACGTCGGCCACCCGCGAGCCCGGCGGTGCGAATCGATTCGCTTCGTCCATGAATGTCCTCGCGTGATCGCGGCGTCGCCGCGTTCGCGTCGCTCCCTCGCCGCCGGTTCGCATCATCCCTGGTGCGCAGCCCTGCCCGTGCCCGGGTTTGCGCTGAGCGGCGCCGCGAACAGGTCGGCACAATCGTCGCGTGAAGATCGGCAGCATCGCCAGCACGGGCGTGATCGGCGTCGGCAGCATGGGGCTGGCGATGGTGCAGCGGCTGCGCGGGCGTGGCGTCGAAGTCCTGGTGCGCGACGTTCGCGGCGAGCGCGAGGCGATGGCAGAACGCGACGGGGCGCGCGCCTGCCCGACGCCGGCCGCGCTCGCCCGCCGCTGCGGCGTGGTCATCGTCGCCGTCGTCGACGCAGTGCAGACCGAAGCGGTGCTCTTCGGCAGCGACGGCGTCGCCGCCGGCGCGGCTCGGGGTTCCTGCGTCGTCCTCTGTCCGACGATCGCGCCCGAGAGCGTCGAGTCGTTCGCGGCGTGGCTCGAGGCGATCGGCGTCGACTGGATCGAAGCGCCGATGTCGGGCGGTCCGACGCGCGCCCGCGAAGGAACGATGAGCCTGATGGTCGCGTGCGGCGACGCCGTGTTCGACCGCCACGCAGCGCTCCTCGCGCTGCTCGCCGACCCGGTGTTCCGGCTCGGCGCGCGCGCCGGCGACGGCGCGAGAGTCAAGCTGGTCAACAACCTTCTCGCCGCGATCAACCTCGTCGGCGCCAGCGAGGCGATCGCGCTGGCCGAGCGCGTCGGCCTCGATCCCGCGCTCGCGCTGTCGGTGATCGAACGGTCGAGCGGGCAGAGCTGGATCGGTAGCGACCGCATGCGCCGTGCCTTGCAAGGCGATGTCGCGCCGCACGCTCGCAGCGCGCTGCTCGCCAAGGACAGTGCGCTGGCCCTGGCCATGGCCAGCGCCGCGGGCATCGACGTGCCCCTCGGCAGCGCCGCCGCACGGGTCTTCGCGAGTGTCGCCGCCGCCGGTGCGGCCGATCTCGACGACTCCATCCTGCTCGATCACCTGCGCGCTTCGCGATGAGCCGCCCGGCAGCCGGGCCGCCGATGCTGCTGCAACTGCTCGGAGCGCCGCGGCTCCTGCAGGGCGACCAGGCCGTTCGGGTCGGCTCGCGCAAGGCGCTGGCACTGCTCGCCGTGACCGCGCTCGATGCCGGCGTCACGCGCGAGCGTCTGGCCTCGCTGCTCTGGCCCGAGGTCGAGCCGGCCGGCGCGCGGCGCAACCTGAGGCGCGAGCTGTTCCGGCTGCGCGAGCTGGGCGTGCCGCTCGTCGAGGCGGCCGACGGCGCTCTCAGCCTCGATCCCGCTCTCGCCGTCGATGCGCTGCGCCTGCAGCGCGACGAAGCCCTGCCTGCGGTCGGCCTGCCGGCTTTCGAAGGGCTCGATGGCGTCGGCAGCCCCGAACTCGATGTCTGGTTGCAAAGCTGGCGCGGCCAGCTCGCCGAACGCCGGCTCGAGCTTCTGGCCCGCGAGGCCGGCGCCAGCGAGCAGCGGGGCGACCTCGCGGCGGCGCTGGCGCTGCATGCGCAGCGCCTGGCGGCCGAACCCTGCGACGAATCGGCGGCGTTGCAAGTGATGCGGCTGCGGGCCGGGCTCGGCGATCCGGTCGGCGCCTTGCACGACTACCAGCGCTATGCCGACGCGCTGCGCGACGAACTCGACGTCGCACCGTCAGAGGCGGCGCGCCTGATGGCGCTCGAATTGCGCCGTCGCCTCGGGCCGGCGGTTGAAGCGACGGCGCCGGTCGCATTCGCCGCGGTTGCCGCGACACCCACCGGCATGCCGGAGATCGCACCGTTCGTTGCGCGCGGCGGTTCGCAGCAGGAGATCGAGGCCGCCTGGGCGCGCGGTCAGCGCGTCTACCTGCACGGACCGGCGGGAATCGGCAAGACGCGCCTGGCCAGCG
>JBDTPG010000056.1:0-15400 GCA_039932815.1 Caldimonas sp.
CGCCCCGCACATCGTCGCCGACCTCGCCCTCGCCGCCTGGGGGAGGAAGGAAATCCGCATCGCCGAGACCGAGATGCCGGGCCTCATGGCGATCCGCGAGGAGTTCGCGAAGTCGCAGCCGCTGAAGGGTGCGCGCATCGCCGGATCGCTGCACATGACGATCCAGACCGCCGTCCTCGTCGAGACGCTGCAGGCGCTCGGCGCCGACGTGCGCTGGGCTTCGTGCAACATCTTCTCGACCCAGGACCACGCCGCCGCCGCGCTCGCCAAGGAAGGCACGCCGGTGTTCGCCTACAAGGGCGAGACGCTCGCCGACTACTGGGACTACACCCACCGCATCTTCGAATTCGGCGCCAAGGGACAGAAGGGCGAAGGCCCGAACATGATCCTCGACGACGGCGGCGACGCGACGCTGCTGATGCACCTCGGCAAGCGCGCCGAGAAGGACCTCTCGGTCATCGCCAGGCCCGGCAGTGAAGAGGAAACCTGCCTTTTCGCGAGCATCAAGGCCAAGCTCGCCGACGACCCGACCTGGTATTCGCGCAAGGCCGCCGAGATCGTGGGCGTCACCGAGGAGACGACCACCGGCGTGCATCGCCTGAAGGAGATGAGCGCGAACGGAACGCTGCTGTTCCGCGCCATCAACGTCAACGACTCGGTCACCAAGAGCAAGTTCGACAACCTGTACGGCTGCCGCGAGTCGCTGGTCGACGGCATCAAGCGCGCCACCGACGTGATGATCGCCGGCAAGGTCGCCTGCGTCGCCGGCTACGGCGACGTCGGCAAGGGCTCGGCGCAGGCGTTGCGCGCCCTCTCGGCGCAGGTCTGGGTCACCGAGATCGACCCGATCAACGCGCTGCAGGCGGCGATGGAAGGCTACAAGGTCGTGACCATGGAGTACGCCGCCGACAAGGCCGACATCTTCGTCACGACGACCGGCAACAAGGGCGTCATCCGCCACGAGCACATGGCGGCGATGAAGGACCAGGCGATCGTCTGCAACATCGGCCACTTCGACAACGAGATCGACATCGCCTCGCTCGAGAAGAACTGCACCTGGGAAGAGATCAAGCCGCAGGTCGACCACGTCATCTTCCCCGACGGCAAGAAGATCATCCTGCTCGCCAAGGGGCGGCTGGTGAACCTCGGCTGCGGCACCGGCCACCCGAGCTTCGTGATGTCGTCGAGCTTCGCCAACCAGACGATCGCCCAGATCGAGCTGTTCTCGCACAGCGACTCGTACGATGTGGGCAAGGTCTACGTGCTGCCCAAGCACCTCGACGAGAAGGTCGCGCGCCTGCACCTGAAGAAGGTCGGTGCGATGCTGACCGAACTCAGCGACGAGCAAGCCGCCTACATCGGCGTGCCGAAGCAGGGCCCGTACAAGCCCGACAGCTACCGCTACTGAGCGGAAGAGCCGAGGACGCGATGCGCGCCGATCAGCTGCTCGTCGAGCGCGGCATGGCGCCGACTCGGTCGGCCGCGCAGCGGCTGATCGCGACCGGCGCCGTGCGCTGGCGCGCGCCGGCGGGCTGGCGCGTGCCGACGAAGGCGGGCGAAGACCTGCCGAACGAAGCCGACGTCGAGATCACCGACGACGCCGAGCTGCGCTTCGTCTCGCGCGGCGGGTTGAAGCTCGACGGCGCGCTGACGCGCCTGGGCATCGACGTCGCCGGCATGACCTGCCTCGACCTCGGCCAGAGCACCGGCGGCTTCACCGACGTGCTGCTGCAGCGCGGCGCGAAGCACGTCGTCGGCGTCGACGTCGGCCATGGCCAGCTCCATCCGCGCCTCGCGGCGGACCCGCGCGTGACGGCGCTGGAAGGCGTGAACGCACGCCATCTCGAGGCCGGCCAACTGCCGTTCGCGCGTTACGAGCTGATCGTCGGCGACCTTTCGTTCATCTCGCTCGCCCTGGTCCTGCCCGCGCTCGTACCGCTGCTCGGCGGGCCGCTGCTGCTGCTCGTCAAGCCGCAGTTCGAGCTGCAGCCGGTCGACATCGGCTCGAGCGGCAAGGTCAAGGACGCGAGCGCCTACGGCCACGTCGAGAAGAAGCTGCGCAAGGCGTGCGCGTCGAATGGGTTGCAAGTTCGCGACTGGTTCGACAGCGCCACTCCCGGCAGCGAGGGCGCGCGCGAGTTCTTCCTCCACGCAACGCTGGCCGGTGAAGGCACCTCGCCATGACCACGCCCCTGCCCGTACCAGTCAGCTTCGAGTTCTTTCCGCCCAACACGCCGGTCGGCAGCGAGAAGCTGAAGACGGTGGTGAGCGAGCTCGCCGCGGTCGAGCCCGAGTTCTTCAGCGTCACCTACGGCGCCGGCGGCTCGACGCGCGACAAGACGTTGGCGACGGTGAGCGACATCGCCGCGCTCGGCCAGGAAGCGGCGCCGCACCTGTCGTGCATCGGCTCGACCCGGGAATCGATCTCGGAGATCCTCGCGACCTATCGCGCCCAGAAGATCCGCCGCCTCGTCGCCCTGCGCGGCGACCTGCCGAGCGGCACCGCGACGGCGGGCGAGTTCCGCTACGCGAGCGAGCTGATCGCCTTCATCCGCGAGACCCAGGGCAAGGACTGGTTCATCGAGGTCGCCGGCTACCCCGAGTACCACCCGCAGCAGCGCTACGCCAGGCGCGACCTGCAGCACTTCGCGGCCAAGGTGAAGGCGGGCGCCGATTCGGCGATCACCCAGTTCTTCTTCAACCCCGACGCCTACTTCCACTACGTCGACGAGGTGCGTGCCCTCGGCGTCGACGTGCCGATCGTTCCGGGGATCATGCCGTTCCACAACTACGCGAAGATCGCCCAGTTCGCGGCGCGCGACGGCATCGAGATCCCGCGCTGGGTGGCGCTCAAGATGGAAGGCTTCATGGACGACACGGCGTCGATCCGCGCCTTCGGCCTCGACGTCGTCACGCAGCTGGCCCAGCGCCTGATCGAAGGCGGCGCGCCGGGCCTGCACTTCTACACGCTCAACCAGTCGGCGCTGACGCTCGAGATCTGCAAGCGGCTCGCCGCCAGGTAGAGGCGGACCGCGCGGCGCGCCGCCCTCAGGGCCGCTGCCACATCACGCCGTCCTCGGTGACGAGCGCATCCAGCGGCAGGTCGTCGGGCGACGAGCGCAGGAAGGGCAGGAAGCCGTGCGTGAAGCTGACGCCGACCGTTACCGGCCGCGGCGTCAGCGCCCGCAGCGTGCGATCGAAGAAGCCGCCGCCGTAGCCCAGGCGCGCGCCGCCCGGGCCGAAGCCGAGGCAGGGAACGACGAGCATCTGCGGCAGGAACTCGTCGGTCCCCTTGGGCTTGGGAATGTCGTAGGCGTCGAGCTCGGTCTCGCAGCCCGGGAACCAGACGTGAAAGCGCAGCGACTTCGTCGCCCGGTCGGCGACCGGCAGGCCGATCCGGCGCGGCTCGCCGTCGACGCCGCCTTCGCTCCAGCGGTAGAGCGCCGGCAGCGGATCGAATTCGCCCTTGATCGGCCAGTACGCGCCGATCGTCCGCTCGCGCCGGCCGACGAGCCAGACTCGCAGCGTCTCCTGCAGCCGGACCGAGCGCTCGAGACGGTCAGGCAGGGACTGCCGGACGGCGACGAGTTTCCTGCGCAGTGACTCGAGCTCGCTCGCGGGGGCCGGCGCTGACATCGTTCGCGGATCCTGTTCGCGTCCGGGCATCGAGGCCGATACTGGTGCGGGCGCCGGCGCTATTGTGCAGAACCGCCGGCGCCACCAGCGCGCGGGTGCGCGAGTCCGAGAGCGGCCCGAACACCAGCGCGCCGGCGCTGAGGGCGGCGATCACCGCCACCACCCCGACGCCGACGCGCCGAAGCGGATCGACGATGTCCCAGCAGTGGCCGAACATCGCCCGAACGCGGGCCCCGAGACGAGCGGCCAGCGGCGTCGGCTGCCAGGCCACCAGCGCGGGCTCGCGGTCGTCCCAGGCCTCGATCAGGCTCTGCCCGGTGGCGGGAACGGTGAGCGCGGCGCCGGTGCCGACGACATGGTCGTCGAGGTCGCCGGAGCGGGTCAGCCAGACCGAGCCGTGCAGGACCTCGAGGCGGCCGCCGCCCGCGCCGAGCGGCAGGATCGCGCCGGCACGGAGGGTTTCGAGACGGTGTCGGGGCGAGACGAGGCCGCTCCAGCTGTCTTGCGTATGCATCATGGGTCTCCTTGATTGACCGTGCCGCTATGATCGGGGTTTCGCACAGGTAAATCCAATGAAAACCGGCTTCTTCATTGATGCCCTAAGCGCATGAGTGTCAAGTCGAGACGGCCGCTGTCGCTGAACAACCTGCGCGCCTTCGAGGCCGTGGCGCGGACGCTCAACTTCGGCGCCGCTGCCGAAGAGCTTCACGTCACCCAATCCGCGGTCAGCCGCCAGATCAAGGGACTCGAGGACGAGCTCGGCGCCCAGCTGTTCAGCCGCGGCACGCGGCATGTCCAGATCACGCCCGACGGGCAGACGCTGCTGCGCGCGGTCGAGCCCTCGCTCGCCAAGCTCGACACCAGCGTCCAGCACATCCGCCGCTCGCGCAGCCGCCGGCGCGTCAGCGTCACCACCTTCGCGTCGTTCGGATCGCTCTGGCTGCTGCCGCGCATCGAGGCGTTCCAGCGCAGCCATCCGGACATCGACATCCGCGTCACGGCGCACGACGCGATCGCCGATCTCGACCAGGAGACCGACCTCGACCTCGCCCTTCGCTACACCATCGCGGCGATGGCGCCCGCCGGCGGGGTGCACTTGTTCGACGAGACGCTCACGCCTGTGCTCAGCCGCAGCCTCAGGGAACGGATCAAGGCCGGCGACGCTCCGCCACTGGCCACGCCGGCCGATCTCGCCCACCACACGCTTCTCGAGGAGGACGACGACCGCGCGAGCAGCGAGTTCCTGAGCTGGCGGCACTGGCTCGCCTGCCAGGGGCTGCCGACGCTCGAGCCCGTTCGCTGGCTGTCACTCACCTATACCTACCAGCAGGTGCAGGCCGCGCTCGTCGGCCACGGCCTCGCCCTCGCGCGTTTGCCGCTCGTCTTCGAGGCGCTGCAGCGCGGCGAGCTGGTCGAGCCGTTCGGCGAGGCGGGCCGGATCACGAGCCCGTTCTCTTACTGGCTGCTGGTCGCGCCCGGCAGCCGCGCCCGGCCCGAAGTGACGCAGTTCACGGCGTGGGTCGAGGCCGAGGCGAAGGCGACGCGCGATGCCGTCGGCGCCAAGCCGCCGGCGTGCTGAGTCGGCCCGGTCCGCTAGAGAGGCCCGCGCTCGGTGACGACGAAGGCGAGCGGGATGTCGTGCGGGCGCGCGGCGAACGTCGCGACGTCGATCTCTGCGAACGACCAGGCGATGCCGACGGCGACGACGTGCGGATGCCCGGCGAGCCAGCGGTCGTAGTAGCCGCCGCCGAAGCCGAGGCGATGGCCTGCGGCGGTGAAGCCGACGCAGGGAACGACGACGACGTCGGGGACGACCGGCGCGCCGTCGCTCGCAGCGATCCCGCATTCGTCGACGATCGTCGGCGCCGAGCCGTCCCAGCGCCTGAACTCCATCGCGCGCGGCGAACGCCGTGCATATGGCAGCGCGCGAATCGTTTTCTCGAACGCGGCGTCGGCAGCGAGCGCGGCCGCTGCGTTAAATTCAGAGCCCAGCGGCCAGTAAAGGCCGAGACAGGCGGGCTCGAGGGGAACAAGAGCGGAGCGGAGGTGATCGGACAGAGCGGCGCGCGCGGCGTCGGCGGCGACTGACCCGGAAAACGCTTCGCGCTCGGCGAGCAACCGAGCCCGGAGCGCCCGGCGTGCATCGCGCTCGGCGTCGGCAGGGGCGTTCGGCTCGGGCGCGTTGTTCACGAAGAGGCCAGATCGCGGGTGAGGACAGCAGATCGGATGAATCCAGTATATGAGTCGGCCCCATCGCGCCGCCGCTTCGCCGGCCGGCTTGCCGGCATGCTCGCGCCCCTCTCGCTCGCGCTGTTCGTCACCCTTTCGACGGCGCCGCGCCCCGTTGTCGCCCAGGGATTCGAAGCGGCCGTCGTCGACGCGCGCGACTCCTTCCGCCGCCACGATCGGGTTCGTCTCGCCGCCCTCAAGGCGCAGGCCGCGTCCGAGCGCAATCCACTGGCGATGTGGGTCGACTACTGGGAGCTGACGAACCGGATCAACGAAGTCCAGCCGCCCGAGTTCGCCGCCTTCGCGCAGCGCTGGCCCGGTACCTACGTCGAGGATCGGCTGCGCAACGACTGGCTGCTCGAGCTGGTGCGGCGCCGCGACCGCGCGACCTTCGCCGCCGAGTACCCGCGCTTTCGCATGAACGACGACCGCGAAGTGACGTGCTTCGCGCTCGCCAACGACCAGCTCTCGGGCAAGGACGTGCGCGAGGCCGCCTTGGCCGCCTGGCTCGCCCAGAAGGACACCGACGACGGCTGCGCCTTCCTCGCCGCGACGCTGCAGGAAGCCAGGCAGCTCCCGCCCGCCGATATCTGGAAGAAGTTGCGCGCCAGCATCGAGGCCGGCAAGCCGCGCGCGGCCCGCCAGGCGGCGGGCCTCATCTCAGACTCCGCCGCCGCGGCAATGGCCGAGATCGTCGACAGCCCGGCGCGCTACCTCGCCAGGAAGGCCGGCACCTCGACCCGCGCCGATGCCGAGCTGACGGTGCTGGCGCTGGTTCGCCTCGCGGCGACCGACAGCGAATCGGCGGCGACGCTCCTCGCCGACCGCTTCGAGCGTCTGCTGCCGGGCGACCTCGCCTCGTACGCATGGGCGAGCATTGCGCGCCAGACGGCGATCAGGCTGCAGCCCGAGGCCGCCGACCAGTACCTGCGCGCCGCCCGGGTCATCGGCAAGAGCGGTCGCGAGATCGATCTCTCCGACGACGCGCTCGCGTGGAAGGTGCGCGCCGCGCTGCGCGCCGACAACGGTCGCGGCCGCTGGCAGCAGGTGGTGCAGGCCATCAACGCGATGTCGCCGGCCGAGCAGAAGGAGTCGGCCTGGGTCTACTGGAAGGCGCGGGGTCTGCAGGCGCTGGCGCGCGATTCGCAGGAAGGCGAGTCGCTCCTCGCGAGCGCGCGCGAGCTCTTCACCAGCATCGCCGCGCAGCTGAGCTTCTACGGCGCGCTCGCCGCCGAGGAGCTCGGCCAGGCGCCGTCGCTGCCGGCCAGGCCGGCGCCGCTGACCGCGGCCGAGCGCGAGGCGGCCGCGGTCGATCCGGGACTCACGCGCGGGCTCACCCTGGTCGCGATCGGCCTGCGCAGCGAAGGCGTGCGCGAATGGAACTACTCGATCCGCGGCCTCGGCGATCGCGAGCTGCTCGCCGCCGCGCAGCTGGCGTGCGACCGCGAAGTCTGGGACCGCTGCATCAACACCAGCGACAAGACGCGCGCCGAGGTCGACGTCGACCAGCGCTTCCCGACGCCGTTGAGAAAGGAAGTCGCGGCGCGGGCGCGCGAGATCGGCCTCGACCCGGCGTTCGTCTACGGGCTGATCCGCCAGGAGTCGCGCTTCATCCTCGACGCGCGCTCGGGCGTCGGCGCCTCCGGCCTGATGCAGCTGATGCCGGCGACGGCCAGGTGGACGGCCAGGAAGATCGGCCTGCCGTACACGCCGGCGCTGATCGCCGACCGCGACACCAACCTGCGGCTCGGCAACGCCTACCTGAAGCTCGTCCTCGACGACGTCGGCGGCTCGCAGGCGATGGCCGCCGCCGCGTACAACGCCGGCCCGGGCCGGCCGCGCAAGTGGCGCGAAGGGCCGGTCCTCGATGCCGCGGTCTGGGTCGAGAACATCCCGTTCCCGGAGACGCGCGACTACGTCAAGAAGGTGCTCTCGAACAGCAGCTACTACGCCGCCCTGCTCGGCGGCCGCGGCACGACGATCCGCTCGCGCCTCGGCAAGACGATCGGCCCGCCCGACCCGAACGCGCCACCGCCTGAGAAAGACCTGCCCTGAGGAGGGCCGGCGGGCTCGACGAGAATCTCCCCTCCCGCGCAGTCGCGCCTTTCCTCCTCCCCGTGTTCAAGATCCTCGTCCTCGGCGCGACCGGCTTCGTCGGCAGCAGCGTCTGCGAACAGCTGGTCGAGCGCTCCGGCGGCGCCGATGCGCGGATCCGCGTCGCCACGAGGCAGCGCACGCGGGCGCGCCATCTCCAGCTCCTGCCGACGGTCGAGCTCGAGGTCGGCGACGTCCACGACGACGCGGCGCTGGCGCGGATGCTGCGCGACACCGACGCGGTGATCAATCTCGTCGCCGTCCTGCATGGCAGCGAGGCCGAGTTCGAGCGCGTCCACGTGCGCCTGCCGCAGCGCCTCGGCGCAGCGTGCCGCCGGGCCGGCGTGCGGCGGGTGATCCACGTCAGCGCCCTCGGCGCCGATCCCGACGCGCCGAGCCGCTATCTGCGCTCGAAGGCACGTGGCGAAGCGGCGCTGCGCGGTGCCGGCCTCGACCTGACGGTGTTGCGCCCGTCGGTGATCTTCGGCGAGCGCGATCGTTTCCTGAACCTGTTCGCCTCGCTGCAATCGGTCTTCCCGGTCATGCCGCTGGCCGGCGCGGCCGCGCGCTTCCAGCCGGTCTGGGTCGAGGACGTCGCCGCCGCGGTGGCGCGCTGCCTCGACGACCCGGCGACCGTCGGGCTGACGATCGAATGCGTCGGTCCGCGCATCTACACCCTGCGCGAGCTGGTCGAGCTGGCCGGCCGCGCCTCGGGCTCGCGCCGGCCGGTGCTGGCGCTGCCGGCCGTGCTGGGCCGCTTGCAGGCGCTGGCGATGGAGTTGCTCCCCGGGCCAACGCTGATGTCGCGCGACAACATCGATTCGATGAAGGTCGCCAATGTCGCCAGCGGCAAGCTGCCCGACCTCGAGTTCCTCGGCATCGAGACGACGCCGCTGGAAAGCGTCGCGCCGCGCTACCTCGGCCACGCGCACGGCGAGGCCCGGCTCGAGGCCTGGCGCGCCCGCGCACGCCGAGGCTGACTCTCCCTCGCGTCCTCGCGCCGCTGTCGGGCGGCTCAGGCGATGCGCAGGCGGCATCGCAGCCGTGCGCAACCGGCATCGCCCGAGGCCTCGATCGGCCCTAGCATCTGCGGCCCTGAAGGCAAAGGAACCGCGCATGCAGCTCTACATCGGCAACAAGAATTATTCGTCGTGGTCGCTGCGCGCGTGGCTGGTCATGACGCACTTCGGCATCGAGTTCACTGAGCGCCCGCTTCGCCTCGATTGGGCCCAGGGGTCGCCGTTCAAGTCGACGCTGCTCGCGCTGGCACCGACCGGCCGCGTGCCGCTGCTCATCGACGACGATGGGTTCGCGGTCTGGGATTCACTCGCGATCGTCGAGTACCTCGCCGAATCGTTCCCGGCCAAGCGCCTGTGGCCGGAGGACCGGCAGCAGCGGGCGCGGGCGAGAAGCCTCTGCGCGGAAATGCACTCGGGCTTCTCGGCGCTGCGCAATCGCTGTCCGATGAACATCGAGGCGTCGCTGCCCGAGGTCGGCGCGCGCTGCCGCGACGACTGGCAAGACGTCGCCGCCGACCTGCGCCGAATCGACGCCATGTGGAGCGAGGCCTTGGCGCGAAGCGGCGGCCCGTACCTGTTCGGCGCCTTCAGCGCGGCAGACGCCTTCTACGCACCGGTGTGCTCGCGCATCAGGACCTACGCCTTGCCGGTCGGCGCGGAAGCCGACCGCTATGTCGATCGCATCCACGCCGTGCCGGCGATGCAGGCGTGGTGCGCGGCAGCGCGCGAGGAGAACGACTTCATCGCGGACGACGAGCCGTACCGCCAGCGCGCCTAGCGCAACGCGCTAGTGCCCCGCGTTCTTGCGGCGGCGCGCCACGAAGCCCATCGCGCCGAGTCCAGCAAGCATCAGCGCATACGTTTCCGGCTCCGGCACCGCGACCGCGATCGACTCGACCTTGACGGCCATGTCGTTGTAGTCGAAGTCGGTGCCGTCTTCGTACGCGAACAGCCAGTTGGTGGTCGCGCCGTCCTGGAAGCCGACGAAGCGGTCCTGGCGCGGGCCCGGGTTCAGCTGGTCGAGCGAGTAGTACGTCGGCGCCGACGGCGACGGCTTGAAGTAAAAGCCGAACGAATTCGGATTGATCAGCGCGTTGTTGAAGGTGCCGCAGTTGTACTTGGTGCCGCAATCGCTGCCGCTCGAGATCACGAGCGAGCCGTTGTCGATGCCGATGCCGACGAAGTTGTGCGCGACGGCGCCGCCGAGCAGGATGTCATAGCCGACGATGTTGCCGGTGTCGGTGCCGAACCAGATGCCGAAGCTCTGCGTCGCCGCGTTGGCGGTGAATTCCGCGATCAGCGTCGGCACGCTGGTCGCGAAGCTGGGCGTCGTCGACGTGAACAGCCCGGCCGAGCTCTGCCCGTTGACGACGTCGATGTGGCCGGCGCCGAACGCCGAGTTGGCGATCGTCTGCAGGCTCTGCTCGCCGGGGAACGGCGCACCGATCACCGAAGGCGCCGGGTTGTTCGGCGCGAACGGTGCGGCGACTGTGCCGATGCTGGCGGTCAGCCCCAACAGCGCGACCATCGATTTCAATTTCATCTATAACTCCAGTAGTGGTTTCTTCGCCGAAGATTCGTTTCAGCGCATGGACGCCACTCTAGGGACGGGGTCTCGCGGCCGCATCCCGCGGCCATGGGGTGCACGCGACCGCTCGTCGGTGCTCGCGTAACGACGCGTGAACAGCAGCACAGAAATGAAACGCTATCTGGTCGGCGGTGCCGTTCGCGATGCATTGCTCGGCCTCGCGGTCGGCGATCGCGATTGGGTCGTCGTCGGCGCCGACCCCGATCGACTGCGCGCCGCCGGCTTCATCGCTGTCGGCCGCGACTTTCCGGTCTTCCTCGATCCCGAGACACGCGAGGAGCACGCGCTCGCGCGCACCGAGCGAAAGACCGCGCCCGGGTACCACGGCTTCGAATTCCATGCCGATCCGAGCGTCACGCTCGAGGACGATCTGGCCCGACGCGACCTCACGATCAACGCGATCGCACAGGACGAGACCGGCGCGCTCATCGATCCCCACGGCGGCCAGCGCGATCTCGCGGACAAGGTGTTGCGCCACGTCGCGCCAGCGTTCGCCGAGGACCCGGTGCGCATCCTGCGCGTGGCGCGCTTCGCGGCGCGCTTCGTCGACTTTCGCGTCGCCGCCGAGACCGCAGCACTGATGAGCGACATGGTTCGCGCCGGCGAGGTCGACGCGCTCGTGCCGGAGCGCGTCTGGCAGGAAGTCTCGCGCGGCCTGATGGAGGCCAAGCCCTCGCGGATGTTCGAGGTGCTGCGCGCGTGCGGCGCGCTCGCGCGAGTCCTTCCCGAAGTCGACCGCCTGTGGGGCGTTCCGCAGCGCGCCGACCACCACCCGGAGGTCGACACCGGCGTCCACCTGATGATGGTGCTGGACATGGCGGCGCGGCTCGGGGTCGGGCTGGCGGTGCGCTATGCGTGCCTCGGCCACGACCTCGGCAAGGCCGAGACGCCGGTGGACATCCTGCCCCAGCACATCCGCCACGAGGAACGCAGCATCCGCCTGGTGCGCCAGCTGAGCGAACGGCTGCGAGTCGACAACGCCTGCCGCTCGCTCGCCGAGGTCGTCGCGCGCGAGCATGGCAACGTGCATCGCAGCGGCGAGTTCGGCGCCGCGGCGATCGTGCGCCTGCTCGAGCGCTGCGACGCCCTGCGTCGCCCCGACCGCTTCGCCGAGCTGCTGCTAGCCTGCGAGTGCGACGCGCGTGGCCGTCTGGGCCGCGAGGACACGCCGTATCCACAGCGCGCGCGGTTGCTGGACGCGCTCGGCCGCGTCACCGCGGTCGACGCAACCGCCATCGCCGAAGACGCCGTCGCGCGCGGGCTCGCCGGGCCGGCCATCGGTGCGGCCATCCACGAAGCGCGAGTCCAGGCACTCGCCGATCTCGCCTAGCGCCGACGTCGGCGCGCAGTTCGCCGGCGTCGGCGCCACGGCCTAGAGCCGGTGGCGCCGGTCCCCGCTGGCAAACCCGATCGGCGCGAACGTCACGCCCTTGGCGAAGGCGAGGACCTTGAACAGCTCGCCCATCTCATGCTCGTGGACGAGCTTCAACGCGTCGCTGCGCGCGGCCGGGCCGACGCCGGCCAAAAGCTCGGCGAAGCCGCAGTTGAGAAGAAATCGCGCCTGCGACGTGTAGCCGACGACGTCGAGCCCGGCGTCCTGGCCGGCGACGGCGAGCGCCGTGAAGTCGAGGTGCGTCGTGATGTCCTTCAGGCCGACGTCGACCAGCGGATCGGTGTCGGCGCGGTGCGCGCGATGGCACATCAGCGTGCCGCCCGAGCGCTGCGGGTGGTAGTACTCGTCCTCGGGGAAGCCGTAGTCGACGAGGATGATCGCGCCGCGCGCGAGACGATCGGCAAGCGTCGCGGCGAACGCCTGTGCCTGGCGATGCAGCTCGGTCGTGCTGCCCGGCGGCATCGCGACATCGATCGGCACGTGTCCGATCGTCGGCCGATCGGCCCACGCGAACGAGGCGCCTTCGCCACGCGTGACGCCGCGCGCGAGCCAGGCAGCGCCGTCGAAATGGACGAGATCGACCGGCATCGCGTCGAGCACCTCGTTGGCGACGACGACGCCCGTCATCGACTCGGGCAGCGCGTCGAGCCAGCGCACGCGCTCGCCGAACGCCCGCGTCGCATCGCGCTGGCGCTCGCGCAGCGGCGCCGACACCTCGACGATCGAATAGCGCCGCACCCGATCGCCCAGCGTCGCCAGCAGCTCGACCGCGAGCGCGCCGCTGCCGGCGCCGAACTCCCAGACCTCGTCGCTGACGCTGGCGTCGAGCGCCTGCGCGACCTGGCGCGCGAGCGCGCGGCCGAAGAGCGGCGAGAGCTCCGGCGCGGTGACGAAATCGCTCCCCGATGCCGGCATCCGGCCGACGATCGTCCGCCCGCTCGCGTAGTAACCGAGCCCCGGCGCGTAGAGGGCGAGCGCCATGAAGCGGCTGAACGGGATCCAGCCGCCGCCCTTGTCGATGGCCACGCCGATCAGTCGCGCGAGAGCCGCCGATACACTGCTGTCGTCCAAGCCCTCGTGCACCGCCGCATTGTAGGAATCGTGGTCCCGCCCTCCCTCTCCATCGCCGCCGACGACGCCCCGAGCGACCACGGCGCCAGGCCGCGCCGCAAGCTCCCGGTCGAGATCGCCAAGCTGAAGAAGCGCCTGCACCGCCAGGTCGGCCGCGCGATCGCCGACTTCTCGATGATCGAGAGCGGCGACCGGGTCATGGTCTGTGTCTCGGGCGGCAAGGACAGCTATTCGCTGCTCGACATCCTGATCGAGCTGCGCGCCCGGGCGCCGCTCGACTTCTCGATCGTCGCCGTCAACCTCGACCAGAAGCAGCCGGGCTTTCCGGCCGACGTGCTGCCCGAGTATCTCGCCGGGCTCGGTGTCGACTACAGGATCGTCGAGCAGGACACCTACTCGGTCGTCAAGCGCCTGGTTCCCGAAGGCAAGACGATGTGCAGCCTCTGCTCGCGACTGCGCCGCGGCGCCCTCTACCGCGTCGCAAGCGAGCTGGGCGCGACCAGGATCGCCCTCGGCCACCATCGCGACGACATGGTGCAGACGCTGTTGATGAACATGTTCTTCGGCGGCCGCCTGAAGGGCATGCCGCCCAGGCTCGTCAGCGACGACGGCCGCCACGTCGTCATCCGCCCGCTCGCCTACGTCGCCGAGCACGATCTCGCGCGCTGGGCCGAGGAGCGCGAGTTCCCCATCATTCCCTGCAACCTCTGCGGCAGCCAGCAAAACCTGCAGCGCGTTCGCATCGGCGAGATGCTGCGCGCCTGGGAGCGCGAGGACCCGGGCCGGATCGACCGGATCTTCGACGCCATGGCACGCGTCGTGCCATCGCACCTCATGGACCGGAACCTGTTTCCATTCGCGGCACTCCAACCCACCGGCATCGCCGACGCCGCCGGCGACCGCGCGTTCGACGACGACGCCCCCGCGCCGCCGGCGGTGATCGGTCCGGACCGCGCCGACGGCGGGCCGCGCTTGGGCGCCGCGCCGATGGCGTCGCCACTTCGAGGAGACCGGGAATGAAAGCCATCGTCACCCTGATCGCCGCCGCCGCGCTCACCGGCTGCGCTTCGCTCTACAACGTCGACGCCGACGTCTCGAGCTTCAGCCGCTGGCCGGCCGGCCGCGGCGCCGCGACCTACGCGTTCGAGCGGCTGCCGTCGCAGCGGTCGCAGCCGCAGCAGGCGCAGGTCCTCGAGGACGCGGCGCGGCGCGCGATCGAAGGCGCCGGCTTCGTCGCCGCGCCGGAAGGGGGCGTTCCCGACGTCACCGTGCAGCTCGGCGCGCGCATCACGGAGACCGATCGCTCGCCGTTCGACGACCCGTTCTGGTACGGCGGGCGCGGCATCTGGCACCGGCCGTTCATCTACGGCCGCTACGGCCGGCCGTTCTGGGGCCCGGGGTTTCGCCGCGGCTATTGGGATTCGACGTACGACTCGTCCTATTACGAGCGCGAGGCCGCCGTCCTGATCCGCGACAAGCGGTCGGGCGAACCGCTGTACGAAGCGCGCGCCGAGAGCCAGGGGCCGACGACGGGGTTGACGACGGTCCTGCCGGCGCTGTTCGTCGCCGCGATGAAGGATTTCCCGGCCGGCAGCACGACCAACCCGCACCGCATCACGGTCGTCCCGCAGCCGTAGGACCGGTCGACGGTCCCCGGGCGCTTGTTGCCTCCCCGGCGTGCTCAGCTCGGGGAATCGCCCATCAGGGCGCGGAAATCGGCGCGATAGCCGGCCAGCTTCTTCGCCGCTTCGCGCCGCTGCGCCATGCTGGCGCTGTTGTGGAGGGCGCTCGCCAGCGCGCAGCGGTGCGCCGTCAGCCGCTCGCTGTAGCGACGGTAGCTCTCGCGCGGCGAGTGGTCGATCGCGCCGAGGTAGGCGCGCACCTGGACGAGGGCATCGTCGCGGCCGACATTGGCCTCGCGCAAGCGGCGCGCCAGCGCGAGCACGTCGTGCTGGCGCTCCTTGCGCTCGGCGTAGGCGATATCGGCGCTGTACGGCGAGGCGGTGACCGACTGCGAGACCAGCTCGCGCTGCGCCGCGTCGAGGTTCCCGTACAGCATTTCGGCCCGCTCGACCTCGCGCTTCACCTCGGCCTTGTGGCGGCGCTGCGGGTTCTTCTGGAGATGGTCGTCGCGGTACTCCTCGTTGCTCTCGGCGAAGCGCTTCTCGACGTGCGCCAGCTGGGCCGGCGTCAGCGTCAGGGAGACTTCGGCGATCGTCGGCGCGAGGCGCTGCAGCACCGGCTCGACCCGGTTGCGCAGCTCGCCGGCCCAGGCGCACATGCGTTCCGGCGTCGCGTCGCCCGCGATCTCGGTCTCGGCGCGGGCGAGCAGCTGCACATAGTCGGGCAGCTGGGTGCGCCGGTGCCAGG
>JBDTPG010000057.1:0-15148 GCA_039932815.1 Caldimonas sp.
GCATCGTGAAGCGGGGGGCGGCGTCGGCGGACAGCACGAAGTCGCCGTGCGCCAACGTGGGTACGTGCAGGTCCGGGACGGGCTGGCGGGGCATCAGCATGGCAGGTCTCTCCTCGTTGACGTGACCGGGCGGCGCGATCCGAGTCGGCCCGACCGCCCCTCCTGACTCGCGCCGGAAAGGGCAAGTTATCGCCAAGTATCAGACACCCACGGTGAGATTGACCCAGTGTCCGGGAGCCACATGACTCAGGACGCCAGGGGCAAGTCCATGCACAGACGGGTGCCGCCGCCAGGCGCCGGCAGCGGACGCAGGCTGCCGCCATGCAGCACCGCCACGCGCTGCGCGATCGCGAGCCCCAGCCCGCCCAGGCCGCCGCTGGCCCGACGCAGGGGCGGCTCCCGTACGGACTGGCCGCGAACGAGGCGCTGGTGCAGTTCCTGCGGCAACCCGGGGCCCTGGTCCTCCACGACCAGCTGGGCATGCCCCTCACGGACCGTGAGACTGACCGTGACCGGGCCGGGCCCCCGGCCATGGCTGCGCGCGTTGTCGATGAGGTTCGTCAGCGCACGCTCGATCAATCGCAGATCGCCCTCGACTTCAAGCGCTCCCGGCGACGCTGCTGCCAGTTGCACATCGGACATCGCCGTCGGACTTCCTGCGGGCGCGGTCGCTGCCATGAGTCGGAACTTGCCTACCGAATCGGCGACCAGCTCATCGAGCCGGAAGCGTTCGCGTGTCGGCACCTCGTCGACTGACTGCAGCGCGGCCAGCTCGAAGAGCTGTTGCGAGAGTTGCCTAACCTTGTCGCTCTGCGTCAAGGCCGCCTGAAGCAGCTGCGACCGGCGTGCCATGGCTTGTTCGCCGCCTTGCCACAGAGCCTCGAGGTGTCCGTGCAGCGCCGTCAGCGGCGTACGCAGGTCATGCGCCACGCCGGCCATGGTTTCCCGATGGGATGCCATCTGGGCGCGTTCTCGCCCGGCCTGCTCCTCGATGCGCTGCGTCATCTGGGCAAAGGCCAGTTCGAGCACCGCGACCTCGCCGGTGTGGGCCGGTAGCTCCTCCGGGCCGGCATGCAAGCGGCTGTACGCGTGCATGCGCTCAGCCAGGCGCAGCAGGGGCCTGGTCATGCGCAGGAAAAAGAATGCGCCGAGCCCGGCGGCGATCAACAGCCCGAGAACCGCCGCCGCGCCCGCCGAGCGCCAAGCCAGGCTGCTGCTCGCAGTCTGAGCAGCCTGCTGGCGCGCGGCGCCGTCGAGCACGATGTAGAGATAGCCGGGTGGTCGATCCTGACCCTGGCGCGCGGGAAACATCGCTGCGCTGAAGAGACGCCCCTGGCCGGACCCCATGGGATCTGTCCCACGCAGCGGAAGCCGGGCACCGGCGAGAAATTGGCGCACCGGCTCGAGCTCGACGCGCGGTGTTCGGACCATGCCCGGTTCGCCCAGGTAGTCGGCGACCTTGCCGTCGGCGTCGAGCACATAGACCTGCACGCCGGGATTGACCCCCATGAGCATCTCGAGCACGGCCTTGCGCGCGGCCTGTTCGGCGGCTTCCTGGTCGCCCGAGGCCATCTGCGGCCAGTGGCCGACGATGTGGCGCGCCAGGTCGCTCGACACGCGCTGCAAGGCTTCGGCCTCGCGCTCCGAAGCTTCGCTTCGAAAGGCGAGCCCGACGAAGATCCCATATCCCATCAGGACCGCGAGCATCACGGCGATCAGGCGCGCGGCAAATCCCGGGCCGCGCATCAGGCGTCCGTCTCGAAGCGGTAACCCGCGCCCCAGACAGTGACGATGCGTCGCGGCTCGCGCGGATCGTCCTCGACCTTGCTGCGCAGCCGGTTGATGTGCGAATTGACCGTGTGCTCGAAGCCGTCGAAGCCGCTGCCCCAGACGCGACGCAGCAGTTCGTCGCGACCAAAGGTTCGGCCGGGGTGGCGGACGAGGAAGGCGAGCAATTCGTACTCGCGCTGTGTGAGAGGCACCTCGCTCTGCTCGTCCGACAGCCGGCGCTCGACGGTGTCGAGGCGAAAACGCCCGCTGCGACCGAAACGCAGCAGCTCCGGCGCCGGCCGCTGTGACCGCATCTGCTCGATGCGACGGAACAGTGCGCGTACCCGGGCCATCAGCTCGAGCATCGAGAAAGGCTTGGCCAGGTAGTCGTCGGCGCCCAGTTCGAGACCGAGGATCCTGTGCGCCTCGGCCGTGCGGGCGCTGAGCATGATGACCGGCACGCCTGCATGGTGCTGCCGCACGTGGCGGCAGACATCCCAGCCGTCCGCCCCGGGCAGCATCAAGTCGAGCAGGATCAGATCCCAGCGCTGACGGTCCACCGCGGACAGGGCTGCGAGTCCATCGCTCTCGTGATGAAGGCGATAGCCCGCCTGCTCCAAGTGCAGCCGCAGGGCGTCGGCGATGGCTTCGTCATCTTCTACGAGGAGGATCTGTTCGTTCATGGGCCTTGGCCCGACCGCGCTCGAACGTGGCGTCGGACCTCCATTGGAACCCAGTCGCGGCGACGGATCCTCACGCTTACGTGATGTCCAGAATCAGTGGAAGTGGCGGCGCGGCGAACTTGGTGGTTCGCGCCGCGCCGGCGGGCCCCGCCTGCGCCCGCGACCCGTCAGTTCGCTGCCAGGCCGACGGCGCTGCCGGGCAGCCCAGGCAACACGAACCTGGTCGACAGGCCCCCGTCGCTGCCGACGCGGAACGACGTGATCGTCGAGGTCCCGCCGCTGAGCACGAACAAGCTTTGCCCGTCGTCCGACGATGCGGTGTCGAGCGGGGCCGAGCCGCGCCCTGTGGAGCCCGCGACTGCGTCGAGCAGGGCGATGCTCCCGTCGCGCCGGACCCTGTAGCTGCTGACCGTGCTGCTGCCGGTGTTGGTGGTGTAGGCGTAGCGCCCGTCCGGCGTGACGGCCACCCAGCAGGCGGCTGTCTGCGTGTCGGGCACGGACACGCTTGCGGGCACAGGCACCGAAGGCGCGCCTTCGCTGAACTGGTACGACGACAACGTGCTCGCGCCCGACGCACCGCCCCAGGCCTCGGAGACGATGAGCCGATTCCTGCGGTTGAAAGCGAAGCCGAATGGTGTCTGCCCGGGCGATGGTGTGAAGATCGGCGCGCCGATGCTGCCGTTACCGGTCACGGCGTAGCTCGTGATCCGGTTGGTAGCCTTCTCGGTGACGACCAGCGCGTCGCCCTCCTCGCTGAAGCCGACTTGTGCGGGTCCGGTACCGCCTGAGGCAGACAGCCCACGGACGCTGCCGGGGATGGCATGCAACACGCCGCGCACATTGCGGAAGCCTGCGACGTTGCCGGCCCCGCCGTCATTGAGCACGTAGACCACCCCATCGGATTCGGTCACGCTGATCGGGTGCAGGCCCGCGGAGTCGACCGCCGAAATCAGGCGTGCGGATCGTGCGCCGACGCGGAACGTCGAGATCGAGTGGCTGTTCGCGTTGACCACGAACAGGTAGCGTCGGTCGCGGCTGAGCGTGACCGCGCCTTGCGATCCCAGGCCGTTGCCCGCGCCCAGCCCGCCGGTGGCGACACGACCGACCGCGCCCAATGCACCGTCAGGGCTCCGGGAATAGATCAGCAGGTGATTGCCGGCAGCGTCATTGCTGCTGGTGAATACCAGCGTGCTGCGCGGTGCATCGTCATCATCGTCGTGGGCGGCGGCGGGCGTCGCGACGCCCGTCAGTCCAGCGATGACGAATGCGCTGAAGAGACAGGCCAATGCATGGCGTCGGAAGTGCTTCATCGGGTTACTCCTTCGGGTTGTTCGGCCCGGTTCGGGCCGTTCGCAGCGGGGCTTGCAAGGAGACAGATGGTGTTGAGCACTGGTCACGAAGTCCTCACGCGGGATTCCCCGTTCCGTTCAATTCACGCAAACGAGGTGAACACATTCGGCTGCACTGGTTGCAACAATCGACCCGTGCTCACTCTCATTCCCTCACCAGACTTGCGCGCGGAAGAAGCTGGCCGACGTCGCCGTCTTAAGGGGTTCGGTTTGGAAACACGTTGTTTTCAGGGCGCAGTTGGGCGTAGGTTTCTTCGGCCCCCCTGCAGGCCGCGCCAAGCATGGCGATGCGAAAGGCTTATCAATCCAGCTCTTTTTAAAAAGCCGGCCCGCCAATCTCCTTCTCGCCCCCGCGGTCGATCACCTTCCCCGGATTCAGCAGCAAGGTCGGATCCAGCGCCATCTTCAGACGCGACATGACGTCCAGTTCGGCGCTCGAGCGCATCCGGGCCAGGGCTTCGCGCTTCAGCAGCCCCACGCCGTGCTCCGCGGAAACGGTGCCGCCGAGCGCCAGCGCGCAGTCCTCGATGACGCGGCTCAGCGCCGCCCTGCCGGCGTCGAACTGCGCCGCGCCCATGCCGGCGGGGCCGACGACGTTGAAGTGGATGTTGCCGTCGCCGACATGGCCGAACGGCACGGCGCGGCAACCCGGCATCACGCGCATCACGGCTTCGCCGGCGGCTCGCAGGAAAGCCGGGATGCGCGCGATCGGCACGGCGGTGTCCATCTTCAGGCTGATCGGGCTGTCGATCATGACGTGGGCGATGCGCTCGCGCAGCGCCCACAACTCCAGCCGCTGCGCCTGAGAGGCGGCGACGTTGCCGTCGACGGCTTCACCGGCCTGCTGCGCTTGCTCGAAGAGATCGCCCATCGCCGCGTCCACGTCGAAGAAGCGGCTTGCGCTCTCGGCCTCGACCAGCAGCGCCCAGGCCGTCGGGCCCGCGAACGGCTCGCGCGCCAGCGGGAAACTGTCCAGCACCAGCTCGATGCCACTGCGCGGCATGAGCTCGACCGCGACCAGGCTTTCGCCGAGCGCGGCCTGCGCGCGCGCGAAGAACGCCATCACCGACTCGATGTCGCGCAGCCCGACCAGGATGGTGGCGCGGGAGGCGGCGGCCGGACGCAGCTTCAGCGTCGCCGCGGTTATGAGGCCGAGCGTGCCTTCGCTGCCGAGGAACAGATGCTTGAGGTCGTAGCCGGCGTTGTTCTTGCGCAGCGGCGCCAGGAAATCGAGCACGCTGCCATCGGCCAGCACCACCTCGAGCCCGAGCACCTGGTCGCGCGCCATGCCGTAGCGCAGCACGTTGTTGCCGCCGGCGTTGGTCGACAGGTTGCCGCCGATCTGACTCGAGACGCCACCATGGTCCAGGCCGAGCTGGCGCTGCGCCTGCAGCGCGGCCTGCTGGGCGGCGTGCAGGGTCACGCCGGCCTCGACGACTATGCTGTTGCCGACGGTGTCGATCGATCGAATGGCCCGCATGCGCTCGAAAGACAACAGCAGGGACGCGCCGGCCACCGGCGTGGCGCCGCCGCTCAGCCCGGTGCCGCCGCCGCGCGGCGTGATCGACAGGCCCGCCGCCGCGCACAGGCGCACGACGGCGACGACGTCGGCGCGGCTGGCGGGCCGGGCCACGGCGACGATCTGCCCGGCGGTCGCCTCGGAAAGATCGTTGGCATACCCCGCGATGTCGCTGCCTTCGGCCAGCACGCCGACGGTCCCCAGGCGAGCGGCCAGGTCGGCCAGCAGGCGGGCGTGGGACATCGCGTTATCCGACGCTGCCTTGCAGCCGCGCGACGGCGTCGACGACGGCCTGCATGTCTTCCTGCGTGCCGGTGGAGATGCGCAGCGCGCCGGTCGTGTTCGGCAGCGCGAACGGACTGACGAGGATGCCGAGCGCGCGCAGGCGCGCGGCGGTTTCGACGGCGGGTGTCGGCGTCACGAAGGCGACGAAGTTCGCCGCGCTCGGCAGCGCGCGCCAGCCCCATGGCGCCAGGCCGTCGGCGAGTTGCGCACGGCGCTCGGCGTTGTGCTGCAACAGCCGGGCGAGTGCGTCTTCTTCCTGCAGCGCTTCCTGGGCGCCGGCTAGCGCCACCGAGCCGACCGAAAAATTGATGCGCGCGGTGCGATAGGCGGAGGCGAGGTCCGGGGAACTCGCCAGCCCGTAGCCGACGCGCATGCCGGCCAGGCCGTAGGCCTTGGAGAAGCTGCGCGTCGCGATCCAGGCGCCCTGGCGTCGCTCGAGCAACGGCAAGGTTTCGCAGCCGCCCGCATGGCGACCGAACTCGTAGTAGGCCTCGTCGAAATGCAGCAGCACGGACGGCGGAACGCCGTGCACCAGCGCCTCGATCTCGGCGTGCCCCAGCAGGCCGCCGGTCGGGTTGTGCGGCGACGAGACGAAGACCAAGCGCGTCTTCGGCGTGATGGCGGCGAGCACCGCCGCGACGTCGACGCATCCGTCGTCGCGGCACGGCACCGCTACCAGCGTGCCGGCGCGCATCGCCGTGCTCTTGGCGAAGGTCGGAAATCCCGGCACCGGCGCCACGACTTCGTCGCCCGGGTCGACGGCCAGCTCGGCGCTGGCGAACAGCAGCTCGTTGCTGCCGGCACCGATGACGATGCGGCTCGCGTCGACGCCGCTGCGTGACGCGATGACGCGGGCCAAGGCTTCGCCGTCGTGGTCGGGATATCGGTTCGCGTCGGACAGCGCGCGGCGCATCGCTTCGACCACCCCGGGCGATGGCGGGAACGGCGACTCGTTCAGGTGCAGGGCACGCGGCGCGGTGCCTGTCGCGGCGCTGGCGAACGCAGGGCGCGGCTCGCCCCGCAAGGCGTCGATGCGAGCGACCGGCCGGAACGCCTCGCCGGTCGGCACGTCAGCGATGCGACCAGTCGTCGGGGTTGTCGGCATTGTTCGGCGACAGGCCGAGGATGTCGCCCTGCGTGCTGACGCCAAGGCCCAGCACCGTGCGGTTGGCGTAGTTGAAATACGCCACCACCTGGTTGACCTCGAGGATGCGGCCGTCGTCGAGCCCGGTGTTGCGCATCGCCAGCAGGCGTTGCTGCAATGGCGGTCCGTCCTGCGGCGCCCGGGTCAGCGCGGCGGCGTATTCGAGCGCCGCGACCTGCTGGGCATCGAAGGCATCAGCGAGGGTAGCGCTCTCCAGCGCCCGGCGGATGGCGGCCGCTCGCGCATCGTCCTTCAGCAGGCGCTGCATGCCGGCATGGTGATGCTCGACGCAGTAGGCGCAGCGGTTGAGCAGGCTGGTGTAGACGCCGAGCGCCTCCAGGAACCACTTCGGCAGCAGGTTGCCGGGATGGTGCAGCACGTACTTGTAGAGGCTCATGTGGCCTTCCATCGAATGCGGCCGGAGGCTGTGCGCAAGCATGATGTTGTCAACGTTGTCGCCGGGCCCCTTAACGCGGTCGTACAGCTGCCGCAGGCGCCCTTCGGCGCTTTGGTACGGCACATGAGAGATCCACATGGTCATCTTCCTGTCGCTGAGGTTGGACGAGTCTGACGCGGCGGCCGGCGCGGGTCGGCACCGCTCATGAGAGCAGCAGCGCGTCGTCGGTGAGTTCTTCGCCCTGGTCGCGCTTAAAAAGCGTCAGCAGGTCGGCGACGCCGAGCTTGCGGCGTTCTTCGCCACCGGCATCGAAGATGATGCGGCCGCGGTGGAACATGATGGTGCGGTCGCCGAAATGCAGCGCCTGCGCCATCGAATGCGTGACCATCACCGCCGTCAGCTCGAGCTCGTGGACGATGCGCTGGGTGAGCTGCACAACGAAGTCGGCGGTCTTGGGATCGAGCGCGGCGGTGTGCTCGTCGAGCAGCAGCACCCGGGTGTCGCCGGTCGTCGCCATCAGCAGGCCGACGGCCTGCCGCTGCCCGCCGGAGAGCAGCCCGACCTTGTCGTCGAGGCGCTTTTCGAGGCCGAGGTCGAGCACTGCCAGGCGCTCGGCGATCTGCTTGCGCACCCCCGGGCGGATGGCGAAGCCGAGCCCGCGCGGCTGAGTGCGGCCTTGCGCCAGGGCGAAGTTCTCGAGGATCGACAGGCTCTCGCAGGTGCCCATCTTGGGATCCTGGAACACGCGCGACACCAGCCGCGCCCGGCGGTGCACCGGCCAGGCCGTGACGTCGACGCCGTCGATGGCGACGCGACCCTGCTCCACCGGCACGATGCCCGCCATCACGTTCAGCGCCGTCGACTTGCCGGCGCCGTTGGAGCCGATGACCGTCAGGAACTGCCCGGGGGGCAGGCTGAGGGAGACATTGCGCAGGGCCGTCGCTTCGAGCGGCGTGCCCTTGTTGAAAGTCACGACGATGTCGTCGAGCTGGATCACCGTGGCGACCTTGCAGCGAAGTAGGTGCGCAGGCCGCCGCTGCGCTGGAGGATCAGCGTGACGGTGACGAGCGCGGCCGTCACGAGCTGCACGTCGGACGCCTTCAGGCCGAGGATGTCGGCATTCAGCGCTGCGCTCACCGCGAAGCGGTACAGCAGTGCGCCGACGATGCAGGCGATGGTGGCCTGGTAGATCAGGCGGGACGGCACGATGGCCATGCCGACGATCACCGACGCCAGGCCGACGATGATTACGCCGATCCCCATGTAGGCATCGGCGGCGCCGAACAGCTGCGCGAACAGAGCCCCGGACAGCGCGCACAGCGCATTAGCCAGCCCCACCCCGATCAGGCGCATGCGGCCGGTGTCGATGCCGTTGGCCTCGGCCATCGCCGGATTCGCCCCGGTGGCGCGCATCGCGAGGCCGGTGCCGGTGCTCAGGAACAGGTCGATCAGGCCCATCGCCGCCAGCAGCAGCAGGCCGAGGAAGACCGGCGTGATCATGTAGGTCGGGTAGCCCCAGCCCTCGAACGCCGACAGGATGGTCCGCGTGCCCAGCAGCGGCTTGTTCGGGCCGGCCATGATGCGCAGGTTGATCGAGTACAGCGAGATCGCGACCAGGATGCCTGCCAGGATGTGGAGGATCTTGAAGCGGACGTTGAGGTAGGCCGTCAGCAGCCCGGCGGCGAAGCCCGCCACCGGCGCCGCCAGCGTCGCCAGCCACGGATTCCAATGGCCAGCGACGATCAGCGATGCCGTGACGGCGGCGCCGAGCGGGAAGCTGCCCTCGACCGTCAGGTCGGGAAAGTCGAGGACGCGAAAGGTCAGGAACGTGCCGAGGGCGACCAGGCCGAACACGAAGCCGACCTCCAGCGTCCCGAGGAACTCGTAGAGCGACATCGCCGGCGCCGGTCTATCGGATTCAGCGACCGCCCCGCGTCGCAGCGCAGGGCACGGTCGACGTCACTCGATGACCTTGGTGGCGCGCGCCATCACGCTGGCCGGCACGGTGACACCCATCTTCTGCGCCGAGCCGCGGTTGATCGCGACCTGGAAGTTCGTGAGCACCTTGTAGGCCAGCACCGGCTCGATGTCGCCCGGCTTCTTGCCCGAGAGGATGTCGGCGACGATGTTGCCGGCGAGCTTGCCGAGGGCGATGTAGTCGAGCCCCACCGAGCCGATCACGCCGCGCGCGACTGCGCCGGTCTCGCCGGCGAAGACCGGCGTCTGCGTTTCCTGGCCGATCTTGACGATCGTCTCCAGCGCCGAGACCACCGTGGTGTCGTTGGGGACGTAGATCGCATCGACCTTGCCGACCAGCTTCTTGGCCGCCAGGATGACCTCGTTGGTCGTGGGCGACGGCGACTCCACGATCTCGATCGACTTTTCCTTCAGCAGCGCCCGCAACGCTTCGAGCGTCGAGACCGCGTTGTCGAGGCCGGGGTTGTAGATGAAGCCGACCTTCTTCAGCTTCGGCACGATCTCCATCATCAGCTTGACCTGCTCGACCAGCGGCGCCGCGTCGGACACGCCGGTGATGTTGGTCCCCGACTTCGTGTAGCCGGTGATCAGCTTGGCCTTGACAGGATCGGTCACCGACGCGAACACCAGCGGGATGTCCTTCGTGGCCGAAGCCAGGGCCTGCGCCGTGGGGGTGGTGATGGCGACGATCACGTCGGGCTGGTCGCCGACGAACTTCTTGGCAATCTGCTGCTGCGTCGGCATGGCGCCGTTCGCGCTCTGGTAGTCGATCTGAAGGTTCTTGCCTTCGACAAAGCCGCGCGCGGCAAGCGCCTGGAGGATGCCCTCCTTGGTTTCGAGCAGGGCCGGCACCTCGACGATCGTCGAGATGGCGACGCGCTTGGGCGCCTGGGCCTGGGCGCCGGCGCACACCGCCAGCAGGCCGCCCAGGACGAGCGCTGAAATCTTCATGCGAACCATGCTGAACCCTCGAAGAAGCATGCGCCGTGGCGCACGGGTTGAGTTGACGGGCCCGGGGCGCCGCTCATATGATGGGAAATTCGAGTCACATTGTGGGCACACCCCGAGAAGCGTGTCAACGTGAAAAACGGGAGAGCAGGCGACTTGCCGAACCGACCGACGGGCGAGCGGCCGATGCGCAAACGCGTCGCCGTGGTTGTACCGCACGCCGAGGCCAGTGACGCGTCGGCGGCGACCCACGGCGTCGGCCTGCTCGTCAAGGCGTTCCAGGTGCTCGACCTCTACACCCGCGAGCAACCGAGCTGGAGCCAGGCCGAGCTGCAGAAAGCGACCGGCCTGTCGCGCTCGACGCTGAGCCGGTTGGTGCGCTTCCTGCACGGCCGCGGCTATCTCGCCGCGGTCGCGCGGACGAGTCGCTACACGCTGGGCTTCGCCGCCGTTGACCTCGGGCGTCGCGCGGGGCGCGAATCCGACCTCGTGGAACTGTGCGCGCCGATCCTCAAGCGCATCGCCGAGACGACCGGCGAGACCGTGATGCTGACGACCTACGATGCCCGGCGGGGCCAGGCGATCTGCCTCGAGCAGATCCCGAGCGTGCAGGAGGGTTTGAAGGTCTACGAGCGCATCGGCGCGGCGTTTCCGCTCTATCGCGGCGCCTCGCCGAAGGCCATCCTCGCCTTCCTGGCGCCGGCCGAGATCGAATCGGCGCTCGCCGTCATGCGGCGCGACGCCCCCGACATCGATGTCGCCCGGCTGCGGCGCGATCTTCGATCGATCCGGGCGTCGGGCCTCGCGACCTCGCTCGAGGAAACCTATCCCGGCGTCGCCGGTTTTGCGGTGCCGGTGCTGGCGCAGGGCGACGTGCCGCTCGGCTCGATCGCCGTCGCTGCGCCGATCATCCGCATGAGCCCGGCCGCGCGCGCGCGCATCGGGCGGATCCTCCTCGAGTCCGGCGCGACGCTGTCGGGTTCGCTGCGAAGCGCCGCATGAAGGCGGCGTCGCAGGCCTGGATGTCCGAGCGTCCCGGTCTCGCCCACATGCGGCTGGTCGAGCGCACGCCGCCCGAGCCGGGCGCCGGCGAGCTGCTCGTCGAGGTCGCCGCGGCGGCGCTCAATTTCTCGGACCTGCTGATGCTCGATGACCGCTACCAGGTGCGGCCGCCGCGCCCGTTCGTGCCCGGCCAGGAGATCGCCGGCACCGTCGTCGAGGCGGCGTCGCACACCGGCTTCCAGGCCGGCGAGCGGGTGGCCGGCAAGGTCGAATGGGGCGGCTTCGCCCGCCACGCGCTGATGCGTGCCGACATGGCGATCCGGTTGCCCGCCAACGCGCCGTTCGACGTCGCCGCCGCGCTGCCGGTGGCCTACACCACGGCGGCGGTGGCGCTGATCGAATGCGCCGCGGTCCGCGCCGGCGAAACGGTGCTGGTGCTGGCCGGCGCCGGCGGCGTCGGCCTGGCGGCGCTCGACGTCGGCCGCGCCCTCGGCGCGCGCGTCGTCTGCGCCGTCGGCAGCAGCGCCAAGGCCGCAGTCGTCATGCAGCAGGGCGCGCAACTGGCGGTGAACTACAGCGAAGCCGGCTGGCTCGACCGCGTGCGCCAGTTCGCCGGCGCGGAAGGCGTCGGCGTCGTCGTCGACCCGGTCGGCGGCGCGATCGCGATCGAGGCGTTGCGCTGTCTTGCCTGGGAGGGACGCTTTCTCGTCGTCGGCTTCGCTTCCGGCGACGTGGCGCAGATCCCCGCCCATCGCCTGCTGCTCAAGCGCGCCAGCGCCATTGGCGTCTACTGGAACCACGATCGCGACTCGGCGATGTTGAGCGACCTTTCCGCGCGCCTGACGCAATGGCTGGCCGACGGCGTGATCCGCCCGCACGTCGGCGCGCGCTACCCGCTGGAGCAGGCGCCGCAGGCGCTCGCGGCGTTGCAGGCGCGCGGCACGACCGGCAAGGTCGTCCTGACGATGACCCGGCCATGAACAAAGCCATGAACGGAGAGCGCCCGCAGATGAACGCCCCCACGCGCAACATCTTCGAAGGCCTGCGCATCCTCGACCTGACGCGAGTCATGTCCGGCCCCTACTGCACCGCGATGTTCGCCGACCTCGGCGCCGATGTCGTCAAGGTCGAACTGCCCGGAGTCGGCGAGGAAGCGCGCTTCTTCGCTCCGCATGTCGACGGCGAAAGCACCTACTTCGCGCTGCTGAACCGCGGCAAGAAGAGCGTCACCATCAACCTCAAGTCGGCACGAGGCATCGAGCTGGTGCGCGACCTGGCACGCCAGTCGGACGTGCTGATCGAGAACTTCCGTCCCGGCGTGATGGACCGGCTCGGCCTCGACCATGCCAGCCTGGCCGCGGTCAACCCGCGCCTGATCTACGCCTCGATCTCCGGCTTCGGCCAGGATGGCCCGTACCGCGACTGGCCGGCGTTCGATCTGGTGATCCAGGCGATGAGCGGGCTGATGAGCATCACCGGCGAGAAGGACGGGCGCGCGATGGCGGTCGGCGAGAGCGTCGCCGACGTCGCGACCGGCATGTTCGCGGCCTTCGGCGTCGCCGGCGCGCTCTACGACCGCGAGCAGACCGGCAAGGGCCGGCGCCTCGAGGTGGCGATGCTCGACTCGGTCTTTTCGATGCTGCTGACCAGCCTGTCGCGCCAGCTCTTCACCGACCGCAAGCCCGGCCGCGCCGGCAACCGCCATCCCGAGACCTACCCGGTGGACAGCTTCGCCACCGCCGACGGCGTGGTGGTGCTGGTCGGCTTCACCGACGCCACGGTCGCGCGGATCCTCGGCGTCATCGGTCGCCCCGAGCTCGCCGCCGACCCGCGCTTCCAGGGCAATGCCGCGCGCAACGCGCACGAGGCCGAGCTGCGCGCGCTGATCGCCGGCTGGACCGGTTCGCGCCCGCGCGCCGAGGTGCTGCGCGTGCTGCGCGAGGCCGACGTGCCGACGGCGCCGGTGTGGAGCTTCGACGAACTCTTCGCCTCCGGCCACGTCGAGGCGCGTGAGCTGGTCCGGCCCGGCACGAACAGCATCCTCGGCGATATAAGAGTCGTGCCGCAACCGGTGAAGTTCGCCGCGGTGCCGCCGTACCCGACACCGCGCTCGCCGACTCTCGGCGAGGACACGGATGCCGTGCTCGCCGAGCGGCTCGGGCTCGGCGCCGGAGAGATCGCGGCGCTGCGCGCGGCGAAAGTCATCTAACGCGCGCCGCCGCCGTCGCGCCACGCCAACACAGGAAGGCCCGCCATGTCCCAGTCCGACCCCGACCGCGTCGTCCGCGCCCCGCGCGGCAACAAGCTCAACACCCTCAGCTGGCAGACCGAGGGACCGCTGCGCCTGCTCATGAACAACCTCGATCCCGACGTTGCCGAACGGCCCGGCGATCTGGTCGTCTACGGTGGCATCGGCCGCGCGGCCCGCAACTGGGCCAGCTTCGACGCCATCGTCGCCGCACTGAAGGTGCTGCGCGCCGACCAGACCCTGCTGGTTCAGTCAGGCAAGCCCGTCGGCGTGTTCCCGACCCACCCGGGCGCGCCCCGCGTGCTGATCGCCAACGGCAACCTCGTGCCGCACTGGGCCACCTGGGAACACTTCAACGAGCTCGATCGCAAGGGGCTGATGATGTACGGCCAAATGACGGCTGGCTCGTGGATCTACATCGGCAGCCAGGGCATCGTCCAGGGCACCTACGAGACCTTCTCCGAAATCGGCCGACGCCACTTCGGCGGCAACCTCGCCGGCCGCTGGATCCTCACCGCTGGCCTCGGCGGCATGGGCGGCGCGCAGCCGCTGGCCGCGACGATGGCCGGGGCTTCCTGCATCGCGGTCGAGTGCCAGCGCAGCAAGATCGAGTTCCGTCGCCGCACCGGCTACCTGCAGGAATTCGCGGCCACGCTCGACGAGGCGCTGGCCATCCTGGAGCGTGCCCACGGCGAAGGGCGCCCGGCCTCCATCGGCCTCCTCGGCAACGCCGCCGACGTCTACCGCGACGTGCTGGCGCGTGGCATCGTCCCCGACGTGGTGACCGACCAGACCTCGGCCCACGATCCCGTCAACGGCTACCTGCCGCAAGGCTGGAGCGTCGAGGAGTGGAACGACCGGCGCGCTAGCGATGCGCCCGGGACGGCCCTGGCGGCGAAGCGCTCGATGGCCGAGCAGGTTCGCTCGATCCTCGGGCTTAAGGCGCGGGGCGCCATCGCCCTCGATTACGGCAACAACATCCGCGCCATGGCGCTCGAGATGGGCGTGAAGGAGGCCTTCGACTATCCCGGCTTCGTCGAGGCCTACGTGCGGCCGCTGTTCTGCGTCGGCAAGGGACCGTTCCGCTGGGTCGCGCTTTCGGGCGACCCCGAAGACATCTACCGCACCGACGCGAAGGTGCGCGAGCTCGTTCCCGACGATCCGTTCCTGCACACCTGGCTCGATCAGGCGCGCGAGCACGTGCGCTTCCAGGGCCTGCCGGCGCGCATCTGCTGGCTCGGGCTGGGTGACCGCGACCGCGTCGCCGTCGCCTTCAACGACATGGTGGCCAGCGGCGAGCTGACGGCGCCGGTGGTCATCGGCCGCGACCACATGGACTCCGGGTCGGTGGCCTCGCCGACGCGCGAGACCGAGGGCATGCTGGACGGCTCGGATGCGGTGTCCGACTGGCCGATCCTCAATGCCTTGCTCAACGCCAGCTGCGGCGCGACCTGGGTCTCGTTCCACCATGGCGGCGGCGTCGGCATGGGCTACTCGCAGCACGCCGGTATCGCCCTGGTGGCCGACGGCACGCCGGAGGCCGGCGAGAAGCTGCGGCGCGTGCTGTGGAACGATCCGGCCAGCGGCGTGATGCGCCATGCGGACGCCGGCTACGAGCTGGCGATCGACTGCGCCCGCCGCCACGGCGTGCGGCGTCCGATGGGCTAAGGGAACGCGATACTGGCCCGCCCGTCGCGGCGGCACCGGCGTCTTGCCAGCGCCCGCAGAGTCAAGGCCCGGTCAGCTGTGCTTTCCGGGCTGCCATCCGACCGCCGAGATCGCGCGATCGGCGACGTCCTCGGCCTTCTCCTCGAGCGTGGTTGCCA
>JBDTPG010000058.1:0-14757 GCA_039932815.1 Caldimonas sp.
GCCGATGCCGAACGGAAAGCCGACCGCGAGGACGTGATCGCCCGAGGCGAGGTCGGCGGTCGAGCGCATCGTCGCCGCTTCGAGGTCGTCGGGAATCGTCTTCGCGCGCAGGACGGCGAGATCGTTCTCGGGCTGGGTGCTCAGCACCACGGCGTCCGATTCGGACCCGTCGAAGAAGGTGACGCGGACCTTCTTGGCGCCGCTGACGACGTGCAGGTTGGTCAGGATCGTGCCGTTGTCGATGATCACGACGCCGGTGCCGACGCCGCGCTCGACCGTGCCTTTCTCCTTGCTGTCGCTGCCGTCGTCGCCCTCGGTCATCAGGCCGACGACGCGGACGACAGAAGGAATGATCGCGTCGTAGGCGCGCGATTCCGGCGCGACGAGCGGCTTGTCCTCGATCGACTGGCGCACGGCGGCGTCGATCTGCTCGATGGTCAGCGGCGGCTTGGCGCGAAAGGTCGGGTTCGACCACCAGAACGCAAGCGCCAGCGAGAGGATCAGCAGCGCCCAGAGACGCCGCTCGTGGCGCACGAGGAACGCCCAGCGGCGCGACGGCGCGCCAGCGCCGTCAACAGCAACCGCGCTTGCCACCGCCTCGGCCGGGGGCTCGGTCGGACGGGGCGAACGGCTGTACAGCGGAACTCGTTTCATCGGGGGCTTCCGGGCCGCGAGGGCCGCGCCGGGGACGACGAGCAAGTTGCGCGCCGGGTTCTCCGCAGGCCTTCGTCAATACGGTAGCACGCCGGCCATGACCTGTCACAGCGACGGCCGCCCTCCGGGCGCAGGCATCATCGAGCCGTGTGGATCGACACGCATTGCCATCTCGACGCCGCCGAGTTCGATGCCGATCGCGACGATGTCGTCGCGCGGGCGCGCGCCGCCGGCGTCGACCAGATCGTCATCCCGGCGGTCGCCGTCGCCAACTTCGAGCGCGTGCGGGAGCTCGCGCATCGGCATCGGCTCGCCTACGCGCTCGGCATCCATCCGATGTGCACGGACGGTGCCGGCGCCGGCGATCTCGCCGCCCTTCGCGCGGCGCTCGAACGCTACGGCGCCGACCCGCGGCTGGTGGCCGTCGGCGAGATCGGCCTCGACCATTTCATCGCCGGTCTCGACCGCGAGCGGCAGGCGGAGATCTTCGCCGCGCAACTCGCGCTCGCCGCCGAGTTTCGTCTGCCCGTCTTGCTGCACGTGCGCCGCGCCATCGACACCGTGCTGAAGCACCTGCGTCGGCGCCCGGTCGCGGGCGGCCTTGCCCATGCCTTCAACGGCAGCGGGCAGCAGGCCGGCGCTTTCGTCGAGCTCGGATTTCGTCTCGGCTTCGGCGGCGCGGTGACCTTCGATCGGGCGCTGCGCATCCGGCGCGTCGGCCAGACGCTGGCGGCGGGCTCGATCGTGATGGAAACCGACTCGCCGGACATCGCGCCGCAATGGCGCTACCGCACCGCCGAGGCCCGCGCGGCCGGAGCGACGATGCGCAACGAGCCGGCCGAGCTGGCGCGCATCGGCGCCGATCTCGCGGCGCTGCGCGGCGAGCCCGTCGAGGCATTCGCGACGACGACGAGCGCCAACGCGATCGCTTCGCTGCCGCGTCTCGCCGGTCTCCTCGCCGAGTCGGGCGATGACTGAGGCGGCGCCTGGCGAACTGCCCGAGGTGACGATTTCGGAATCGGCCGGCGTCCGCTACCTGCACCTCGGCACGCCGTGGGTGCAAGGGGCGATGCGCATCGACGAGCCGCTCGAGATCGAGCTCGAGTACGTGCGCCGGATGATGGTCTGGATGCTGGCCCGCGACGGCGCCGCGTTCGCCGGCGCGCATGCGGTCCAGCTCGGCCTCGGCGCCGGCGCGATCACCCGCTTCTGCAGCAAGCGATTGAAGATGCGAACGACGGCGGTCGAGCTGAACTGGCGCGTCATCGACGTCTGCCGGCAGTGGTTCCGGCTGCCGGCGTCGGCGCCGGGCTTCGAGGTGCTCGAGATGAACGCCCAGCGCTTCGTCGACGACGCGCGCCGGCGCGGAACCGTCGATGCGCTGTGCGTCGATCTCTACGACCACGAGGCGGCGAGCCCGGTCCTCGACAGCGCCGCCTTCTATCGTGCGTGTTTCGATCTTCTCGCCGACGGCGGCGCGATGACGGTCAACCTGTTCGGCCGCGATGCCAGCTTCGAGACGAGCACCAAGCGCATCGTCGCCGCCTTCGGCCGCGACGCCGTGCTGACGGTCCAGCCGACCAAAGAAGGCAACACCGTCGTGCTGGCGATGAAGCATGTCACGTTACCGGGCCGGGACGAGCTTGCCCGGCGTGCCGAAAACATCGAAACTCGCTGGCACCTTCCGGCCCGGAAGTGGCTGCGCATGATGCGCCCGGTCGCCCCGGCGACCCGGCCGACCCAACCGCCCTCCGCATGAAAACGAGAAGCGATCCGGAACTCAGCAAGGCGGCGGCCGCGGCCGGGATCCGCGCCGTGCCGCGCTCGCTCGAGCCGGCCGCTGCGAACCAGGCGCTTCCGCGCGAGGTCATGCCGGCGCGCGAAGGCGGGGCGGCGAAGGACGCAAGCGAGCGCGACAGCCATTTCGAGCGCTCGATCTCGACCACCCGGCCGGCCAGCATGGCGTCGATCGATCTCTCGCTCAACGTCGTCTCGCACGGCAAGCTGACCTGGCGCACCGTGCTCGCCTGGCTGCGCGACGACAAGGTCGTGAGCGCCGACGAGGTCGAGCGCACGGCGCGGCGCTTCGCCGGCGGCAACAGCGCCCAGCATCCGCTGGTGCGGCTCGGCAGCGCCGGGCTGACGCGCGTCGGCGACGGCAAGGTGCTCGATACGGAGACGCTGACCGAATGGCTGGCCAAGCGCAGCAAGATGACGTACATGCGCATCGACCCGCTCAAGGTCGACGTCGGCCGCGTCGCCGACGTGATGTCGATCCAGTACGCGGAGCGCCGCCACGCGCTGCCGCTCACCTTCGGCATCAGCGACGTCACGATCGCCACCTGCGAGCCGCTCGACATCGCCTGGGTGCCGGAGATCGAGGCGCACACGCGCCGCCACGTCAAGCTGGTGATCGTCAACCCGATCGAGATCGCCCGCTACACGACCGAGTTCTACGCGCTCTCGCGCTCGGTTCGCAACGCGACCAAGATGGGCGAGTCGGCGGCGCTCGCCAACTTCGAGCAGCTGGTCGAGCTCGGCAAGAGCAACAAGCAGCTCGACGCCAACGACTCGGGCGTGATCCAGGTCGTCGACTGGCTCTGGCAATACGCCTTCGACCAGCGCGCCTCCGACATCCACCTCGAGCCGCGGCGCGAGAGGAGCGTCATCCGCTTTCGCATCGACGGCGTCATGCACACCGTCTACCAGCTGCCGCCCGGCGTGATGAGCGCGATGGTCGCGCGCGTCAAGCTGCTCGGCCGGATGGACGTGATCGAGCGGCGCCGCCCGCTCGACGGCCGCATCAAGGTCCGCAATCCCGCCGGCGACGAGGTCGAGATGCGCCTGTCGACGCTGCCGACGGCGTTCGGCGAGAAGATGGTGATGCGGATCTTCGATCCCGATACCACCGTCAAGACGCTCGAGAGCCTCGGCTTCGGCAACCACGACGGCCGGCGCTGGGAAGAGCTGGTGGCACGGCCGCACGGGATCATCCTCGTCACCGGCCCGACCGGTTCGGGCAAGACGACGACGCTCTACTCGACGCTGCGCCGCCTGGCCACCGACGAGGTCAACGTCTGCACCATCGAGGACCCGATCGAGATGATCCAGCCGGCGTTCAACCAGACGCAGGTGCAGAGCGGCATCGACCTCGGCTTCACCGAAGGCCTGCGCGCGCTGATGCGCCAGGACCCGGACATCATCATGGTCGGCGAGATCCGCGACCTGCCGACGGCCGACATGGCGATCCAGGCGTCGCTGACCGGCCACCTCGTCTTCTCGACGCTGCACACCAACGATTCGGCGTCGGCGATCACGCGCCTCAACGACCTCGGCGTGGCGCCGTACCTGATCGGCTCGACGCTGATCGGCGTGCTCGCGCAACGCCTGGTCCGGACGCTCTGCCCCGCATGCAAGGTGCCCGACGCCGAGGTCACGCGCGAAACCCTGCACGAGGTCGTCAAGCCGTGGCGGCTCAACGGCGGCGTGCGCCCCTACAAGGCCGTCGGCTGCCTCGAATGCCGGATGACCGGCTTCCGCGGCCGGGCCGGCCTGTTCGAACTGCTGACGGTGAGCGACGCCGCCCGCAGCACCATCCAGCCGGTCTGCGACGAAGGGAAGCTTCGCCAGCAGGCGCTGCAGGATGGACTTCGTCCGTTGCGCCTCGCCGGTGCGATGAAGGTCGCCGAAGGCGTGACCACGCTCGACGAAGTCCTGCGCGCGACGCCAGCCTGGGAATAGCGCGCGCACCGCGCACGCTCGGTGTAAACCAGACATGGCCCGCCAGGGCCGCTGCCTAGAATCCCGGCTTCGAACGGAACGGGGGCCAGGCGACGTGAAGATCAAGAGCGAGCGCGACTTCTGGTCGGGCCTGATGTTCGTCGCCGTCGGCGTGATCTTCGCGATCGGCGCCACCAACTACAGCATGGGGCCGGCGTGTCCGGCCAACGATCCTTGCGCAGCCAACCTCTGGGCGCGCATGTCGCAGCTTTCGGCACATCCCGGCGCAGGCTACTTCCCGCTCGGACTGGCGATCCTGCTCGCGATCCTCGGCGCCTTCGTCCTCTTCAAGTCGCTCACGATCGAGAGCGAAGGCGGTGATCCGGTCGGCGCCTTCGCCTGGCGGCCGCTCCTCATCATCGTCGCGGCGATCGCGGTGTTCGGGGCCATGCTCGAGCCGCTCGGCATGGCCCTGACCGTACCGGTGCTGATCATCATCACGAGCTGGGCCGGCGACGAGTTCCACTGGAAAGGCGTGCTGATCAGCGCCTTCATCCTGACGGTCTTCTCCTGGCTCATCTTCATCTACGGGCTGAAGCTCACGATTCCGCTCTGGCCGCGCTTCCTGGGCTGACTTCCAGCGCACGATCGGCAACGACTCACACCAAAGCGGGCTGCATGGATCTCATCCACAACCTCGGCATCGGCTTCGGCGTCGCCTTCACGTTCCAGAATCTGCTCTATGGTTTCTTCGGCTGCCTGCTCGGCACGCTGATCGGCGTGCTGCCGGGCATCGGCCCGGTCGCGACGATCGCGATGCTGCTGCCGTCCACCTACGCCCTCGATGCGACGCCGGCGCTGATCATGCTGGCCGGCATCTACTATGGCGCGCAATACGGCGGCTCGACCACGGCGATCCTGATCAACGTTCCTGGCGAGTCGTCGTCGGTGGTGACGGCGATCGACGGCTACCAGATGGCGCGCCAGGGCCGCGCCGGTGCCGCGCTCTCGGTGGCGGCGCTCGGCTCCTTCTTCGCCGGCTGCGTCGGCACGATCGTGATCGCCGCCTTCGCGCCGCCGCTCACCGAGCTGGCGTTCAAGTTCGGCCCGGCGGAGTACTTCTCGCTCATGGTGCTGGGCCTGATCGGAGCCGTCGTCCTCGCCTCCGGGTCGCTGCTGAAGGCGATCTCGATGATCATCCTCGGCCTGCTGCTGGCGCAGATCAACACCGACGTCATTTCCGGCACGGCGCGCTACAGCTTCGACATCCCCCAGCTCACCGACGGCATCGGCTTCGTCGTCATCGCCATGGGCGTGTTCGGCTTCGGCGAGATCATCGCCAACCTCGGCCAGCCGGCAGAGCACCGCGAGGTCTTCACCAAGGAAGTGAAAGGCCTGTGGCCCGACAAGCGCGACTTCATGGAGGCATGGCCGTCCGTCCTGCGCGGCACGGCGCTGGGCTCGATCCTCGGCGTCCTGCCCGGAGGCGGTGCGCTGCTCTCGTCGTTCGCGTCGTACACGGTCGAGAAAAAGATGGTGCGCAATCCGCGCATTCCGTTCGGCAAGGGCGCGATCCAGGGCGTCGCCGGGCCCGAGTCGGCGAACAACGCCGGCGCGCAGACTTCGTTCATCCCGATGCTGACGCTCGGCATCCCGCCCAACGCGGTGATGGCGCTGATGGTCGGCGCGATGACGATCAAGGGCATCCAGCCCGGCCCGCAGGTGATGACGTCGAACCCGCAGCTCTTCTGGGGCCTGATCGCCTCGATGTGGGTCGGCAACGCGATGCTGGTGATCCTCAACCTGCCGCTGATCGGCATGTGGATCAAGCTGCTCACCGTGCCCTACCGATTCCTGTTCCCGGCGATCACGCTCTTCTGTTGCATCGGCGTCTACTCGCTCAGCAACAGCACCTTCGACGTCTACCTGACGGCGATTTTCGCCCTCGTCGGCTACGCGTTCTACAAGCTGAGCGTCGAGCCGGCGCCGCTGCTGCTCGGCTTCATCCTCGGGCCGATGATGGAAGAGAACCTGCGCCGCGCCCTGTTGCTGTCGCGCGGCGACTGGGGCACCTTCGTGACCCGGCCGCTGTCGTCGGCACTGCTCATCGCGGCGCTGGCGCTGATCGTCATCGTCACCCTGCCGTCGATCCGGAAGAAGCGCGAGGTCGCCTTCGCCGAAGAATGAGTCCGTCCGTCCGCAGCACAATGTGCGGATGAACTTCGACTGGAAGACGGCCTATCCGTCGACGCGCGTGCCGGTCTTCGCACGCAACATCGTCTCCACCTCGCATCCGCTCGGCGCCCAGGCCGGGCTGCGCATGATCCAGCAGGGCGGCAACGCCGTCGACGGCGCGATCGCCGCGGCAGCGGTGATGACCGTCGTCGAGCCGTGCAGCAACGGCCTCGGCTCGGACGCGTTCTGCATCCTCTGGGACGGCAAGAAGCTGCACGGCCTCAACGCCTCGGGTCCGGCACCTGCCGCATGGACGCCCGAGTACTTCCGCCGCAAGTACGGCGACGATGCCACCCGGCCGCCGGTGCGTGGCTGGGATTCGGTGACGGTGCCCGGCGCCGTCGCGAGCTGGGTGGCGCTGTCGGAGCGCTTCGGCAAGCTGCCGTTCGCCGACCTGCTCGCGCCTGCGATCGAGATCGCCGAGCGCGGCTACGCGGTGCCGGTGATCGTCCAGCAGAAATGGGTCGCGGCGGCGCCGCTGCTCGGCTCCCTGCCGGGCTGGGCCGAGGCCTTCCTGCCGCGCGGTCGCGCGCCCGAGGTCGGCGAGCGATTCGCGTTTCCGGCGGCCGCGCGCGCGCTGAAGGCGATCGCGGCGACGCGGGGCAGCGCGTTCTACGGCGGCGAGATCGCGGCAGCGGCGGCAGCGCATTCGCGCGCCAACGGCGGCGCGATGGAGGCGAGCGACTTCGCCTCGTTCAAGCCCGAGTGGGTCGAGCCGATCGGCATCGACACCTATGGCCATCGCCTGCACGAGATCCCGCCCAACGGCCAGGGCATCGCGGCGCTGGTGGCGCTCGGCATCCTGCGCCACTTCGACATCGAAGCCCTGCCCATCGACGGCGCCGAATCTCAGCATCTGCAGATCGAGGCGATGAAGCTCGCCTTCGCCGACGTCTATGCGCACGTCGCCGATTCGCGCAGCATGCGCCTCACCTCCGAGGAGATGCTCGACGACGGCTACCTCGCCGACCGCGCCCGCCTGATCGACAGGAGGCGGGCGCAGGTCTTCGGCGCCGGCAACCCGGCCAAGGGCGGCACGATCTACCTGAGCGCCGCCGACGAGCGCGGCATGATGGTGAGCTTCATCCAGAGCAACTACATGGGCTTCGGCGCCGGCGTCGTCGTTCCGGAATGGGGCGTCTCGATGCAGAACCGCGGCCACGGCTTCGTCCTCGATCCCGCGAGCCCGAACTGCGTCGCCCCCGGGCGCCGCCCGTTCCACACCATCATCCCGGCGTTCCTCACCAAGGACGGTCAACCGCAGATGAGCTTCGGCATCATGGGCGGCAACATGCAGCCGCAGGCGCACCTGCAGACGATCGTTCGCATGCTCGCGCATCGCCAGCAGCCGCAGGCGGCGTGCGACGCGCCGCGCTGGCGCGTCAGTGCCGGCAAGCTCATCAACGTCGAGGCGACGATGGCGACGGCGACCGTCGCCGGCCTGGTCGAGCGAGGCCACGAGGTCGAGGTGATCCAGGACAGCTACCAGGACTTCGGCGCCGGCCAGTTCATCTGGCGCCTCGGCGATCCTGCCGTCGAGGGCTACATCGCGGCGAGCGACGCGCGTCGCGACGGACTGGCCGCCGGTTTCTAGGTTCAGCCGCATCCCGATGGCGGGCGAGTCGATCGCGACCGAAGCGTCGCTCGCGTCGGCGTCGTCGACTGCGCACGCCGCCGTCTGGCCGGGCCTGGCGCTGGCGATGGCGGGATCGATCGCGTTCTCGGGCAAGGCGATCATCGTCAAGCTCGCCTATCGCTACGGCGTCGACGCGGTGACGCTGATCATGTACCGCATGCTGTTCGCGCTGCCGCTGTTCGCGCTGCTCGCCTGGTGGGCGGGCCGGGGCCGGCCGGCGCTGACGCGGCGCGACTGGATCGTCGTCACCGGCCTCGGCTTCAGCGGCTACTACCTGTCGAGCTTCCTCGACTTCGCGGGCCTCGTGTACGTCACTGCGAGCCTCGAGCGGCTGATCCTCTACCTCAACCCGACGCTGGTCCTCGCCTTCGGCGCCGTCGTTTTCAAGCGGCGCGTCCGCGCGCGCCAGGTCATCGCCCTGTCGGTCAGCTATTGCGGCGTCCTGCTGGTCTTCGGCCACGAGGTGTCGATGCAGGGGACCAACGCCGCCCTCGGCACCGCGCTGGTCTTCGCCAGCGCCATCAGCTACGCGGTCTACCTCGTTTTCAGCGGCGAGGAGGTGAAGCGGATCGGGGCCTTGCGCCTGACCGGGCTCGCCACCAGCATCGCCTGCCTGTTCTGCATCGCCCAGTTCCTGATCCTGAGGCCGATGTCGGCGCTGGCGGTCGCGCCGCAGGTAATCTGGCTGTCGGTTCTCAACGCGACGCTGTGCACCTTCGCGCCGGTGCTCATGATGATGATGGCGATCGAGCGCGTCGGCGCCGTCGTGGCGGCGCAGACGGGCATGATCGGGCCGCTGTCGACGATCGCGATGGGGATCGTCATCCTCGGCGAGCCGTTCACCGGCTGGATCGTCGCCGGCACGGCCCTGGTGCTCACGGGAATCTGGTTGTTGACTCGATGGAGATGAAGCGATGGATCTCGGAATAGAAGGCAAGTGGGCGCTCGTCTGCGCCGCAAGCAAGGGCCTCGGCAAAGGCTGCGCGACGGCACTGGCCCAGGAGGGCGTCAACGTCGTGATCACGGCCCGCGGCGCCGACGTGCTCGAGGAGACGGCCCGCGCGCTTCGCGCCCTCGGCCGCGGCGAGGTGCGCACGGTCGCGGGCGACATCACGACTGAAGCCGGCCGCGCCGCTGCGCTCGCCGCCTGTCCACAGGTCGACATCCTCGTCAACAACGCCGGCGGCCCGCCGCCGGGCGACTTCCGCGAGTGGGATCGCGACGCCTGGCTCAAGGCCCTCGACGCCAACATGCTGACGCCGATCGAGCTGATCAAGGCGACGGTCGACAAGATGGCCGAGCGGGGCTTCGGCCGCGTTGTCAACATCACGTCGGGATCGGTGAAAGCGCCGATCGACGTGCTGGGCCTCTCGAACGGCGCGCGCAGCGGCCTCACCGGATTCGTCGCCGGCCTGGCGCGTACCCCTCTCGCCGCGCGCGGCGTGACCGTGAATGGCCTGTTGCCAGGCTGGTTCGATACGGATCGGGTGCGAGCCGTCGCAGCAGCGACGGCCAAGCGCGAAGGCGTTACCGCGGAATCGCTCGTGGAGATGCGAAAGAGCCGCGTCCCCGCAGCTCGCTTCGGCAGCATCGAGGAGTTCGGCGCCGCCTGCGCCTTCCTGTGCAGCGTGCACGCCGGCTACATCACCGGCCAGAACCTGCTCATGGACGGCGGCGCCTACCCCGGAACGTTCTGACGCGGCTCAGGGCGCCGGCATGTCGGCGCCGCAGTTCCAGCATTGCTCGAACGGGCCGTCGACGCGTTCCTGGCAGGCGCGGCAGACCCAGTGGCGGTGCACCGGATGGCGAAGCTCGTGCAGCAGCGTGTGCGCGCGCTCCAGCTCGCCGTCGTCGGAGACCCAGACCTCGGGCAGCGCCTGATCGGGCGGCAGCTCGCCGGCGATGCTGCTCGCGTACATGCGCTGCACGGTCGCCGCGACGCCGGCGTTGCTGAGCATGTCGGCCCACAGCGTCGCGATGGCCAGGTTGGGGGCGCGGGTCAGACGTTTCATCGCAGCGCGCGCCGGGCCGTCCCAAGCACGCTGCGCGCCCCCTCGGGGGGCAGCGACCATAGGGAGCGTGGGGGTACCGTCACAGCTCTGGCACGATAGCGCACTGCCACCCGACACTGCGAGAACCGCCATGACCCATACCACCACCAGCCCGACGATCCGCATCGAGAAAGCCGGCGGACCCGAAGAGATGAAGCTCGTCGACCTGCCGGTCGGCGACCCCGGCGCGGGCGAGGTCCGGATCCACCAGCACGCTTCGGGTCTCAACTACATCGACGTCTACCAGCGCTCGGGCGTCTACGCGATGCCGATGCCGCTGGCGATGGGCAACGAAGGCGCCGGCGTGATCGAGGCGGTTGGCGCCGGCGTGACCCACCTGAAGGCGGGCGATCGCGCCGCCTATTGCAGCGGCCCCCCGGGCAGCTACGCGCTGGCGCGCGTCATGCCTGCCAAGACCGTCGTCAAGCTGCCCGAAGCGATCTCGTTCGAGACCGGCGCGGCGATGATGCTGAAGGGCCTGACGACGCAGTACCTGCTCAAGCGAGTGCGCGGGCAGGAGGGGCTCGAGCCCGGCGACTTCATCCTCTGGCACGCCGCGGCGGGTGGCGTCGGCCTGATCGCCTGCCAGTGGGCGAAGGCGCTCGGCCTGAAGCTGATCGGCACGGCCGGCAGCGAAGAGAAATGCGCGCTCGCGCGCGACAACGGCGCCGCCTTCACGATCAACTACCGCACCGAGGACTTCGCTGCGCGCGTCAAGGAGATCACCGGCGGCAAGGGCGTCAAGGTCGTCTACGACTCGATCGGCAAGGACACCTGGGACAAGTCGCTCGAGTGCCTGCGCCCGTTCGGCCTGATGGCGAGCTTCGGCAACGCCTCGGGCGTCGTGCCGCCGTTTGCGCCGGTCTCGCTCGGTCCCAAGGGCTCGCTCTACGTCACACGGCAGACGCTCGCGACCCATATCGCGACGCGCGAGGCCATGCAGGCGATGGCCGACGACCTGTTCGCCGTCGTCGCCAGCGGAAAGGTGAAGATCCACATCGCCCAGCGCTACCCGCTCGCCGATGCCGCTCAGGCCCACCGCGACCTCGAGGCGCGCAAGACGACGGGCTCGACCATCCTCACCCTTGGAGGAGCGCGTCGATGCTGACGCTGTACGGCAGCAAGGGTTCGGGCTCGGCGTCGATCGAGGCGGCGCTGGAGATCGCCGGCGTGCCGTATCGCCAGGTCGAGGCGGCGTCGTGGACGCCGTCGCCCGGCCTCGAGGAGCTCGAGCGCATCAACCCGATCGCCCAGATCCCGACGTTGGTCCTCGACGACGGCAGCGTTCTCAGCGAGAGCGCGGCGATCCTGATCCACCTCGGTCTCGCCCATCCGCAAAGCCGGCTGCTCGCGAGCGAGCCGGCGCGGCGCGCCATGCAGATCCGCGGCCTCGTCTACATCGCCGCCAACTGCTACGCCGGGATCGGCATCCTCGACTATCCGGATCGCTGGTATCCCGATCCCGACGACGCCGTCAGGAAGGCGATGCACGCACGCGGCCGGGCGCGGTTGCACGAGCTGTGGCAGATCTTCGCCGACCAGTTCGCGGCCGCGCCGTGGCTCTCGGGCGAGCACCTCGGCGCGCTCGACATCCTTGCCGCGACGGTGTCGAAGTGGAGCGGCGCGCGCAAGGCGCTGGCCGAATCGCGGCCCGGGTTCGCCGCGTTGCTCGCGCGCATCGACGCGGATCCGCGCATCGCCGCGGTCTGGGCTCGGCACTGGCCGCAGCCGTGATCGTCGCATCGTCGCGATGCGCACCGCCGCGGCGTGGTGCGCGCCGGTGCGCGCGGAGTCAGGACGCGCGACCGACGCGCCGCAGCTCGTCGAGGATGAGCAGCATCGCGCCGATCGTGATCGCGCTGTCGGCGACGTTGAACGACGGGAAGTAGTGCTGCTGCCAGTGCACCTGCAGGAAGTCGACCACGTGGCCGTGCAGCAACCGGTCGATGACATTGCCGAGCGCGCCGCCGAGGATGAGGGCCAGGGCCCAGCCGAACATCCGCTGGCCGCCATGGCGGGCGAGCAGCCAGACGATGAACACCGCGGCGGCCAGGCCCAGGACGATGAAGAACCAGCGCTGCCAGCCGCTCGCTTCGTTGAGGAACGAGAACGCGGCGCCGCGGTTGTGGGCGCGGACGATGTCGAAGAAGGACGTCACGCGACGCGCGTCACCGAGCTGGAAGGCGGCGACGATCATCGCCTTGGTGACCTGGTCGAGGACGATCACCGCCAGGGCGATGCCGAGCCAGGGCGCGAGCGGGCGGGCGCGTCGCGTCGCCATCACGCCACGGCGCGCGCTTCGCCGGCGCCGAACAGATTGGCGGTGCAGCGGCCGCAGATCGTCGGATGCCCGGGATCGACGCCGACGTCGGCGCGGTAGTGCCAGCAGCGCTCGCACTTCGCTGCCGTCGCCACTTCGGCCTCGACGAAGAATTCGTTGGCGTCGGCGGCGGCGGCGAGCGGCTCGCTCCGCGCCGCGGAGGTGATGAGGACGAAGCGCAGGTCGTCGCCGAGCGTGGCGAGCAGCTCGGCCGTCGCCGGCCCCGACTTGACCGTCACCTCGGCCTGGAGCGACGAGCCGAGGCGGCCTTCGCTGCGCAAGGCCTCGATCTTCCGGTTCGACTCGGCGCGAACCGCGGCGATGCGCGCCCACTTGGCGAGCAGCGCCTCGTCCTCCCAGGCGCGTGCGTCGGTGTAGACCTCGGCGAAGATCGAGAAGGATTCTTTCGGCCCGAACGCCTTCCACGCTTCCTCGGCGGTGAAGCTGAGGAAGGGCGCCATCCAGCGCAGCATGGCGTGGGTGATGTGCCAGAGCGCCGTCTGCGCCGAGCGGCGCGCGTGCGATCCCGCGGCGGTCGTGTAGAGGCGATCCTTGAGGATGTCGAGGTAGAACGCTCCGAGGTCTTCCGAGCAGAACACCTGCAGCTTGGCGACGACCGGATGGAACTCGTAGGCACCGTAGTGGCCGCCGACGAACACGCCGCGCGCCGGCTCGATGCGGCCGACGATCTCGGCCTGCAACTCGGCGGTGCGGGCGAGCGCCCAGCGGTCGATCTCGAGCAGGTCGGCGAGCGCGACGCCGTCGGTCGCCGGATCGAAGTCGCTGGTGTTGGCGAGCAGGAAGCGCAGCGTGTTCCGGATCCGCCGATAGGCGTCGACGACACGGGCGAGGATCTTGTCGTCGATCGCCAGATCGCCGGAGTAGTCGGTCGACGCGGACCAGAGGCGGATGATCTCGGCGCCCAGCTTGGCCGTGACTTCATGCAGGGCGATGAAGTTGCCCAGGCTCTTGCTCATCTTGCGGCCCGAGCCGTCGACCGTGAAGCCGTGCGTGAGCAGGCCCCGGTACGGCGCATGGCCTTCGATCGCGCAGGCGATCAGCAGCGACGAGTGGAACCAGCCGCGGTGCTGGTCGTGGCCTTCGAGATAGAGGTCGGCCTCGGGCTTCCTGCCGTCGTCGTCGGGGCTCGTCGTTCCCGGATGGCTGCCGCGCAGGACGTGGAAGAAGGTCGAGCCGGAGTCGAACCAGACGTCGAGGATGTCGTTGCTCTTGGCGTAGTTCGCCGCCGACAGGTCGCCAGCGGTACCGAGCACGTCTTCGGCCGTGAGGCGCGACCACGCCTCGACCCCGCCTTCGCCGACGATCTGCGCCGCGCGGTCGATCAAGTCGAGCGTGTCGGGGTGCAGCTCGCCGGTCACCTTGTGCAGGAAGAACGGCAGCGGCACGCCCCAGTTGCGCTGCCGGCTGATGCACCAGTCGGGCCGGTGCGCGATCATGTCGTGCAGCCGGGCGCGGCCGTTCTCCGGATAGAACTCGGTCGCGTCGATGGCGTCCAGCGCGCACTCGCGCAAAGTCTGTGGCGCCGGATCGATCGCGAACACGCCGCGTGACGACTCGTCGGGCTCGTCCATGCGCACGAACCACTGCGCCGCGGCGCGGTAGACGACCGGCGTCTTGTGGCGCCAGCAGTGCGGATAGCTGTGCACGAGCGTCGAGCTCGCGAGCAGCCGGCCGGCGTCGCGAAGCGCGTCGACGATCGCCGGCGTCGCCTTCCAGATGTGCTGCCCGCCGAACAGCGGCAACGCCGCGTCGTAGACGCCGTTGCCCTGGACCGGATTGAGGATGTCGTCGACCGCCAGGCCGTGGGCGCGGCATGAGTTGAAGTCGTCGATGCCGTAGGCCGGCGCCGAGTGGACGATGCCGGTGCCGTCCTCGGCGGTCGCGTAGTCGGCGAGCAAGACGCGGGCGACGCGGTCGTAGCCCGGGTCGACGGCGGCGAGGGGATGGCGAAACGACAGGCCTTCGAGGCGCTCGCCGGGAACGCTCGCCAGCACCGTGCCTTCGACGCCGTAGCGACCGAGGCACTTCTCGACCAGCGCGCTCGCCAGGACGAGCAGCCCGCGTTCGGTGTCGACCAGCGAGTACTCGAGCTTGGGGTTGAGATTGAGCGCCTGGTTCGC
>JBDTPG010000059.1:0-14420 GCA_039932815.1 Caldimonas sp.
GGTTGATGACGATCTGCTTGAGCTTGCGGATGTCGGCGACCCAGTCGCCGAGGCCATCCTCGATCTCGAGCGCGAGCACGAGGCCCTGCCGGCTGGCCCGCTCGCGAACCAGCGTTGTGCAGTTGTCGAGCAACATCGGCAGGCTCGTCGTCGCCAGGTCGAGGTCCATCCGGCCGGCCTCGATCTTCGACAGGTCGAGGATGTCGTTGATCAGCGAGAGCAGGTGATGGCCCGAGGTGTGGATGTCGAGCAGGTACTCGAGCTGCTTGTCGTTGACCTCGCCGAACATCTTCTCGCTCAGCACTTCGGAGAAGCCGATGATGGCGTTGAGCGGCGTGCGCAGCTCGTGCGACATGTTGGCGAGGAACTCCGACTTGTGCTTGTTGGCCATCTCGAGCTCGCGGCTCTTGGCCTGGATCTCGTTGAACAGGCGCGAGTTCTGGATCGCGATCACCGCCTGGTCGGCAAAGGTCTTGAGCAGCGCCAGCTCCTTGTCGCTGAACGGCTGCGGCGGATCGCGCGAGACCTGGATCGCGCCGACGCCGCGTCCCTCCCAAAGCATTGGCGCGAAGGCGATCGAATAGTTGCCGGCCTGGCCGGCGATGCGCCGCAGCGGCTCCGGGACATCGGACCCGCCCAGAACGTCGGGATAATGCACGACGCGGCGCTCCCGCATCGCGACCTCCGTGGCGGTTCCCTGCACCGGCCGAGGGAACGTCTCGACCACGGCCCGCGTCGCGGCCCGGGTGACCTGGCCTTCGCCATGAAAGCCGCCCAGATGGATCTCGCCGCCCTCGTCGACCAGGTAGATGCCCATGCCGTTCGCCGCGAACAGCCGCTTGCAGCTGTCGAGGATCTTGTCGAACACCGGCTGCGTGTCGGCGACCGAGCTGCTGATCACCTGCAGCACCTCGGCGGTCGCCGTCTGCTGCTCGAGCGCCTCGGTCGTCTCGCTCAACAGCCGAACGTTCTCGATCGCGATCACGGCCTGGTCGGCAAAGGTCTTGAGCAGGTCGGACTGGCGCGTCGGCGTCTTGCCCGGATCCGGCCAGGCGACGACGATCGCGCCGATCGGCTGGCCATCCTTCAGCAGCGGCGCGCCGATCATGCGACGCCAGTGGCCGAGACCGGCCGCCTGGCGGTCATACGCCGGGTCGTTGAGCGCATCTTCCTGGCTCTGGACCTCGCCGGACATGATCACCCGGCCGCTCATCATCTGCGGATTGGGCGGCGCGGGATAGAGGCGGCGCGCGTCGGCAACGGCGTCGGCCGGCCAGTTGCGAGTCGCCGCCAGGTGGACGAGCCGGCCGTCGAACGTGAACACGGCCGGGAGGGGGCTGCCGAACAGCCGTGTCGCGCTGTCGAGGATGGCCTCGAACACCGGCGCGACGTCGGTCGGCGACTGGCTGATGACGCGCAGCACGTCGCTGATCGCGGTCTGGTAGTCGAGCGCCTCGGTCAGCTCGGCGGTGCGCAGCTCGACCTTGTGCAACGCGTCCCGCGTCTCGTTGATCAGGCGCGAGTTCTGGATCGCGATGACCGCCTGGTCGGCGAACGTACGGATCAGCTCTAGCTCGCGCGCAGTGAACGGCCGGGCCGGATCGCGGAATACGAGCAGTGCGCCGCTACCCTGCGTCGAGCCGGCACGGAGCAGCGGCGCAATGACGATCGAGTAGTCGACGATGCGCTCGGCCGCGCGCTGCAATGCCGCAGGCGCATCGGCGCCGCCCGGCGCGTTGTCGTAGCGCAGCACGCAGCACTCGCGAATCGCGGTGCCGACCGGCGAGCGCGTTCCGCTCTGTCCGGGCCGCTCGACAGCGAGCTTCAGAATCTCGGTCGCCTTGGCGCTCTTCGCGCGGAATGCTGCGATCTCGAACGTTCCGTCATCTGACGGCACGTACATGCCGAGGCCCGTGCTGTTGAACAGGCGTTCGCAGCTATCGAGGATTCTTTCGAACACCGGCTGCGTATCCGCGAGCGAGCCGCTGATCACCTGCAGCACCTCGGCGGTCGCGGTCTGCTGCTCGAGCGCCTCTTTGGTCTCGTTGAAGAGGCGCGAGTTCTGGATCGCGATCGCCGCCTGGTCGGCGAACGTGCGCAGCAGCTCCGTTTCCTTCTCGCTGAAGCCGGTCGGCGGCTGGCGCGTGACGTAGAGGGTACCGATCGCCCGCCCTTCCCAGACCATCGGCGCGAACATCTGTGAATAGCTGCCGATGCCGATCCGCTCGGCAATCACGCGGATGCCCGGTGGCACGTCGGGGTCGGCGAGGACGTCCTTGTAGTGGAGGACGCGGCCGCTGAAGATCGACGCCTCCAGGTTCTCCGGCTGCGCCGACGGGAAGAAAGGGGCGAGCCGCTCGCGGGCGGAGCCGCGGTGCGCGGCCAGATGCACCGTGCGGTCTTCGCCAAGAAGCAGCACCCCCTGCTCGGAGCTCGCGAACAGGTGCGCGCACCGCTCGAGGATCTTCTCGAACACCGGCGCGCTGTCAGCGATCGAGCCGCTGATCACGCTCAGGACCTCGGCCGTCGCCGTCTGACGCTCGAGCGCCTCCTGCGTCTCGTTGAAGAGGCGCGCGTTCTCGATCGCGATCACCGCCTGGTCGGCGAAAGTCTTGAGCAGGGCGATCTCGTTGACCGAGAAGGCGCGAACCACATCCCGCGCAACGAGGATCGAGCCAATTCCGCGGTCCTCGAGAATCATCGGCGCAATGATCAGCGACCTCGTCCCCGTTGCTTGCGAGGCGCGGCGCACCAACTCCGGCACGTCGGCACCGTTCTCGACGTCGGGGTAGTGCATGACTTTTCGCTGAAGGATTGCCCTGCCGGTGCCGCTCTCGCTCGAGAGTGGCAACGGAAAGATGGCAGCGAATTCCTCGCGCCCGGGGCCGCCATACGCGCCGAGGTAGATCGTGCCGTTGGCGTGAACCAAGTTGATGGCGACGCGCGTGCCGACGAACAGGCGCTCACAGCTCTGAACGATCTTGTCGAACACGGGCTGCGCGTCAGCGACCGAGCTGCTGATGACACGAAGCACCTCCGCCGTCACCGTCTGCTGCTCGAGCGTCTCGGTCAGCTCCGCGGTGCGCTGCTCGACCTTGCGCTCGAGGCCTGCGTACGACTCGCGCAGCTGCGCGCTCATGCGGTTGAACTGCTCGGCGAGTCCCTCGAGCTCGTCACCCGTGCGAACGACGATGTGGCGCTCGAGGTCGCCGGCGCCGATCTGCGCCGCCCCCTCCTGCAATGCCCGCAGCGGCCGGACCAGGGCGCGGGCGAGGAAGAAGCTCGCCGCGATCGAGATCAGCAGCGCGGCGACGAGCAGCAACGACGTCCGCTTCAAGGTGGCGTAGAGCGGCGCGAACGCCTCGGCGCGCGGCGACTCGACGAACACCGTCCAGCGCAGCGTCGGAATCGGCGCGTGCGCGGCGAACACCTCGTTGCCCTGCAGGTCGCGGCCGAGCGGCGACGGGTTGGCGGCGGGAAGGTCGCGTGCCGCCACCTGCGGCAGCGACTTCAGGTCGGACTTCTTGAGCACCAGGCTGATGTCGGGATGCGCGATCAGCACGCCGTCGGCGTCGACGACGTAGGCGAGCCCGGCGCTGCCGATCTTGATCTGCGAGACGACGTCCCAGACGAACTTCAGGTTGACCTCGGCCGCGGTGACGCCGCCGCCGCTGCCGGCCGGGCGCGCGATCGTCATGTAGGGCTCGGTGCCCTTGCGGAAATAGACCGGCCCGTAATAGACGGTGCCCTTCGACGCGACGCGGAACTTGTCCTCCTGCGACAAGTCGGTGTTGCTGCCGATCGCGTCCATGGCCAGGCGCGAAATCCGAAGTTGCTCGCGACCGTTCGGGTCGATCCAGACCACCTCCGTGATCGCCGGCGCCTGGCGCTGCAGCTTCAGGTACTCGATACGCCGCTGCTCGAGCGCGTCGCCGTCGGCATCGGCACGCGGCAGCGCCGTCCAGCTGATCTCGTGCTCGATGTCGAGGATGTAGCGCTCGATCCGGTCCGCTGCGTTCTGCGCCTTCTCGACCTGCAGGGCGACCAGGTGCGCCTCGGTCTCGCGCCAGGAGAAGTAGAGGCCGATCGCGCCGCTGGCGACCAGCATGCTGCCGACCAGGGTGATGATCAGCAGCGCATATTTCGGGAAGAGCCGCCAGCGCCGCGTCATTCGACGACGCGCGCGGCGCGCAGGAGCAGCGACTGCGGGACGGCGACGCCGAGCGCACGGGCCACCTTGAGATTGATGGTCAGGTCGAGTTTGTCCGGGCGCTCGATCGGAAGCTCACCCGCACGCGCGCCCTTCAGGACCCGGTCGACGTAGGTCGCGGCACGGCGCAGAAGGTCGTTCAGGTCGGCGCCGTAGGTCATCAGGACGCCTTCGACGCCGAAGGCCGAGAACTCGCTGCTGACCGGCACGCCCTGGCGCGCAGCCAGTCCGGTGACGAGTGCGCGGTTGACGACCAGGAAGGCCGTGTCCTGGGTGAAGATCGCCTGCGCGCGCGCCGCCGCCGCGGCGCGCATTGCGCGTTCGATATCGGCAGCCGAGCCCACGGGGATCACCTGGAGCTGAATGCCGGTGCGGCGCGCCGCCTCCTCCATCGAGCGGATGGCGGAGGCACCGCCGTCCGGGAGCTCGAACCCGGCGATCAGCATGGCGACGCGCACGAGCCCCGGCAGCATTTCCTTGAGCAACTCGAGCCGTTTGGCCGACAGTTCGGGATAGGTCACCTGCAGTCCGGTGACGTTGCCGCCGGGCCGCGCCAGGCTGGCCGCCCAGCCCTCGGCCACCGGATCGCTGCCCGAAACGGCGACGATCGGCACCTTCCGGCTCGCAAGGCGCAAGGCCTCGAGAGGCCCCGGGCCGCCGGCGATGACCGCATCGACCTTCGCCGCGACCAGCTCGCTGGCGAGGGCCGCGAGCCGGTCGGGGCGCCCCTCGGCATAGCGATATTCGATGACGACGTTGCGGCCCGGCACATAGCCCAGCTCGCGCATCCCCCGCTCGAAGCCGCCCGACGGCCCTTCGGTCGATGTCGGTCCACCCATGTAGAGCGCGCCAATACGCGGCATCTGCTGGACCACCTGGGACGTGGCGGCGGGCGCGGCGAACGCCAGGACGAACGCGAGCAGGAAGCGAATCGTCATCGGGCGTGCGGGCGAACGCGCATGGCGCGATCTTGCCAGCTTTCGACGGCTCTTCGACCCCCGACCGGCTGCGCTTCGACGGCGTTCACAACGCTCGCCCGGAGGGGGAAGCTAGGAGCGCAGGCGCCGCAACAGACCCGTGGTGGAACCGTCGAGGCCATCGCTCGCGGCAACGCCCTCGAGGCAAGCGAGCAGAGCGCCGCCCAGCGTCTTGCCGAGCTCGACGCCCCACTGGTCGAAGCTGTCGATCCCCCAGACCGCGCCCGAGGTGAAGACGCGGTGTTCGTACAGCGCGAGCAGCGCGCCGAGCGAGCGCGGCGTCAGCCGCTCGAGCAGCAACGTCGTGCTCGGCCGATTGCCCGGAAAGTCGCGATGCGGCTCGCTGCCGCCAGCGCGTCCCTGCATGAGCGCCTGGCTCTGCGCCAGGCCGTTGGCGAGCAGCATGCGGTGCTGACGAAGCATCGCTTCAGGTGCGATGCCACCCGCGACCGCGCTCGATTCGCGCAGCAGGATGAACTCGACCGGGACGACGTCGCTGCCCTGGTGCAGCATCTGGAAGTAAGCGTGCTGCGCGTTGGTGCCGGGCTCGCCCCAGACGACCGGGCTGGTCGCGAACGGCAGCGGCGCGCCGCTGCGGTCGACGCGCTTGCCGTTGCTCTCCATCTCGAGCTGCTGCAGGAACGCCGGCAGGCGATGCAGCGCCTGCGCGTAGGGAGCGATGCAGCGGCTGGTGAAGCCGTGGAAGTTGCGATACCAGACGTCGACCAGGCCGAGCAGCATCGGCAGGTTGCGCTCGATCGGTGCCTGCGCGAAGTGCTCGTCCATCGCCCGCGCGCCGGCGAGCAGCTCGCGAAATCGCCCGGCGCCGATCGCGATCGCGATCGGCAGGCCGATCGCCGACCAGAGCGAATAGCGGCCGCCGACCCAATCCCAGAAGCCGAAGGTGCGCGTGATGCCGAAGCGCGCCGCCGCCTCGACGTTGCTCGTCGCGGCGACGAAATGCTCGTCGATCCGCGTGCCGCCCTGGGCCAGGAACCAGGCGCGCGCGGTCTCGGCGTTGGCCATCGTCTCCTGCGTCGTGAAGGTCTTGCTGGCGACGACGAAGAGCGTCTCGGCGGGCGCGATGCCGGCGAGCACCGAGGCGAGATCGGCGCCGTCGACGTTGGCGACGAAGTGGAAGGTCAGCCGCGGATGCGAGAAGGCCGCGAGGGCGCGCACGGCCATCTGCGGGCCCAGGTCGCTGCCGCCGATGCCGATGTTGACGACATGGCGCAGTCGCGCGCCGCCAGCACCGCCGCCCGTCGACGCAGCCTCGGCACGGGCTCGCACCGACTCGGCGAACGCGAGCATCGCGTCGAGGACGGCGTGCACCTCGTCGCCGAACGGCGCGCTGCCGCGCGGCGCGCGCAGCGCCGTGTGGAGAACCGCTCGACCCTCGGTGTTGTTGATGGCCGCGCCTGCGAGCATCGCGTCGCGCTGCGCCTCGACGCCGCATTCGCGCGCCAGATCGGCCAGAAAGCGCAGCGTCGCGGCGTCGACGAGGTTCTTCGACAGGTCGGCGAACACCTCGGGCGCCTCGAACGACATCGACGCGAAGCGCTGCTTGTCGCGCGCGAAGGCTTCGCGCAGGTCGAAGTCGCGGCCGTGCGCCTGGTAGTGTCCGGCGAGCGCCGCCCAGGCCGCCGTCCGGTCGCAGCGCGTCGTGGCGGCGGGCGCCGCGTGCGGCGATGGCGAGGTCGTTGCCATGCGAAGGAGCGCGGCCGCGCTAGAGCCGATCGACGTAGCCGAAGGTACCGCTCGTCCTCACTTCCTCTGCGGCGGCGCGAACGCCCGCCATCGCGGCGCGCCAGAGGGAAGTCGCCAGGCTGACGCGACGCACGCCCGCGGCCTCGAGCGTGGCGAGGTCCCACGACTTGCCCTTCATGCCGACCATGAAGTTCACCGGCGCGGTGACCGCGGCGCAGACGGCGCGAACGGCGTCCAGATCGGGCAGCGCCGGCGCGAACAGCACGTCGGCGCCCGCGGCCTCGTAGGCCTTCAGTCGCGCGATCGTGTCGGCGAGATCCGGGGAGCCGCGAAAGAAGTTCTCGGCGCGCGCCGTGATCGAGAAATGCGCGAACGGCAACGCGCGCGCCGCCTGCACGGCCGCAGCGACGCGCGCCGCGGCGACGTCGATCGGATAAAGCGGCGCCCCCTTGTCGCCGCTGTGGTCCTCGATCGAGGCGCCGACGATGCCGGTCGCGCCGGCGCGCCGGATCGTCTCGGCGACCTCTTCCGGCGCATCGCCGAAGCCGTTCTCGAGATCGGCCGATACGGGCAGGTCGGTGGCGGCGGCGATCGCGCCCGCATGCGCGAGCGCCTCGTCGCGCGAGATCTGGCCGTCCTTCCTGCCGAGCACGCCGGCGGCGGCGCCGCTCGAGGTCGCGAGTGCGGCGAAGCCGAGCTGGGCGAGCAGCTTGGCCGAGCCGGCGTCGAAGGCGTTGGCGATGACGAAAGCGCGCGGCCCGGCATGCAGCTCGCGCAGGCGAAGGGCCTTGTCGGCGGATGAGGAGGACATGACGACGATCGTAGCTCGACCGACGCCGGTCGACGCACCGCAGCTGACACCCCGACTTCCGCGCTTCGTCCCAAGCCGCCCCGCGCCGACCTTGACCGTCCCGGTCCGCGCGCTAACCTTCTCGCGATGACATCCACAGCGCCCGCCGCGACATCCGCCCCCGGCCACTGGGACCGCGGCCGCCTCGTTCCCACCCGCCGCCAGCTGGCGATGACGGCGGCGCTCGCGCTGGTCGGAGCGATCGCGCTCAATCCCGTCACGCTCAACCCCTTCGTCGAAGTGCTCGGCGAAGCCTGCTTCGTCAGCATGGTGCTGTTGTTCGGCTTCAAGGTCGCCGGGGCGTCGCGCCAGACGCTGCTGCCGCGCTGGGTCGCGCAGCTGCTCGCGGTGGCGCTCGGTGCGGCGCTGTCGCCGCTGGTCGTGCAGATGCTTTCCGTGGGCGGCGATTTCTCCGCGTTCCTGGAGTCCGGGCCCATGGTGCGTGGCTATGTGTTGGTGACGCTCAGCGCGGCCCTGATCGGCACCCTGTTCGCGCTCGGCGCGCTCTATCGCGAACGCGATGCGCAGGCGCGCGCCGAGGCGCTGCAGTTCGCGCTCGAACGCGAGACCCTGGAACGCCAGGCGGCCGACGCGCAGTTGCATCTGCTGACGGCGCAGATCGAGCCGCATTTCCTGCTCAACACGCTCGCCAACGTGCAGCAGCTCGTCGAGAGCGGATCGCCACGCGCCGCGCCGGTGTTCCGCAGCCTGATCGACTACCTGCGCGCGGCGATGCCGCAGCTGCACCGTCAGGCCGCGACGCTGGGTGACGAGGAGCGCCTGGTGCGTGCCTACCTGGAGCTGATGCTGATGCGCATGCCGGACCGGCTCGCGTTCACGATCGCCATCGAGCCGTCGCTGCGCACGCTGCCGTTCCCGCCGATGGCGCTGCTGACGCTGGTCGAGAATGCGATTCGCCACGGCATCGACCCGGCTTGCGACGGCGGACGCATCGAGGTGGGAGCGCGCCGCGGCGGCGGCCGCGAGGTCGACCTGTGGGTCGCCGACACCGGCGTCGGCCTGAGCGAAGGCGCGGGCAGCGGCACCGGTCTGCGCAACCTGCAGGACCGGTTGCAGGCATTCTTCGGGCCCGGCGCCGGCGTCACGCTGTCCGGGCAGGCGCCGCACGGGGTGCGCGCCGACATCCGCATCACGCGCGACGACGCATGAGCGCGCCGACCGCGCTGATCGCCGACGATGAACCGCTGCTGCGCGAGCAGCTCGCCGCGCACCTGGCGCGGCTCTGGCCCGAGCTGCAGGTGGTGGCGCAGGCGCGCAACGGCCGCGAGGCGGTCGAGCTGTTCGACGAGCTGCGGCCGCAGGTCGCCTTTCTCGACGTCCACATGCCAGGGATGAACGGCGTCGAGGCGGCGCGCTGCATCGGCCGGCGCGCCGAGGTCGTGTTCGTCACCGCCTTCGACGAGTACGCCGTCGAGGCGTTCCGGCAAGGGGCGATCGACTACATCGTCAAGCCCGTCGAAGCGGACCGCCTGCTCGACTCGGTGCAGCGGCTGCAGGCCCGGCTGCGCGTCGCCGACGGGGCGCAGCGGCCGGAGTTCGGGGCGCTACTGGAGCGAATGGCGCATGAGCTGCGCCAGCGTGGCGGCGTGCCGCGGTACTTGCAATGGATCAAGGCTTCGGTCGGCAACGCGGTGCGCATGATCCGCATCGAGCAGGTCCTCTACCTGCGCTCCGACGCCAAGTACACGGTGGTCGCGTGGGAAGGCGGCGAGGCGCTGATCCGGACGCCGCTGCGCGAGCTCGCCGATGCGCTCGACCCCGCGTGTTTCGTGCAGGTGCATCGCTCGACGATCGTCAACCTGATGCACGTGGACCGCTTCTCACACGGCCCGGGCGACTCGGGCGAGGTGCATCTGAAGGGGCGCGACGAACGCCTCTCGGTCAGCCGCAGCTACGTTCACCTGTTCCGCCAGATGTGAACGCGCCGCGTCGCGCAGCGCCGCGCTAACTGCGCGCATTTTCATGCGGGCAGGTCGTCGCTCAGGACCGAGTGCCCGTGCGTTCCCAGGTCGAGGCTGGCGACGTCGCCCGCCCTGATCGCGCTGCCCTCGTCGGCGCAGACGACGAAGATCGGGCCGAGCTCGGTGTCGAAGGTGGTTTCGCGCGCGCTGCCAAGGTACGCGGTCTTGGCGACCGTCGCGGCGAGCGCGCCCGCGCCCGGCGCGCCTACCTGCCAGGCCTCGGGCCGGATGGCGATCCTCACCTTGCCCGGCGCATGCGCGAACGCCGGTCGGATGGCGAGCGGCCCGAGCCGGATCGTGCCGTCGGGCAAGGCCAGCCCATCGAACAGCACCGCCTCGCCCATGAAGCCGGCGACGAACTCGCTGCGCGGCCGCTCGTACAAGTCGCGCGGCGTGCCCTCCTGGGCGATCCGGCCGCGCTCCATGACGATGATGCGATCGCTCACCCCCATCGCTTCCTCCTGGTCGTGAGTGACGTAGGCGACGGTCAGGCCGAGGCGCTGCTGCAGGCCGCGGATCTCCTCGCGCATCGAGCGGCGCAGGCGCGCGTCGAGGTTGGAGAGCGGCTCGTCGAAGAGCAGCACGGACGGCTCGAGGACGAGGGCGCGCGCCAGCGCGACGCGCTGCTGCTGTCCGCCGGAAAGCTCGCTCGGCATGCGCGCGTCGAGATCGACCAGGCCGACCGTGGCCATCGCCGCGCGGGCGCGCTCGCGCGCCTTCGCGCGCGGCATGCCGGCGACGTCGAGCCCGTAGGCGACGTTGGCGACGACGCTCATGTGCGGGAACAGCGCGTAGCTCTGGAACACCATGCTGACGTCGCGCGCCGACGCCGGCAGGTCGGTGACGTCGCGGCCGGCGATGACGATGCGGCCGCTGGTCGGCACCTCGAGCCCGGCGATCAATCGCAGCGTCGTCGTCTTGCCGCAGCCGCTCGGGCCGAGCAGCGTCGTCAGCGAGCCGCGCGGGATGCGAACGCTGACGGCATCGACGACCAGCGGCGCGCCCGGGTCGCTGCCGTAGCGCTTCGACACCGCCTGCAGCTCGATGCCGAAGCCGGCATCGTCGCCGCCGGCGGATGCCCCCACCATGGCGCGAGGTGCGACGTTCATGCCGGCACCGGCACCAGCGCGCGCCGGCCGATGGCGCGCTCGCCGACGCTCCAGTTGATCAGGGCGACCGCGAGCGACATCAGCGCGATCAGCACCGTGCAGTAGGCGAGCGCGACGCCGTAGTCGCCGTTGCCGACGCGGCCGATGATGTAGGTCGTCGCCAGCTCGGTCTCGGCGGTGACGAGGAAGACGACCGCCGAGACCGTCGTCATCGAGCGCACGAAGCTGTAGATCAGCGCGGCGACGAGCGCCGGCCTGAGCAGCGGGGCGACGACGCGGCGCAGTGTCGTCGCGGTGCGGGCGCGCAGCATCGTCGACGCCTCATCGAGCGAGCGGTCGATCTGGCGGAAGGCGGCGCTGCCCGCGCGCACCCCCACCGGCAGGTTCCGGAAGACGAAGCACAGGACGATGATGAGGCCGGAGCCGGTCAGCTCGAACGGCGGCACGTTGAAGGCGAGGATGTAGCTCACGCCGAGGACGGTGCCCGGGATCGCGAACGCGAGCAAGGCGCCGAACTCGAACGCGTCGCGGCCGCGGAAGGTCGTTCGCGCCAGCAGCCAGGCGATCACCAGGCCGAGCGCGGCGCACAGCGGCGCGGCGATCGCCGAAAGTTTCAGCGTCGTGAAGAGCGAGTTCCACGCCGTGCCGGCGAAGACCCACGCCGCGCCGACGTCGGCGTTGCCGCGCTGGACGTCGAAGGCGGTGACGAAGTGGCGCAGCGTCGGCGTGTAGTCGCGGCCCCAGGTCTGGACGAACCCGCCGGCGAATGCGAACAGGTAGACGACGAGCGTGAACGCCAGCCACGGCACGACGACGGCGAGGGCAGCGCGGCGCAAGCCGTCGGGCAAGGGCATCGGCAGGCCGTTCTCGCCCTTGCCGGTGACGGTGGTGAAGGCGGTCGTGCCGAGCAGGCGGCGCTGGCCCCAGAAGACGAGCAGCGCGAACGCGCTCAGGACGAGCGCCAGCGACGCCGCCCTGCCCTCGTCGTACTGGGCGCCGACGATGGCGAAGAAGACTTCGGTCGAGAGCACCGAGAACTGGCCGCCGACGACGACCGGGTTGCCGAAGTCGGCGATGCTTTCGATGAATCCGACCAGGAAGGCATTGGCCAGCCCCGGCTTGAGCAGCGGCAGCGTGATGGTGAAGAACGTCTTGCGCCGATCGGCGCGCAGCGTCTGCGCCGCTTCCTCGAGCGACGGCGCGATGCCGGCGACGACGCCGCGCACGATCATGAAGGCGATCGGCGTGAACGCGAACAGCTGCGCCAGCCAGATGCCGAACCAGCCGTAGAACCAGCGCGACGGCGTGATGCCGAACGCGGCTTCGAGCCCCTGGTTGACGATGCCGGCGCGGCCGAAGAGCAGGATCAGGCCGAGGCCGAGGACGAAGGGCGGCGTGATGATCGGCAGCAGCGCGAGCGCGTTGAGCCCTCGCTTCAGCCGCGTCGAGCCGCGCTCGGCGAGGAGCGCGATCAGCGTGCCGAGGAGCGTCGTTCCGGCCGCTGTCAGCAAGGCGAGGAAGAGCGTGTTCCACGCCACGCCGCAGCGCACGCCGCCGGCGAAGCAGCCGAGGCCCCAGGTCCGCTCGTTGCCGATCCGTCCCCAGAGCCCGCCGAGCGAAACAGCGCCCGACTCGTCGACGAACGCGCCGCCGAGGGCACGCGCCACCGGATAAGCGACGAAGAGGAGCAGCAGCGCGCTGCAGACGACGATCGCGCTGGCCGTGAACGCGTCGCCGCGCACCCAGCCGAGCCGCGCGAGGCCGGCGCCGAGAACGACCAGGAGCGCGACCAGCGTCGTGGCGCCGCCGAGACCGATCCCGACCTGCCCGACCGGCAGCGCGCCGAAGGCACGCGTCAGGACCGCGAACGACCAGCCGGTCGCGCCGATCGCGAAGCCGGCGACGAGGATGCCGCCGAGCGCGATCGACGCGCCGGCGACGAGCCAGGTGCCTTGTCGACGGCGCGATCCGGCGCGCAGGCCGAATGCGGCGACGACGATGCCGAGCGCCACCGCTGCCAGCCACGGCCGGCCGTGGCGCACCGCCTGGACGAAGCCGCTCGCGCTCTCGGGCCCGGCCCAGACGCCGGCCAGCGCCTGCCACAGGCTGGTGTCGGCGGCGGCATACCAAGGCAGGAGCACGAACGACAAGGCACCGACCGAGAGCCACGCCGCCTCTGCTCGAGCGCGCGCCATCGCTGCGGCCATGGTCGATTGCGGGGCGCGTCAGCGCGGCAGCGAGTTGACGTCCTTCTCCCACTTCGAGATCAGGCGCCGGCGCTCGGCGCTGGCGCCGTACTTGGCGTAGTCGTAGTCGATCAGCTTGATCTTCTTGAAGTCGGGCACATGGGGGTCGACCGGCGTCGCCTTGTTCGACGGCAGCTGGTACTGGCGCGTCGCCGCGCCGAACTGCTGCGCCTGCGCCGTCAGCGCCCATTCGTAGAACCGCTTCGCCTGGTCGAGATTCTTCGCGCCCTTGACGATGCTCATCGAGCCGATCTCGGCGCCGGTGCCTTCGGCCGGCGTCACCGTCTCGACCGGAAAGCCCTGGAGTTTCTCGCCCGGGCCGTCGTGGACGAAGCTGATCGAGACCGCGGTCTCGCCGCGCGCGACGGCCTTGATCGGCCCGGTGCCCGAGCGCGTGTACTGGCCGATGTTCTTGTGCAGCGCCTTCATGTACTCGAAGGCCTTGTCCTCGCCCATCAGCTGCACCAGCGTCGCGACCATCGTGTAGGCGGTGCCGCTCGACGCCGGGTTCGCGACCTGGATCTCGCCCTTGTATTCGGGCTTCAGCAGGTCGGCCCAGCTGCGCGGAACGGCGAGCTTCTTCTTGGCGAGGAGCTCGGTGTTGTAGCCGAAGCCGAGCGGCCCGGAATAGATGCCGACGGTCTTGTAACCCGATTGCTTCGCCTGCTGCTGCGCCCACGGCTGAAGCTGCGCCAGCGTCGGCGAACGGTACTCGAGCGTCAGGTCGCTCTCGGCGGCCTGCAGGTGCGGATCGCCGGTGCCGCCGAACCAGACGTCGGTCTTCGGATTGGCCTTCTCGGAGATCAGCTGGGCGAGCGCTTCGCCCGAGCCCTTCAGCGACATGTTGACCTTGATCCCGGTCGACTTGGCGAACACGGTCTGGATCATGTTGCACCAGTCGGCCTGCACCGAGCAGATGACGTTGACCTGACCCGGCTGCGGTTGCGCGATGGCTGCGCCTGCGAAGGCCAGGCCGGCGATGCACAGGGCGCGCCGCGTCGTCGTTGTCGTCATCGATCGGCTCCGATGCGGCCGCTGCGCGCGGCCCCCGTTCGACCCGTCGGGTCGGCGCGGCATCGTATCCTCTCCGCATGTCCTTCGACCTCGTTCTCTTCGGCGGCACCGGCGACCTGACGTGGCGAAAGTTGATGCCGGCGCTGTTCCAGGCGTGGCGTCACGGCAAGCTGCCGGAAGGCGGTCGCATCCTTGCGATCTCGCGCCAGGATCTCGACGACGCGGCCTACCGCGCCTGGCTGAAGCAGCGCTTCCACGAGGTCGAGGACGCGAAGCGCCCGAGCGACGACGAGTTCGATCGCTTCGCCGCCCTCCTCCATCACCT
>JBDTPG010000060.1:0-14300 GCA_039932815.1 Caldimonas sp.
CCATCGCGACGCCGGCCTGGCCGTCGACCGCCGCGTGGTGGACCTTGCCGTAGAAACCGATGCGCCCGTCGGCAAGACCTTCGATGACGTAGAACTCCCAGAGCGGCCGGCTGCGGTCGAGCAGCATCGAGTGCAGGCGCGCCGCGAGCGCCTCGAGCTGCTCGATCGACCCGGGCTTGGGCAGCACCATGTAGCGCACGTGATAGTCGAGGTCGATGTCGTCGTCGTGGATCCAGACCGGGTTGGCGAGGTCGAACGGCATCAGCGCGAGCTTCCTCGTGAAGACCGGCGCCAGGTGCATGCGCCTGGCGACGTGCTCCTTGACCTTCTCGTAGAAGCCTTCGCCGGAGTAGCCGGCCGGCGACTCGAACAGGTTGAGGCTGCCGACGTGCATCGGCATCTCGGCGCTTTCCATGTGAAGGAAGGCGCCGTCGACGATGCTGAGGTGTTTCATCTGGGTCATCTGGAGCTCCGTGCCGCGCATTTCGTCGTTCGCTCTTGGTTGTAACCCCTTCGGTGCTGCGCTGACAGCGGGCTTGCACGGTGGCGCAGAATGCCGCGATGGATCGCAATCCCGGCGCCGACGCTGCCCAGAACGCCGAACGCCGCGCCTTCTACGAGCGCATCGGCGCGCTCGGCCTGACGCCCTTGTGGGAGATCCTCGGCGCGCTCGTTCCGCCGCAGCCGAAGAGCCCGGTCGCGCCGGTTCACTTCCGCTACGACGAGATCCGGCCGCACGTGCTCGAGGCGGGCCGGCTGATCAGCGCCGAGGAAGCCGAGCGGCGCGTCCTCGTCCTCGAGAACCCCGCGCTGCGCGGCCAGTCGTGCATCACCCAGTCGCTCTACGCAGGGCTGCAGCTGATCCTGCCCGGCGAGGTCGCGCCGGCGCACCGCCATACCCAGTCGGCGCTGCGCCTGGTCCTCGACGGCGAGGGCGCGTACACCGCGGTCGACGGCGAGCGCACGACGATGCGCTACGGCGACTTCATCATCACACCGTCGTGGACGTACCACGACCACGGCAACGACGGCAGCGATCCGGTCGTCTGGCTCGACGGCCTCGACATTCCTCTGGTGCGCTTCCTCGACGCCGGCTTCGCGGAAAAGAGCATCGTCAAGTCGCAGGCCGACACGCGCGCCGAAGGCGATGCGCTGCACCGCTACGGCAGCAACATGCTGCCGCTCGACCATGCGCCGCTGCCGCACGAGCCTTCGCGCGTCTTCAGCTATCCGTTCGCGCGCACGCGCGAAGCGCTCGCCGGCATCGCGCGCGGGCCGGCAGACCCGCACTTCGCCTTCAAGCAGCGCTTCGTCAATCCGGCCACCGGCCGCTCGCCGATGCCGACGATCGGCACCTTCGCGCAGCTGCTGCCGGCCGGCTTCGAGACCCGGCCCTACCGCAGCAGCGATTCGACGGTGCACGTCTGCCTCGCCGGCTCCGGCCGGGCGGCCGTCGGCGACGTGTCGTTCGACTTCGGCCGCCGCGACGTCTTCGTCACGCCGTCGTGGCAACCGTGGTCGATCGCCGCGGCCGAAGAGACGATCGTCTTCAGCTTCTCGGATCGGCCGGTTCAGCAGGTTCTCGGCCTCTGGCGCGACGAGCGTCTGTGAGCCCGGCGGCGCTCGACCCGGTCGTCGTTGCCGGCGCCGGCATCGGCGGCCTTGCCGCGGCGCTGGCGCTCGCCCGGCGCGGCTTCCGCGTCACCGTCCTCGAGCAGGCGGCCGAGATCGGCGAGATCGGCGCCGGTGTGCAGCTCGCGCCGAACGCGTTCGCGGCCTTCGACGCGCTCGGCGTCGGCGAGCGGGCGCGCGGCCGCGCCGTCTACACCGATCGCATGGTGATGATGGATGCCGTCGACGAGTCGCTGGTCGGCGAGATCCCGACCGGGCCCGAGTTCCGCGCCCGCTTCGCCAACCCGTACGCCGTCATCCACCGCGCCGACATGCACCTGTCGCTGCTCGAAGGCGTTCGCGCCCAGCCCGGCGTCGAGGTGAAGACGTCGACGCGCGTGGTGCGCTTCGAGGACGACGGGCACGGCGTCGCCGTCTTCGATGCTGCCGGCGGCGTGCACCGCGGGCTCGCGCTGATCGGCTGCGACGGCGTCAAGTCGGCCGTGCGCGCGCAGAGCGTCGGCGACGAGGTTCGCGTCTCCGGCCACGTCGTCTACCGCGCCGTCGTCGATGCCGTCGACTTCCCGGCCGACCTGCGCTGGAACGCGGCCGCGGTCTGGGTCGGCCCGAACTGCCACCTCGTCCACTATCCGCTGCGCGGCGGCGACCAGTACAACGTCGTCGTCACCTTCCACAGCCGCGACCAGGAAACGTGGAGCGTCAGCGAAGGCAGCCGCGAGGAGGTGCTGTCGTACTTCGAGGGCATCGGCCCGCGCGCGCGCCGCCTGCTCGACCTGCCGAAGAGCTGGAAGCGCTGGGCGACGGCCGACCGCGAGCCGATCGCGACCTGGACCCACGGCCGCACGACGCTGCTCGGCGACGCTGCCCATCCGCTGCTGCAGTACCTCGCGCAGGGCGCCTGCATGGCGATCGAGGATGCGGTGACGCTCGGTCGCGCGCTCGCGGCGACCGGCGACGACATCGACGCGGCATTCGCGCTCTACCAGCGATCGCGCGTCGCGCGAACGGCGCGCGTCGTCCTGATGACGCGCGAGATGGGGCGCATCTATCACGCCAAGGGTGTCGAGCGCCTGGTCCGCAACGAACTCTGGAAGGGGCGAACGCCCGAGCGCTTCTACGACGCGCTCGAATGGCTCTACGGCTGGACGGCGGAAACCTGCCTGGCGAGCTAGCGCGCGCGTCGGCGCGCGGCGAGAATCCGCGCGAGCCCACGACCCGAGGAGAGCGGCATGGCCGTCATGCGTGATCGTCCCTACTGCCAGTTCAACTTCCTCGTCGACCTCGGCGACGGCAACGCCGAGGGACCACGGGCGGGGTTCCAGGAGATCAGCGCCATCTCCACCGAAGTGGCGGTGACCGAATACCGCAACGGCAACTCGAAGGAGAACAGTCCGATCAAGATCACCGGGCTGAACAAGGCCACCGACGTGACGCTCAAGCGCGGCATCATCGGCTCGCTCGACCTCTACGCCTGGCTGAACGACATCAGGAACGGCAACCAGAACGCGCTGCGCACGGTCACGATCCAGCTGCAGAGCGAGGACCACACCGACGTCGTGCAGACGTGGAAGTTGCTGCGCGCCCGCATCATCAAGCACACCAGCGGGCCGCTCAACGCCAAGGGCAGCGACGTCGCGATGGAAGAGATGGTCCTCGCCTACGAGCGGCTCGAGCTCGAGTAGCCGTGCCCGTTGCGCGCGACCGCCCGCACGCAAGCTCGAACTTCATCGTCGAGTTCGGCGGCGGCGCCTCGCGCTCGGGCCGGACCGGCTTCGCCGAGGTCGTCTTCGCACCGTTCACGATCGCCGAGCGCGCACCGGTCCGCCGCGCTGGCGCACCCGCGCTGGCCAGCGCGGGTGTCGGCGAAACCGCGCCGCCGCGCCTGGTCCTGCGCCGCGGCGTCACCGGCGAGCTCGACCTCTACGCGTGGTGGGACCAGGCGCGCCGCGGCAAGGCGCCGCCGCGCCGGGTGATGAGCGTGAAGCTGCTCGCCGAGGATCACGCCACCGTGGTCTGGACCTGGCGCTTCCGCAACGTCAGGCCGGTCAGCCTGTCCTACTCGCCGCTGCGCGGCCTCGAGGGCGGCGTCCTGATGGAAACGATCGAGCTCTCGTACGACGACGTCGAGATGGCGTAGCGCCCTGCTCCGTCACACGAAGCCGAGATTTCGCTGCGCTGCGTTGTAGTTGGCGAGGTTCGGCAGCACCGTCAGCAAATCGGCATCGGCGATGCCGAACCACTTGCCGAGGGTCGCGGCGTACTGATCGACCGAGGTGCTCGGCAGCAGGCGGCCCTGGCCGACGTCGTCGGGCCCGCCGTTGTCGACCACCGGCGCCGTGCCGTAGAAGCGCCCGCCGTTGACCGCGCCGCCGAGCATGAAGTGCATGCTGCCCCAGCCGTGATCGCTGCCGTCGTCGGCGGTCATCGTCCGGCCGAAGTCGGAGGCGCTGAACGCGGTCACCTGGCTGGCGACGCCGAGCTCGATCGTCGCCTGGTAGAAGGCGTTCATCGCCCCGGCGACGCTCGTCAGCAGGCCGGGATGGACGGCGGCGAGGCCGTCGTGAGTGTCGAAGCCGCCGATCGAGACGAAGAAGACCTGGCGCTTCGTGCTCGTCGTCGACGCGGTCGAGATCATCCGGGCGACGAACTTCAGCTGATCGGCGAGCGCGTTGCCGGCGGGGAACGGCGTCGCGATCGCCGGCGCCGTCGCCAATGCCGCGGTGAGCACGGCGCCGGCGTCGATCGAGCGCTTGGCGACGCGCGAATATTCGTTCTCGAACAGGTGCGTCCGCGGCGCGGTGACGAGCGACTGCAACGCCGCCGCGCAGGCGGTCGACCCGAACAGGCTTTGCGTGCCGCTGTAGGGCAGCGCGCTGAACGCGACCGGCCCGGTGGTCGACACCTGGTACTGCACCGCCGAGCTGCCCGACAGGAAGACCGCGTTGCCCGATACGTTGACGCAGGTGAACGTGGCGTTGCCGTTGCCGGCGACGAAGAGGTCGCCCATCCGGCCGCCCCAGCCCGACGCCGCGCCTTCGGGTGCCGACGACTGCCAGACCGATTGCTGGTCGTTGTGCGAGAACAGCTTGGGCGGCAGCGGCACCGAGGCGTTGCCGTACTGCGTCTTGGTCGTCGGCTGGACCAGCGGGCCGACGTTGAGCATCACGCCCATCCGGCCGGCGTTGAAGTGGGCGAACAGCGGCGCCAGCTCGGGCGCGAGCGCGTACTGGCGGCCGGCGAGGCCGACCGACGGCACGAGCAGCGTCGGCGCGAGCTGGGCCTGCGTGTACGCGAGCGTCGGCCGCATGCCGAAGTACTTGTTGTAGCTGGTCGTGTCGTACGGCACGACGGTGTTGGCGTAGTCGTTGCCGCCGTACAGGAAGACGCAGACGAGCGCCTTGTAGTCGGCCGGCGTTCCCGCCGCGGCGGCCTCGCCCATCGCGGCCAGGCTCAGCGCCCACGGCGTCGCGCCGCCGGCGAGCGAGAGGGCCGAGGCGCGCTGCAGGAAGGCGCGCCGGGATGCGTCGATCGTCATCGCAGGTCTCCTACTTGAGAACGACGAACTCGGGCGCGGCGAGCACCAGCGTCAGGCTCGCATAGATCCGCTTCAAGCGGTTCGGGTCGGTGCCGGCGGCGATCGTCGCGACCGCGGTCGAGATCGTCGTCGCCGTCGCCGCGCTCAGCTGTCCGGCGGCGAGGACGAGATTGATCTCGGCGACGAGGGCGGCGGCATCGTCGGCGAGCGCCAGCAACGACGCGTAGTTCGCCGCGACGTCGCCGACCCCCGCGCCCGACACCGCCCGCTGGAGGTAGTTGACGGCGCCGACGACGGTCGACTCGTTGGTGATCTGGAACTCGGGCGCGACCAGCGCGGCGCCGGCGATGGCGCTGTTCGGCGGCACGTAGCCGGGGCGGAAGAAGTTGAACACCGACGGCGAGCGCAGCGGGCTCTGGCCGAGCCGGGTCGACGCGCTCGAGGTGTCGCCGATCTGCCAGGCGTCGCTCGGCGAGGTCGCGCCCCAGCCGCGCGCCCACGCGGCGAAGCGCAGCATCGGCTCGCGCAGCTTGCCCGCCGACGTGCCTGATGCCGCCGCCGCGCTGCGTGCTTCGTCGTCGAGCAGGATCGCCTTGACGACCGCCTTGAGGTTGCCCCGGACGCCGCCGCCGTCGTCGTTGAAGACGGTGGCGGCGCGCGCGACGTAGGCCGGGCTCGGGTTGCTCGCGACCAGCCGCTGGATCAGCTGTCTCGAGACGAACGGCGCGACGTTGGCATGCGCGAAGATCGTGTCGAGCGCGATCTGCAGGCTTTGCACGCCGTCGGTGCTGGCGGGAATGGTGATGCCGAGGAAGGTCTTGGCGCCGAGCTCGTGACGGCCGGCGATCTGCACCATCGGTCGGCGCATGAAATCGGGCGTCGCCGTGCCGACGGCGCCGCTCTGCCCTTGCAGGTCGAAGTCCCAGCCGGTGAAGACGCGCGCCAGGCCGGTGATGTCGGCCTGCGCGTAGGTCGGCGTCGCGGCGCCCGCGGTGAGCTTGACGCTGCCGTCGAGGTTCAGCTGGACCAGGCCGATCGTGAACAGCTGCATCAGCTCGCGCGCGTAGTTCTCGTCGGGCAGCGAGCCCGTGACCGGATTGGCCTTCTTGCTGGCGCGAAAGGTCAGGTACATGCCCATCGCGGTGTTGGTCGAGATCGCCTGCATCAGGCTGCGGAAGTTGCCGAACGCGTTGGCCTCGAGCAGGTCGAGGTAGTTCGCCGCCGCGAACGCCTTCCAGCCGCCGCCGGTGAGGCTGTCGATCGACGTCACCATGAGCTCGGAGAGCGCGAGCGTCACGCGCTGGCGCAGGGTGTCGGGCGAGGCGAGGATCTTTCGCCAGGCGCAGGCGTCGAAGCCCGCCTCGCCGTTCTTGAAGGCGGGGTCGGCGAATCCGCCGGCGACGAGCGCGTCCCAGCGCGAGGTCGACGCCGGCAGTGCGAACTGCGCATCGAGCCAGGCCGAGAAGCCGAGCGCCTGCACGCTCGCGATCTCGCTGCGGCTGGCGCCGAGCGACGCCTGCGCCAGGAAGCGCGCCGCCTCGCTCGCAGTCGGTGCCGCTGCCCCGCCGCCCCCGCCCGAGCCGGCGCCGGCGGCGCTGTCGCCCCCGCCGCCGCACGCCGCCAGCCCCCCCGATAGCAAGGCCGTGGCGGCGAGTCCGGGCGCTGGGTACGTCGATGCCGGCAGCGCCGCGGTCGCGGCGTCCTCCTCGAACTCGATCAAGGTGTCCATGCGCCCTCCCTCTCTGCGCGCAGTGTCGCGGCGCTCAGCGCATCGCGAATGAACAAATCGGTGTTGTTTGGTAAAGCGCTGTGAAGCGAGTGCGACAAAACGCACGGCAGCCCGGGCTGCGCCGGCGTGAGTCTGCTCAGGCGCCGGCGGCGGAGTACCGGCGGGGCACGAGAACTCGGACCGTCGTGCCCTGGTCCGGCGCTGTCTCGAGCTCGACCGTCGCGTTGAGCAGATCGCACAGGCGCTTGACGATGGCCAGTCCGAGCCCTTCGCCGTGCGCCTGGTGGACCGGCCTGCCGTCGTCGTCCGGTGCAGCCGCATCGGGAGCGCCGTCGTCACGCGATTCGGTCGTGGCCTCGCTCAGCGCGCTGACGAGAGGCGCGCCCGGGCCGCAATGGAATCCCGGTCCGGTGTCGGCGACGACGAAGAACCAGCGGCCGTCGTCGCTCGCAGTGGTATCGGCCCAGGTGACCGTGACGCCGCCGCTCTTCGTGTACTTGAGCGCATTGAGAACGAGGTTTTGGGCGATGCGGCGCACCTTGATGCGATCGCCCTGCACGTCGAGCGGCTGCGACCCGACCGATCTCAGGTACAGGCCCTTCTCGTCGGCGAGCGGACGCATGTCGTCGGCCAGTCCGGCGAGCAACTCGCCGGCGTCAAACCGGGCGACGCTGCGCTGCTCCTGGCCGGCCTGCAGGCGCGCGAGGGCCGTCACGTCGTCGAGCAGGTGGTGCAGCGCCGTCACGTTGTTGCGCAACACGCCGAGGAAGTCCTGGCGCCTTTCGGCAGGCAGGTCGCGAAAGTTCAGGCCGTGGGCGACATTCGAGACGACGCCGAGGTTGCCGCGCAGGTCGTGTGCCGCCTGCTGCCAGAGCTCGGCGCGCTGGCGCTCGAGCTCGCGCACGCCGGCCAGCGCCCGCTCGAGGTCGCGCACGCTGCCGGAGGCCTCGACTCGCTCGAGCCTGAAATACTTCTCCGCGCTGGCGCTGACCGCTTCGCTGATCTGCCCGGCGAGCTTGAGCCGCGCTTCGGCCAGAACCTCGCGGTCGAGCTCGGGATGCGCAGCGTCGAAGCGCTCGATCGCGACGACGAGGCAACGGTGCAGACAGCCCCATTCGCGCGTCACCTCCTGCAGGTCGTAGCCTTGCTGCCATCGCTGCAGTCCATGGGCTTCGGCGGCACGCTCTTCCTCGGCAGTGGCCGGATGTGCGCCCGGCGCGGCGGAGAGGACCGCGGCCAGGGCTTCGAGCCAATCGGGCAGGTGATCCTCCAGCTGGGCCCGCGGCAGCGAGTCGCCAGTCGTGAGCAACGGGTCGGCAGCGACGGCGGAGCGCCAGGCCGCGATCAGCGCCGATGTGTGCGCGCGCACATCGTCGGCGAGCAACCGCCTGCCTGCTGCCAATGCTTCGTCTGCCACTCGGATCTCCTTCCATCGCACACAGGTCGCGCAGCCGCGATTGTGGCTCGGCGGCCGCACTGCTCGAGCGCGGTCGCCTTGGGCTACAGCTGAGAGCCGAGCAGCGACGCGGCGCGCTCGAGGAGCTTTTCCTTCATCGGCCGGTTCTGCCACTCGGCCAGCGTGATGCGGCGCGACTTCGCCAGGTCGGCGGCGAAGATCGCCACCTGCTCGGCCGCGAACGACGCGTCGTAGATGTTGAGGTTGGCCTCGTCGTTGAGGCGAAACGAGCGGTCGTCGAAGTTGGTCGAGCCGGTCGAGACCATGAACTCGTCGACGATCATCACCTTGCAGTGGTACATCGTCGGCTGGTATTCGTGGATCTCGGCGCCGGCGGCGAGCAGATCGCCCCAGCGCGCGCGAGAGGCGGCACGAACGGTCTCGGTATCGGTGTGCTCGCCGGGCGTGATGATCTGCAGCTTCACGCCGCGCTTCATCGCCTCGACCATCGTCGCGACGGCCACTTCGTTGGGAACGAAGTACGCGCTCGACAGGCGAATCGTCCGTTTCGCCGCCGTGATCGACATCAGATACATCAGCTCCATGCTGGCGCTGCCGCCGCTCGGCGAGCTGCTGAACACCTGGGCCACGCCGCCGCCGCTCAGCGGCGCGATTGCCGGAAAGTAGTCGACGCCGTGCAGCACGGCACCGGTCGTCTTGATCCAGTTATCCATGAAGACGGACTGCATCTGGGCGACCACGGGGCCCTCGACCTGGAAGTGGGTGTCGCGCCAGTGCTCCGGGTCCTGCGCGTCGCCGCTCCATTGCTCGGCGACGCCGACGCCGCCGGTGAAGCCGACGCGGCCGTCGACGACGAGGAGCTTGCGGTGGGTCCGGTTATTGAGGCGGCCGAGGTGCAACCAGTGCAGCGGATGGTACTTCTCGATCTCGACCCCGGCGGCCTTCATCTCGGCGACGAGCGATTCCTCCATCTTCTGCGATCCGACCCAGTCGACCAGCATGTGCACCTTGATGCCGGCGCGCGCCCGCTCGGCGAGAGCGTCGGCGAACTCCTTGCCGATGGCGCCCGACCAGTAGATGTAGGTCTCGAAGTTGATCGTTTCCTTGGCGGCGCGGATCGAGGCCAGCATCGCCGGAAAGATGCGGTCGCCATTGACGAGCACGCGATAGCGGTTGCCTTCGAGCACCGGCGGCCCCAGCAGCACGCCCATCGCATGCAGGAACTGCGGATCCTCTGTCGAATAGAGGCGCTCGATCTTCTGCTGGATCTTCTTCTCGCCGCTCTGCGCGTTGAAGACGACGAACGCGATGAGCGCCGTGACGACGCAGGCGATGACGACGTCCACGATCAGCGTCTTCTTGGTGAATCGGCCGCGCAGATGCTCTGCGATCCTCATGCGGGCGCCGCCGCGCTTCGGCGGCTGGGGCGACGCTGCACGCATGGACAAAGGCCGCCGTCAGACACGCGGCGGATCGGTCTCGCGCTCGAAGTGTCGATGGCGCGCGAGTGCGGCGATGAAACGCGTGCCAGCATCGCCGGATCTTGCCATCACGAGGCCGGCGTCGTCGCCGCCGTCCGGCAAGGCGGCGGGCAGCATAGCCCGCTCGACGAGCGCGCTCTTCGCGCCGAGGACGAGGATTGACTTGCAATGGCGGTACTGGTCCTTGACGAAATCGACCGCCTGGCCGAGCGCGGCGAGACCGGCGTCGCCGTCGGGAACGACGACACCGTCCCACAGCACCGCCGGTGCCGTTTCCATCGTCACCTCGACATGGATCGGATCGCCCGAGGCGGGCCGGACCCGGCCCAGGCGCGCGCCGACGAAGCGCGGCACCGCGCCGGCAGCAGCGAGCGCGGCATGGACCGCGCGCAGCGATGCGCCGTCGATGCCGTTGGCGACGAGGAGCGCGACGTGGCGCGTCTTGATGCTGCCGTCGCCGGGACGCGCCGTCAGCGACAGCGCTGCCGATGTCGTCACCTCCGGCGTCGCCGGGTTCTCGAGGACGCGCTGCTGCGCCGCCGGCACGGCGATGCCGATGCCGTCGGCGACACCTTGCGCCAGCTCCGCGGAGACGTTCGCGAGCATCGAGATCACACGCTCGCGAATCGCCTCGACGCCGACCTTGGTCAGCTCGAAGCGGAACGCGCCAACGATGTGGTTCTTCTCTACCTGCGTCTGGCTTTCGAAGAACAGGCGCGCCTGGGTGAAGTGATCGGCAAACTTCTCGGGCTTGCCGCGCACCTTGTCTTCCAGCACCGGCTGCGGGAACGAGACGAAGCCGCGCATGCCGGCCTGGAACGGGCAGCCGCCGCCGAGCGAATTCGGCTCATAGGCGACGCGCCCGCGCGGGATCGCCTGGCGATGCATGCCGTCGCGCTGGTTGTTGTGCACCTGCGCGACCGGCGAGTTGATCGGGATCTCGTGGAAGTTCGGCCCGCCGAGACGGGTGAGCTGGGTGTCGAAGTACGAGTGGTGGCGCCCTTGCAGCAGCGGGTCGTTGCTGGTGTCGATGCCCGGGATCATGTTCATCGTGCCGAACGCGACCTGCTCGGTCTCGGCGAAGAAGTTGTCCGGGTTGCGGTCGAGGACCATCTTGCCCACTTTCCTCACCGGAACCAGCTCTTCGGGAACGAGCTTGGTCGCGTCGAGGACGTCGAAGCTGAAGCGGTCGGCCTCCTCCTCGGTGAACACCTGCAGGCCGAGCTCCCACTCCGGATACGCGCCCGCCTCGATCGCTTCCCACAGGTCGCGGCGATGGAAGTCGGGGTCGGCGCCGTTGATCTTGACCGCCTCGTCCCAAACCACCGAGTGGGTTCCGGCGACCGGCTCCCAGTGGAACTTGCAGAAGCGCGATTCGCCCTCGGCGTTGACCAGGCGGAAGGTGTGCACGCCGAAGCCCTGCATCGTGCGGTAGCTGCGCGGGATGGCACGGTCCGACATCACCCACATCAGCATGTGCGTCGATTCCGGCATCAGCGAGACGAAGTCCCAGAACGTGTCGTGTGCCGACGCCGCCTGCGGCATCGCGTTGTGCGGCTCGGGCTTGACGGCGTGGACGAGGTCGGGGAACTTCATCGCGTCCTGGATGAAGAACACGGGGATGTTGTTGCCGACGATGTCCCAGTTGCCTTCGTCGGTATAGAACTTGACGGCGAAGCCGCGCACGTCGCGGGCGAGGTCGAACGAGCCGCGCTCGCCGGCGACGGTCGAGAAGCGGACGAATACCGGCGTGCGCTTGCCGGCCGCCGCGAACGGCGCCGCCCGCGTGATCGGCGCCAGGTCCTGGTAGCTCTCGAAGTAGCCATGCGCGGCGGAGCCGCGCGCGTGGACGACGCGCTCGGGGATGCGCTCGTGGTCGAAATGGGTGATCTTCTCGCGGAGGATGAAGTCCTCCATCAGCGTCGGCCCGCGCAAGCCGGCCTTCAGCGAGTTCTGGTTGTCGGCGACGGCGACGCCCATGTTGGTGGTCAGCGCCTTTCCGCCGGAATCGACGCGCGCACGGTCGAGCGGCTCGTTGCCCGCGTTGTAGCCGGCGCGCGGCGAGCCGCGGCCGACCTTGGGCGACGCCGCGTCTTCGGTGACGGTGCTCGCGGCGTCGATCGGGTCGTGCGGCTTGACGGGTCGGCCCGGCGCCGGCGCGTGGCCATTGGCGAGGCCGTGCTCGCCCGCCTTGAGCGGATTCGCCGGCATCGCCGCAGCCGCCGCCTGGGCGCCGATCTTCTGCGTCGCCAGCCGCCGCTGCGATCCGGTGTCGAGCTGATCGACGTCGCCCTGTGCCATGGCCGCGGTCGAGGGACCGGCGAAGGTCGCGAGCACGGTGCCGACGCTCTCCTTGATCGATGCGGGGCGACCGGAGGCCGGAGGGTTCTTGCGACTGCGTGTTGCCATGAGGATCCTGAAGAATTGAGCGGCGGAAGGTCGAGAGGGCAATGCACATACCCGCTGCCGAAAGCAGGCAAGAAAAAGCGCCCCGAAGGGCGCTTCCTCATGGAGCCGACGGTTTACTTGCCGTCGCGGTCGGAGTCACCGGGAATGGCTCGCTCGACGCTGTCGCTGACGCGGTTCCAGGCATCCTTGGTCGCGTGCTTGGCGTGCTCCCAGCCCAGGCTCGACTTGCCGCGGGCGCGGTCCCAGTCGCGCGACAGGTCGGACTCGACGTCGTCGAAGTCGCGGCCGGCGTACTTCGAATACGAGTTCACGCCGTACGAATAGGCGGGACCGTAGTCGTCGTAGCTTCCGCCGCTCACGTACGGACGCGACGAGTAGTTGTCGCGCCAGTAGGCGTCTTCGCGGGTCGGGTCGATCTGCTCGGCGATGCCCTTGCCGGCGAGGCCGCCGACGACGGCACCGACGGCCGCGCCGATCACGGTGCCGACCGGGCCGGCAACCGTGCCGACCGCGGCGCCGGTGGCGACGCCGCCGGCGATCGCGCCTGCGGCCGTTCCGACCGGATGGGCGCCGGGCGCGCCCGTAAGAGGATCGCGATTGGCGCCAGTTTTCGTCGTGTCGTTAGCCATTGATTTCTCCTGAAGTGGAAATGAAAAGGTGCTGCGGCGTGCCGCAGCACCGCCCGATCAACGTGCTCGGCCGCGGCGGAACAGGTTGACGATGCCCAGCAAGATGATTGCGCCGACCAGCGACACGAGCATCGCGGGAAGGCTGAAGGCATCCTGATTGATGGTGGGAACGCCGACGAGCGGCGAGATGAGCCAGCCGCCGAGCATGGCGCCGACGATGCCGACGACGACGTTCAGGACCACGCCCTGCTGCGCGTCGGTCTTCATGACCATGCTCGCGAGCCAGCCGATGACCCCGCCGATAACCAGCCAGATGATGAAGTTCATATCGTTTCCTCGCCCCGTGGGGCCCTCGTTGAAGATGAAGTTGAAAGAGCGCCGGGATGTCCGACGCGCACCGAGAGATTAAGGACGGCGTGCGTTCGCCGGCATCGCCAAACCGCTCGTGGCGGCGGGGAGAGGAGCCGCTTCGGGGCGTCGGATTCGGCCTACGCGAGCAGGCCTTGAAAAAGATTCGGGCGCTCGTAGTTCGCGCCTGCGGGCGGCCTTGCCCGCGGATGCACCGCCCCGAAAGGAGCGAACGATATGTACACGTCCCTGTTGAAGACACCCGGCGACTGGTTCGCCGATTTCGAACAGTTGCAGGATCGCGTCGACGAGCTGCTCTCGGGCCGGGCCGCCTCGGCGTCGAGCATCCGCGCCGTCGGGCGCGCCGGTGCATTTCCGGCGCTGAACGTCGGCACCTGGGCCGAAGCGCTGGAGATCTATGCCTTCGCCCCCGGCGTCGATCCGAAGTCGGTCGACGTGTCGGTCGAGAAAGGCCTGCTGGCGATTTCCGGCGAGCGCGGCCCGCAGCACGGCGGCGAAACGGCGGCCGGCGCATCGTCGTCGGGCCGCGCCGCCCAGGAGCGCAACGTCTACGCCAAGGAACGCTTCAGCGGTCGCTTCCGCCGCGTCGTCGCGCTGCCCGAGGACGCCGACCCCTCGCGCGTCGAGGCGACCTATCGCAACGGTGTGCTGAAGATCGTCGTGCCGAAGCGCGAGTCGTCCAGGCCGCGCCAGATCCCCGTCTCGAGCGCGAGCTGATCGCCGCCGCCGTTCATTCGCTGATCAAGGAGACCTCACCATGCAAACGCAAGCCAACACCGCGATGCAGACGCAGCAACCTCAAGGCACCGCCAGCCGGACCGCGCCGGCGCTCCTGCCGCCGGTCGACATCGTCGAGGACGGCACCGGCATCACCGTCATCGCCGACCTGCCTGGCGTGGGTCGCGACGAGCTCGCGATCGGCGTCGACGGTCGCACGCTGACGATCGAGGCGCCGCTCAAGCTCGGCGAAGCCAACGCGCTCGTCTCGGTCTACGCCGAGGTCCGCGCCAACCATTTCCGGCGCAGCTTCGAACTGAGCGGCGACGGCCTGAGCCACGCCGCCCGGCGGGCGCGAAAACCCCGGCTGCAGCGGACCTCG
>JBDTPG010000061.1:0-14169 GCA_039932815.1 Caldimonas sp.
AGCGGATCCAGCTGACCAGCGGGATCGGCGAGTCGTACACGCCGACGGCGATCGGCGCCGACGGCGCGGTCTACGCGATCAACAACGCGGTCCTGTTCTCGATCGCCAAGTAGCGCACTGCGGCGGCAGCCAGCGCGCCGCGGCGTCAGCCGTGGTGCACGTCGCGCCAGCGCAGCATGTCGCCGAGGCGCTGCTCGCGCGCGTCGTCGAAGCCGCAGGTCTTGGTGAAACGCGCCGGGTTCTCGTAGGTGCCGAACAGCATGTCCCACCAGGGGATGTCGCCGTAGTTGTTGCGGTGCCGGCCATGCTCGTGGTGGATGCGGTGCATCTCCGGGCGCTGGAAGAACCAGCCGACCCAGCGCGGCGTCGTGACGTTGGTGTGATAGAAGAATTCGCCGAGGGCAGTGCACAGCGTGTAGACGGCGCCGGCTTCCGGCGTCAGGCCGAGCAGGGCGTAGACGAGCACGCTGCCGATCAGCGAGTTCACGGTCATCTCGACCGGATGCTTGTAGAACGAGGTGATCACCTCGAGCCGCTGCGGGCTGTGGTGGATCTGGTGGAAGAAGCGCCAGAGCAGGTCCGACTCGTGGCGGGCGCGATGCCACCAGTAGAAGACGAAGGTGGCGACGAAGTAGGCGATCAGCCCGCCGACGGCAGGGCCGACGTGATCCGAGAAGTGCAGCAGCGAGGCGCGCGATGCCCAGCGCTCCCACGTGAATCCGGCGACGACGACGATCGCCAGCTGGGCGCCGTTGACCGCGAGAACGCGCCACCACCAGCCGCGCACCGCCGGCAGGCGCCAGCCGGGGCGAGCGCGTTCGAGCAGAAAGCAGAAGACGAAGGCGGCGAAGATGTAGGGCAGCATGGCGGGCTCCTGGTCGAGGCGGCCACTGTCGGCGCGGCCCGGCCTGACGACAAGACGAACTCTGCCGAGTCGCGCCGCCGTGGGCACCGAGGGGCGCTCGCCGATACTTCGCACCACGACATCGCCATGAGCACGACCCAGGACCTCGTCAACGCCCTCAAGTCGGAGTTGCGCGCGGCCGGCGTCACCTACGCCGACCTCGCCGACGCGCTCGGCATGTCGGAGTCGAGCGTCAAGCGCGTCTTCGCCAAGGCCGACATGCCGCTCTCGCGCATCGACGAGATGCTGCGCGTGCTGAAGATGGATTTCGCCGAGCTGGCGAGGAAGGTCGCCGATGCGCAGCCGCTCTCGCGCCAGCTCACCGCCGAGCAGGAGGCCGCCGTCGTCGCCGACCGCAAGCTGCTGCTGCTCGCGATCTGCTGCCTCAGCCAGTGGTCCTTCGAGGCGATGACGCACGAGTACGCTTTCAGTGACGCCGAGTGCATCAAGTACCTGGCCCAGCTCGACCGCCTCGGCATCATCGAGCTGCGCCCGCTCAACCGCTACCGGCTGAAGCTCGCCAAGGGATTCCGCTGGCTTCCGCACGGCCCGGTGATGACCTACTTCCGCGAGCACGTCGCCGCCGATTACCTGAGCGGCGGCTTCGACGGCGAGGGCGAGCTGATCATGCTCGTCCACGGCGAGATCACGCCGAGCCTGGCGGCGACGTTCGTCGAGCGGCTGCGCCGGGTCGGCCACGATTTCGCGCAGGCCCACCTCGCCGACCAGCGCCTGCCCGAGGAGCAGAGGACGCCCTACACCTTGCTCGTCGGCATGCGGACGTGGCTCTTCGCCGCTTTTCGCGATCTCAAGCGCGAGCCGCCGCCGGCGTGACGCGCGCCGGCATCCGCACCTCGCTGATCCCTCTGCGTCAGGCCTCGACGCGATCGATCAGGAAGTTGGCCCCGGCATACCGGCCGAGCACCTCGACGAGGTAGGGCAGCGTCGCCGCCAGCGTCGTGTGCAGCGTGTGCGGCGGGTTGAGGACGAAGACGCCGCTGCCGGCCAGGCCGAAGCCTTGAGCGTCGGGCTCCTGCACCGACAGCCGTGCATGCAGCCAGGCCTTCGGCGCCAGCGCCGCCAGGCGGCGCGGCAGCTGCGCGGCCTCGAGCTTGGTCACCTGCGGATACCAGACGATGTAGATCCCGTCGGCGAACCGCGTCACCGCCTCGCGCAATGTCGAGACGACCTTGGCGTAGTCGCCATTGCCCTCGTAGCTCGGATCCATGAGCACGGCGGCGCGGCGCGACGGCGGCGGCACCTGCGCGCGCAGGCCAACGAAGCCGTCGCCGTCGTAGACCGTCGCGCGCGGATTGCCGGCCAACGTAGCGCGCAGGATCTTCTGCTCGGTCGGATGAAGCTCGAAGGCGCGCAGCTCGTCCTGCGGCCGCAGCAGCATCTGCGCGAGCGCGGGCGAGCCCGGGTATTGCGCGAGCATGCCGTCGGGGTTGAAGGCACGGACGAGGGCGACGTAATCGGCAAGCGGCGCCGGCAGGTCGTCGCGCGTCCAGAGCAGGCCGACGCCGCGCTCGTACTCGCCGTTCTTCCTGGCATAGCGGCCGAGCAGCGAGTAGCCCCCCGCGCCGGCGTGCGTGTCGATGAACCGATAGCCCTTGTCCTTGGCGCCGAGATGGCGCAGCACCAGCATCAGGACCAGATGCTTCAGGACGTCGGCGTGGTTGCCGGCGTGAAAGGCGTGGCGGTAGGCGAGCACGTCAGGGCCGGCTCATGCGCGAGCGGAACAGCTCGCCGATGCCGACCTCGCGCGGGCCGGGGACGATCGTGAAGCTCTCGCCGGCGACGATCGTGCCCGGCGCGCGAACGGCGAGGTACCAGCCGCACCAGGCGCTTTGCACCATCAGCTTGGCGGCGTGCTTGAAACCCATCGCCGCATTGAACTTGAAACAGGGGAAGCGCGGCTGGCTGACGGCGAGCTCGCAGCTCGGGAAACGCAGGACGTCGCCGACGAAGACCTCGCTCTCGACGACGCCGGCGACGGTCAGGTTCTCGCCGAGCGCGCCGGGAGCAAGCGCCGTGTCCCACGCGGCGACGCCCGCTTGCGCGCGCACCGTCTGCCAGAACGGGTAGTGCTCGCTCGGATACGCGTAGACCGCCTTGCCCGTTCCGCCGTGCACGGTGAGATCGGCCTGCTCGTCGCCGTCGATGCCGAGCGTTCCGACCGCGCGCGGCCCGTCGACCGGCCGCTTGCCGATCGCCGTCATCACCTCCTGGCCGCGGACCGTGATCGGGCTGGCTCTTGCGACGTTGAGGCTCAGCAGGCCGCCGGACAACGCCATGGGCCCGTCGCCTCTCAACGGGGCCGGTAGCTGGCGTGCCGCGCGACGACGGCGCGCCCTCGGCCGCCGGCGATCCAGGCGATGAAGATCTTGGCGGCCGGATGGCTGACCCGGAACGAGCGCATGGCATGGATCGATTCGGCAAGCATCGGATCGCCGTCGGCGACGACGACGAGCGGTGCGCCGCCGACCGCGCTCCAGGCGCCGCGCTCGACCAGCGCATAGGCGCCGCGCGCGCGCGCCTGCGCGGTGAAGCCGGGCCCCGGCGCGGCCGCGACGTACCACGGAGCGACCGGCTCGATCCGCGCCGCGCGCCAGAGCGACTGCTCGGCGACGTGGACGCCGGAGCCGTCGTTGGCGGACAGGAAGACGAAGCTGGCCGGATCGCTCGCGGCCTGGGCCCGCAGGCGCTCGATGAGCTCGACGCCGCTCTTCAGCGGCGGCGGCGGGCGGCCGCGGACACCTGTCGGCGCCGGCCCGACGATGATGAATTCGCTCGCCGCGATCGGCCGGCGATCGTGGACGAGGCCCTGCCGCTCGAGCGCGTCCTCGGCGGCCGGTGCGTTGACGAGGGCGGCGTCGACCTCGCCGTCGCGGGCCGCCTCGAGCACGGCGAGCGCGGGCCCCGGGACCAGCATCACGGCGATGCCGGTGTCGGCGCCGAAGGCATGCTGGAGGCTGCGCGCCAGGCCCGATTCGGCGAGAGCGCGGTCGACGCCGAGGCGAAGCGGCCCGCCGCGCTCGGCAGGTTTCTGGGCGCTCGCGCCGCCAGCGACAACCGGCATCGCCAAGGCGGCGACGAAGTGGCGGCGTCTCAGCATCCGCCCATTATTGCGGCGCCTCGGCAGGCCCTCGATCGCGGGGGCGCCAAGGACGGCCGGTAAAAATGGGCTTCGACCCGAGGGCTACACTGGTGCAACCCTAGAACAAGCGCTCTGCCGCGCCACCGAGACACCGACCACGAGTCGCGATTCGCCCGCCGCCGCTCCCCGCGGCGCCGGTCAGGCACCCCGTTCGCCCTTGTCTCGAGTCGCCCGGCCGCGCGTCGAACGCCCCCGGATTCATATCTTCCAGCTCTGTCATGACTGCACTGCCGACGAATCGTTTTCTCGCGCCCGCCGTGGCAACCCGGGCTCCGGCGCATGTTCGCCACGCCAAGCTGATCGGCTGGGTCGCCGAGATGGCCGCCCTCACCGAAGCCAAGGACGTCTACTGGTGCGACGGCAGCGACGCCGAGTACGACCGTCTCGCCGTCCAGCTCTGCGCCGCCGGAACCTTCATCAAGCTCGATCCGACGCTGCGCCCGCGCAGCTACCTCGCGCGCAGCAGCCCGAGCGACGTCGCGCGCGTCGAGGACCGCACCTTCATCTGCAGCGAGCGCGAGGAAGACGCCGGCCCGACCAACAACTGGAAGGCGCCGGCGGAGATGCGCGCCCTGCTGCAGACCGGCCTGGCCGACGGCACGCCGCCGCTCTTTCGCGGCTGCATGCGCGGTCGCACGATGTACGTCGTGCCGTTCTCGATGGGGCCGCTCGGCTCGGAAATCGCTCACATCGGCGTCGAGCTGACCGACAGCGCCTACGTCGCGGTGAGCATGAAGATCATGACGCGCATGGGCCGCGCGGTCCTCGAGGTGCTCGGCGCGGACGGCCACTTCGTCCCGTGCATGCACTCGGTCGGCGCGCCGCTCGCCTCGGGCGAGAAAGACGTGTCCTGGCCCTGCAACCCGACCAAGTACATCGTCCACTACCCCGAGACGCAGGAGATCTGGAGCTACGGCTCGGGCTACGGCGGCAACGCCTTGCTCGGCAAGAAATGCCTCGCGCTGCGCATCGCCTCGACCATGGGCCGGGCCGCGGCCGATCGCGCCGCCGGTCGCCCGGGCTGGCTCGCCGAGCACATGCTGATCCTCGGCGTGACGTCGCCCTCGGGCCGCAAGCACCACGTCGCGGCGGCGTTCCCGAGCGCCTGCGGCAAGACCAACTTCGCGATGCTGATCCCGCCGGCGACGATGTCGGGCTGGAAGGTGACGACGATCGGCGACGACATCGCCTGGATCAAGCCCGGCAAGGACGGGCGCCTGTTCGCGATCAACCCCGAGGCGGGCTACTTCGGCGTCGCTCCGGGCACCAACGAGAAGACGAATCCGAACTGCATGGCCAGCGTCGCCCACGACGCGATCTTCACCAACGTCGCCCTCACCGACGACGGCGACATCTGGTGGGAAGGCATGACCGACGTGCCGCCGGCGCACCTGATCGACTGGCAGGGGCGCGACTGGACGCCGGCGCTCGCCAAGGAAACGGGCGCCAAGGCGGCGCATCCGAATGCGCGCTTCACGGTCGCGGCGACCAACAACCCGGCGCTCGATCCGGCCTGGGATTCGCCCGCCGGCGTGCCGATCGACGCGTTCATCTTCGGCGGCCGGCGCTCGACAACCGTGCCCCTCGTGACCGAGGCACGCGACTGGACCGAGGGGGTCTACATGGCCGCGACGATGGGCTCGGAGACCACGGCGGCCGCTGCCGGAGCTCAAGGCGTCGTTCGGCGCGACCCGTTCGCGATGCTGCCCTTCATGGGCTACAACATGAGTGAGTACTTCCAGCATTGGCTGGATCTGGGCGCCATCCTGGCTCGGTCGGATGCCACGCTGCCGAAGATCTTCTGCGTCAACTGGTTCAGGAAGGGCCCCGACGGCAAGTTCGTCTGGCCCGGCTACGGCGAAAACATGCGCGTCCTGCGCTGGATCGTCGAGCGGGTCGAGGGATCGGCGTCGGGCGAGCTCAATGCCTTCGGCCTGACGCCGCGCTACGGCGACCTCGACTGGTCCGGCCTCGACTTCGACCCGGCCCGCTATGGGCTGGTCAGCAGCGTCGACGCCGAGGCGTGGGTCGGCGAGCTCGCCCTCCACGACGAGCTGTTCCGCCAGCTCGCGCATCGCCTGCCGAGCGAGCTGCCCGAAGTGCGGCGCCGCCTCGCCGCCCGGCTCGCCGGTTGACGGCGACCCCGGCGCCGCCGCGGCGATGAGCCAGCCCGAATCGGAGCCGCCATCGCGCGGCGCGATCGCCGCCGCCGATCACGATCTGAGCGACGCCGAGTTTGCCGAGCTCGACGGCCTCCTCGCCGACATCCCGGCACCGCTCGAGCCGCTCGACGCGGTGATGCTCGACGGCTTCCTGTGCGGCGTCATCGTCCAGCCGACGCTCGTCGACGTCGACGCCTGGCTGCCCTACGTTTTCGACGCCGGCGGCCACCGGTGGGGCGAGGCCGAGCCCGCGCCGGAGCAGCGACGCGCGCGCGCGCTCGTCCTGCGTCGGCACGCGGCACTGAATCGCTCGATCGCCGAGTACGGCAGCTTCGACCCGTTCGTCCTCGAGTTCGACGAGGACGAGGTTACCGATGGCGAAGGCGAGAGCGCCGACGCGGCGGCGGCGCCGAACGAGCCGAAGACCGACGGCCTGCCCGCCGAACCCGTCGACCCGATCGGCGGGCCGCTGCTGCCGTGGGTCGCCGGCTTCGAGCAGGCGGTTCACCTGCTGCCGGGTCTCGCCGAGCTCGACGAGCCGCAAGTCGCGACGACGCTGGCGCGCCTGTTCAGCTTCCTTCCCGAAGACGAGCAGGGAACGGCAGCGTTGGTGGCGCGCGAGCGCCCGCTCGAATCGCTCGAAGACGCCATCGGCGAGGTCGTCGCCTGCGTCGCCGAGCTCTACGAGCTGACGCTGCCGCTTCGCTACAAGGTCGAAGCGGTGCGGCGCACGGAACCCAAGGTCGGCCGCAACGATCCCTGCCCCTGCGGCAGCGGGCGCAAGTTCAAGCAGTGCCACGGCGCTGCCGCGCCGGCCTGATGCGGCTGCAGCTGCTTTCGGATCTGCACCTCGAGACGGAGTCGTACGACCCCGAGCCCGCGCCGGGCGCCGAGCTCCTCGTCCTCGCCGGCGACATCGACGCGCGCTGGGACGCCCTCGCCCGCTTTCGCGACTGGCCGCAGCCGGTCGTCTTCGTCGCCGGCAACCATGAGTACGACGGCCGCGACGTCGACGCTTCCACCGCCGCCCTGCGTGACTTGTGCGCGAGGCTCGGCATCACGATGCTCGAGCGCGAGTCCGTCGTCGTCGCCGACGCCGAAGGCGCGCGCATCCGCATCGTCGGCACGACGCGCTGGAGCGACTTCGACCTGTTCGGCGCCGTCGGCCGCGCCAAGGCGATGCGCGCCGGCTCCTACTTCATGGAGCTGATGCAGGCGATCCAGGGCGGCCGGCCGTTCGGCGTCGAGGCGATGCGCGCCGAGGCGCTCGCATGCCGGGCCTGGCTCGAGACCGAGCTGAAGCGGCCGCGCGACGGCTGGGACCGGACCCTGGTCGTCACCCACTTCGCGCCGAGCGTGAGGAGCGCGGACCCGCGCTACGGCGCGCGCAGCGGCACCGCGAGCTTCTGCAACGCCGACGACGACCTGCTCCCGTACGCCGACGTCTGGCTGCACGGCCACCTGCACTGCGTCCACGACTACGCGGTCGAGCGCGCCGGCGGGCCGACGCGCGTCGTCTGCAATTCGCGCGGCCATGAGCGGCGCGGCGAAGCGCAAGAGCATCGGCCGCGGCTGGTGATCGACGTCTGAGCGCGGCAGGCGCCGCGGGCAAGGGCGGAGCGCGGCGGTGCCGCGCTGGCTAGAAGGTCGAGCGGCGATGCAGCCGGTAGTCGATCCGGCTCACCGGCGCCGCGCGCTCGCGGGCCGCGATCTCGGCGGGCGATTCGGGCTGGATCGTCGTGATCGCGTCGAGCCCGAAGGCCGTGCCCATGTCGGCCGGATCGTCGTCCAGAGCCCGGGCTGCGCGACGCGAGGTCGACAGGTAGCGGCGGGCACGGGCGATCAGGTTCATCGATTTCTCCGGGGCGACTCTTCGCGATCCCAGTATCAGCGGACGCATCGAAAGAAGCATCCCGCAATCGAGGGTCCGACCGGTCGCAATTGGCGTTGCATGCGCAACGCGTCGCAATGCCACCACGTTTACTGCGCGACGTACTTGTTGCCCGCGGCTTTGTAACGAGCCACTGCACGCTTGAGGTCGGTGTACTCCTCGCACGGCAGGAAGCACGCCTTGTCGAGGGCGGCGAGCCGCTCCTCGGCCTTGGCGAGGTTGCCCGTGATGAGGTAGAGCTCGCCCGAGTACTCGAGCGCGCCGCGGTGACGCGGCTCGATGCGCAGCGCCTCGTTGTAGAACTTCTCGGCGTCGCCGGCGTTGGCAGGGTCGGCCTTGCGCAGGCTGTAGCCCATCAGGTTGTTCCAGTCGGCGCTGGCCGGGTCGTTGACCTTCTTCAGCTCGTCGATCGCGCCGGCCCAGTTCTTCTCGGCGATGCGGGTGCGTGCGGGCGTGAACTTGTCGTTCGCCGGCGCGCCGAGGTCGGCGGCGAACGCGGCGCCGGCGGCGAGCAGCAGGCAGAGGAGGGCGAAGCGCAGGGAGGCGAGGGTCATGACGGTCTCCGAGGAGTGGGGCACGGGGGCGACAGGATAGTCCGGGCGCGTGAAGGCCGCTCGGCCGCTGCACCGGCCTCTAGAATCGCGCCCCTTTCGCGTCGCCTCGCTCTCCGGCCATGACCTCCGCCAGCCACTGCGCCATCGACTTCGGCACCTCGAACTCCGCCGTCGCCGTGCCCGACGGCGCGGCGATGCGCCTGATCGAGCTCGAGCCGGGCTTCCAGACGATGCCGACGGCGCTGTTCTATCCGGTCGAGGCCGAGGGGCGCGGCCGCCCGGGGCCGCCGCCGTGCGAGTACGGCCGCGCCGCCATCGCCGCTTACGTCGACGGCATCGACGGCCGCCTGATGCGATCGATGAAAAGCATCCTCGGCAGCTCGCTCGTCCTGCAGACGACCGACGTCGGCGGCGGCCGCGGCGTGCCCTTCATCGACATCGTCGCGACCTACCTTCGCCATCTCCGCCGCTCGGCCGAGGCGGCGGTGGGCGCGCCGGTCGATCGCGCTGTCATCGGCCGGCCGGTCTACTTCGTCGATGACGACGCCGAGCGCGACGCCCAGGCCGCGGCCGCGCTGCGCAGCGCGGCGGCGCAGGCCGGCTTTCGCGAGGTCGTCTTCCAGTACGAGCCGATCGCCGCCGCCTTCGACCACGAGCAGGCGGTGACGCGCGAGGAGAAGGTCCTCGTCGCCGACATCGGCGGCGGCACCTCGGACTTTTCGCTCGTTCGCGTCGGCCCGGAGCGCAAGGCGCGGGTCGATCGCAAGGACGACATCCTCGCCAACCACGGTGTCCACATTGCCGGCACCGACTTCGACCGGCGCGTCGAGCTGGCCGCGATCCTGCCGCTCTTCGGCTACGGCGGGTACGGGCCGAGCGTCGATGGCACGCCGCCGCGCGAGGTGCCGAGCGCGGTCTACTTCGACCTCGCGACCTGGCACCTGATCAACACCGTCTACAACCCGCAGCGCGTCGTCGAGCTGCGCGGCATGCGCTCGTTCTATGCCGATCCGGCGCAGCATCGGCGCCTGATGACGGTCGTGATGGAGCACTACGGCCACGACCTGGTCGCGCGCGCCGAGAGCGCCAAGATCGCGGTCGCCGGCGGCGGCGTCGCGACGATTGCGCTCGACCACGTCGAAGCCGGCCTGGCGAGCGATCTCGACTCGGCGGCCGCGACGCGCGCGGTCGACGCCGATCTCGACCGCATCGTCGGCGCCGCGCGAACGACGGTCGCGCAGGCCGGGCTCGCGGCGAGCGCCGTCGACACGCTCTATCTCACCGGCGGCTCGACCGGCCTCGACGTGCTGAGCGAGCGGCTGCGCAGCGCCTTTCCCGGCGCGCGCCTGGTTCGCGGCGACCGCTTCGCCAGCGTCGCCACCGGCTTGGCGCTGTTCGCGCAGCGGCGCTTCGCCGGACGCGGCCGGCGCTGACGCGAGCGGTCAGCCGGCGAGGACGGCGGCCATCGCCTGCGCGGTCGCCTCGACGTTGCCGCGATTCAGGCCGGCGACGCACATCCGGCCCGAGCGGACCAGGTAGACCGCGAACTCCTCGCGCAGGCGATCGACCTGGCGCGGCGACAGGCCGGTGTAGCTGAACATGCCGCGCTGGCTCAGGAAGTAGCCGAAGTCGCGATCCGGCATCTTCGCGGCGAGGACGGCGTGCAGCGATCGCCGCATCGCCTGGATGCGCTCGCGCATCGCCGCGAGCTCGGCTTCCCACTCGCGGCGAAGCACGGGCTCGCTCAGCACGGCCGCGACGATCTGGCCGCCGTGGATCGGCGGGCTCGAGTAGTTGCGGCGCACCGTGAACTTGAGCTGGCCGAGCACGTTCGTCGTTTCGTCGCGGTCGGCGCAGACGACGCTGAGCGCGCCGCAGCGCTCGCCGTACAGGCTCATGCTTTTGGAGAACGAATTGGCGACGAAAAACGAGAGCGGCCGGCCGTGGCGATCGCGCGCCGCGGCCAGGGCGCGCAGCGCGTAGGCGTCCTCGACGATGCTGTCGCCGAAGCCCTGGTAGGCGAGGTCGAGGTAGGGAACGAGCTCGCCCTCGACCAGGATCGGTACCACGGCATCCCACTGCGCCGGCGTCAGGTCGACGCCGGTCGGGTTGTGGCAGCACGCGTGCAGGAGGACGACGCTCTTCGCCGGCAGGCCGCGCAGCGCCTTGCACATCGCGTCGAAGGCGAGGCCGCCGGTGGCGCCGTCGTAGTAGGGATAGTCATGGACGGCGAGGCCGGCGCCTTCGAACATCGAGCGGTGGTTCTCCCAGCTCGGGTCGCTGACCCACACGTCGCTGCCGGGAAGCCAGCGGGCGATGAAATCGGCACCGACCTTGAGGCCGCCGCTCGATCCGACCGACTGGATCGTCGCGACGCGGCCGGCGGCGATCGCTTCGTGGTCCGCGCCGAAGAGAAGCGCCTGCACCGCTGAGCGAAAGTTCGCCGCGCCTTCGATCGGCAGATACGGCTTGGGCGCATCGCGCGCCACCACCTGCTGCTCGGCGCGACGCACCGAGGCGAGCACCGGGATGCGGCCGGCATCGTCGAAGTAGATGCCGATCGAGAGATTGATCTTGCCCGGCCGCAGATCCTTCTGGAAATCCTCGTTCAGGCTGAGGATCGGGTCGCCCGCGAACGGCTCGACGTGCTCGAACATATCAGGACACCGGCCGGGTGCCGGGCCGCCCCAAGCCCGGCCGCGCCCCCTCGGGGGGCAGCGAACGAAGAGAGCGTGGGGGCTTCATGTGCCCAGGGCGGCTTCGATGTCGCCTCGCAGGGACTCCGGCGAATCGTTCGGCGCGAATCGCTTGATCACCTTGCCGTCCTTGCCGACCAGGAACTTGGTGAAGTTCCACTTGATCGTCTTGGTGCCGAGGATCCCGGGCGCTTCGGCGGTGAGCCACTTCCACACCGGCGCCGCCTTGTCGCCGTTGACGTCGACCTTGCCCATCATCGGGAAGGTCACGCCGTAGTTCATCTCGCAGAACGAGGCGATCTCGTCGTTCGCGCCGGGATCCTGCGCGCCGAACTGGTTGCTCGGAAAGCCGATCACGACGAGGCCGCGGTCGCGGTACGTCTGCCAGAGCTTCTCGAGTCCTGCGAACTGCGGCGTGAAGCCGCACTTGCTCGCGGTGTTGACGATCAGGAGCACCTTGCCGCGCTGGCTCGCGAAGTTCGCCGGCTTGCCGGCGATCGATTCGGCTTCGAAGGCGTAGATGTCCGGTGCGGTGGTGGCCATGGGCTTCCTCGGGTGCTCGTTCGCATGCATGGTAGCGCCGCGCGCTCGCGGCCGCCGCGTGTTCAGTGGCTGGGCTCTCGGGCGGCCAGCACCGCGCCTGCGACGATGAATGCGCCGCCGATCGCCAGCCGCGACGTCAGGGTGCCACCGCCGAGAGCGACCGCCGAGAGCGACGCGAACACCACCTCGGTCAGCATCACCACCGCCGTACGATTGGCAGGCAAGCGCGCCGCGCCGTACTGTAGCGACAGGTTGCCGGCGAGAAAGACAAGCGTCAGCGCGCCGGTGAGCGCAAGCCAGGGCCATGCCGGCGCGGGCGGCGCGGGCGCGGCGCCGCCCGCCGTCAGGATCGCGGCGAGCGCGCCGGCGACGATCGCGCCACCGACGAACATCGCCAGCGAGCGGCCTTCCTCGGGCCGGTCGGCCTCGCGCCGCAGCATCACGTTGTTGAAGGCGAACGAGAAGCCGCCGAGAACGCCGAGCCAATCGGCGAGCGAACTCGGCAGCGGCAGCTGCGCGGCGAACCCCGGAACCGCGGTGCCGCTTCCGTCAGCAGGCCACAGGACGATCGCCGCGCCGATCGCGCCGAGGGCGATGCGCAGCGCCGCGGCGCCGGTCAGTCGCTCGCCCAGCACCACGCGCGCGAGCAGCACCGTCCAGATCGGCATCAGGTAGAAGAGCAGGACGACGCGGACGACGTCGCCGATCACGATGGCCCAGTTGAACGACGCGTTGGTGAGCCCGGCAGCGGCGACGAGGACCCAGAGCGCCGGCGTTCTCAGCACCTGCATGCACGCCCGCGGCCGGGCGATCGCGATCGCCAGCGAGGCGAGCGTGAAGATGATCGCCGTCGCCCAGAGCGGATGCAGCCCCGCCTCCTGGAGCCGGCGCATCGGCCACCACGAGGTGCCCCAGACGAACGCGTTGAAGACCAGCGCCAAGGCCGCGCGCCGGGTCGCGCGCTGCGTCAGCTCCGCGTTCAATGCTTGTCGCGGCGAGCGATCGCGAGAAGGTGCTCGACCTCGCCGCGATGGTGAATGCAGTTCGACTTGTGCCAGCGTCGGATCAGCGCCATCGTGCCGGCGACGAGGACGCCGAACAGACCGATCGAGGTGAACGCGGTCAGGCCGAAGCGCGTCATGCCGGTGTAGAACGCGCCGAGGCCGAGGATGCACGCCTGCTCGTTGAAGTTCTGCACCGCGATCGAGCGGCCGGCGCCCATCAGGTTGGCGCCGCGGTGCTGCAGCAGCGCGTTCATGGGCACGACCAGGTAGCCGCCGATCGCGCCGAGCAGGACCAGGAACGGCGCCGCGATCCAGACGTTGGTGATCACGTTGAGGCCGACGACGAGAACGCCCATGGCGATCCCGTAGGGGATGACGCTGGTCGCCTGGTCGAGCCGCATCCGCAGTGACGCGACGATCGCGCCCGCAGCGGTGCCGATCGCGACGACGCCGACCAGCGCCGACGCCTGCGTCGTCGTGTAGCCGAGCGCCGCCGCCGCCCAGGCGAAGACGATCACGCGCAGGTTGCTCGAGACGCCCCAGAAGAGGGTCGTCGTCGCCAGGGAGATCTGGCCGAGCTTGTCGTTCCAGAGTCGCGCGTTGCAATTCGAGAAATCGCGAACGAGCACGGCGACGCTGCGCGGCAGCGGCTGCAGGGGCGCATCGGTGCGCGGGATGCGCAGGTTGAAGAGGGCCGCGATGATGTACAGCGTGACGATCACCGCGACCGCCGCTTCGGGCGCCGAGGCGATGCCGGTGTCGATCATCGGCACGTCGAAGGCGAGCAGGTGCTGCGAGACGACGCGGCCGAGCAGCTGCCCGCCGAGAAGCACGCCGAAGATGATCGACAGGATCGTCAGGCCCTCGATCCAGCCGTTCGCCTTGACCAGCTGCGAGTTCGGCAGCAGCTCGGTGAGGATGCCGTACTTGGCGGGCGAGTACGCCGCCGCGCCGAGGCCGACGATCGCGTACGAGAGCAACGGGTTGGCGCCGAACAGCATCAGCAGGCAGCCGACGATCTTGATCGTGTTCGAGATCAGCATCACCTTGCCCTTGGGCACGGCGTCGGCGAACGCGCCGACGCCCGGGGCGAGGATCACGTAGAAGAGCGCGAACATCGGCGTCAGCGCAGGCACGTGCCACGAAGGGGCGCCGCTGGTCCGGAGCAATTCGATCGCCGCCACCAGCAGCGCGTTGTCAGCCAGCGAGCTGAAGAACTGCGCCGACATGATGGTGTAGAAGCCTTTTTTCATTC
>JBDTPG010000062.1:0-14088 GCA_039932815.1 Caldimonas sp.
CGTTCGCCTTCACGGCACGACAGTACTTCGCCCTCAGCGCGGCGTCGTTCAGCGCGCGTCTGCAGCTGAGCAACAACGCCGACGCGGAGCAACCCGCCGGGCTGGGGTGGCATCCGTACTTCGTCAAGCGGCCGCGCAGCCGCATGCACATCGAGCTGTCGCACCGTTGGGACGCCGATGCGACGCTGCTGCCGACGCGCAAGGTCGCCCAGCACGGCATCGACAGCGACCTCTCGCACCTCGACTTCGACAACTGCTTCGAAGGCTGGCGCGGGCCGGCGCGTATCCGCGACGAGCGCTTCTCGCTCCAGCTCGCGTCGTCGCTGCCCTATCTCGTCGTCTACACGCCGCCCGAGCGCGACTACTTCTGCGTCGAGCCGGTGAGCCATGTCAGCAACGCGATCCACATGGCCGAGCCGGCGGCGCACGGGCTGGTCGCGCTCGCGCCGGGCGCGACCCTCGACGGCTGGATGCGGCTCGACGTCGCCGTGCTCTGAGCAGCTAGGGCGCTCGCGCCGGGAAGCGCCGTGTCGCGCCCACCGCCATCACCGTGAATGCTTCGTCGGCGAGGCCGGCCTGTCGGGCCGCGCGCGCGAGCGCCTGCGGCGGCTCGTCGAGCGGCTCGTCGGTGAGCTGGAACGTTCCCCAGTGGATGCCGATCGAGCGCTCGGCGAAGAGATCGCGATGGATCTGCACGGCCTCGGCCGGGTCGACGTGCTGCGAGCTCATGAACCAGCGCGGCTCGTAGGCGCCGATCGGGATCAGCGCGACGTCGAAGCCGCGCCCGGTGCCGTGGCGCGCCGCGAGGCGGGCGTGGATGTCGGCGAAGTCCTTCGAGTACGCGGTGTCGCCGGCGAAGAAGACCTGGAAGTCGGGGGCGAGGATCGCGTAGCCGCCCCACAGCGTCTCCATCCGGTCGGTCAGCGACCGCCCGGACCAGTGCTGCACCGGCACCAAGACGATCTCCACCGCGCCGACGCGCGCGCTCTGCCACCAGTCGAGCTCGACCGCATTGACGATGCCGGCGTCGGCCAGCCATGCCTTGACGCCGAGCGGGACGATGAACAGGGGCGGCCCGCCGGCCTGCGCCGCGAGCGCCTTGATGCTCGGCGCGTCGAGGTGGTCGTAGTGGTTGTGCGAGACCACGACGGCGTCGATGTGCGGCAGCTCCGCGAGCGCCAGGCCCGGCGGCAGGTGGCGCTTCGGGCCGACGAAAGCGAGCGGCGAGGCGCGCTCGGAGAAGATCGGGTCGGCGAGGACGTTGCTGCCGCCCGCCTGGATCAGCATGCTGGCGTGGCCGAGCCACGTCACCGCCGGCACCATCGCCGCACCGGCGATCGCATTGGCGCGCACGAAGGCGAGGTCGGCGGCGACGCGCGGCGTGTCCTGCTGCGGAGGCTTCGGCACCCCGGCGCGCGCCGCCTCGACTCGCCACTTCAACAGGTTGGCGAGGCCCTTCGGCTCGAACTCGATGTAGTTGTTCTGGAAGTGGCCGACGCGGTGGTGCGGCGGCACCTCGAGCGAGGCGTCGCCGGCGACCACCGCCACCGCGAAGGCGCCCGCTGCGGCGAGGACGGCGGTTCTGGCCAGGCGAAGAAGGACGGGCGGCATCGGCGGTCGGCGGCCATGATGGCACGCACGTCGCGCCTCCCGTCGGCGCACCGCTTCAAAGCAAGCGATGCCACCCGCATCAAAGGAGCGCGCGGGTTTATACGTATAATCTTGGGCTGTGCTGAAAGTCGCCCTGCCGCGCCCCTCCCTCGATGCGGTGACCCGTGGCGACGGTCGCGCGACCCCGCGGCCGACCTTCGACGACGACGCAAATCAGCTTGCCTACGAGCCAATGACGCGCGCCGAAGCGGAGGCGTTCCAGCGCGATCATCCGGTGCTCTCGCCCTGGCGTGTCATCGCGGCGCAACTCGCGCTCGGTGCCGTGGCCGTGGCGATCGCCTGGCTCTTCGCCGACGCAATCGGCGCGATCTCGGCGGCGTACGGTGCGGCGGTCGTGGTCGTGCCGGGCGCGTTGATGGCGCGCGGCGCGACCAGCCGGCTGTCGTCGATGTCGCCCGTGGTCAGCGCGGTGAGCATGTTGTGGTGGGGGTTCGTCAAGATGGCGCTCTCGGTCGCCATGCTGGTGCTCGCTGCGCGCATCGTTCCGGGCGTCGTCTGGCCCGCGCTGCTGGCGTCGATGGTGCTGTGCATGCTGTCGTACTGGTTCGCGCTGCTCTGGCGCGTGCCCGGCGCAGAGGGCGCCCTCGAGAACGCGAAACGCTAGACCTGGACTGGAAAGATGGCCGCAGAAGAGCACGCCCTGACGCCCGGTGAATACATCATTCACCACCTGACCCATTTCGGCACCGGCAAGCCGAAGGGCCTGGTCGACTTCTCGGTCATCAACTTCGACTCGGTCGTCTTCTCGGCGCTGATGGGCGCGATCGGCTGCTTCCTGCTGTGGCGCGCCGCGCGCAAGGCGACGTCGGGCGTCCCGGGGCGCTTCCAGGCCGCGGTCGAGATCCTGTTCGAGCTCGTCGACAACGAGGCCAAGGGGATCGTTCACAACGCCAACAGCCGGAAGATGGTCGCGCCGCTCGCGCTCACCGTCTTCGTCTGGATCTTCCTGCTCAATGCGATGGACCTGCTGCCGGTCGACATCCTGCCCTGGATCTGGGGCAAGGCCTTCGCCGTCGCGGGCCACGATCCGGAGCACGCCTACCTTCGCGTCGTGCCGACGGCGGATCTCTCGATCACCATGGCGCTGTCGATCGGCGTCCTGATCCTGTGCCTCTTTTACAGCGTCAAGATCAAGGGGCTCGGCGGCTTCCTGCACGAGCTCTACACGGCGCCGTTCGGCACCATCAAGGTCAGCGCGAATCCGCTGAGCTGGATCGGCTTTCTCCTGCTCTCGATTGCCAACGTGGCGATGCAGCTGGTCGAGTTCGTCTCCAAGACGGTCTCGCACGGCATGCGGCTGTTCGGCAACATGTACGCCGGCGAGCTGATCTTCCTGCTGATCGCGTTGCTCGGCGGCGCCTTCACGCTCTCGGTCAGCGGGGTCCTGCTCGCCCTCCTGCACATCGGTGCCGGCTGGGCCTGGGCCGTCTTCCACATCCTGATCATCACGCTGCAGGCGTTCGTGTTCATGATGCTGACGCTCGTCTACATCGGCCAGGCGCACGACTCGCACTGATCGCCGCGGCGCCGGCGCACCTCTTCCTTTTTTCCTTTCCTCTCTCACCAAAACTCTGGAGTCAACATGGAACTCATCGGTCTCGTCGCCGTCGCTGCCGGCCTCATCATCGGTCTCGGCGCTCTCGGTGCCTGCGTCGGCGTCGGCATCATGGGCAGCAAGTATCTCGAGTCGGCCGCGCGCCAGCCCGAGCTGATGGGCGTGCTGCAGACCAAGGTCTTCCTGCTGCTCGGCCTGATCGACGCGTCGTTCATCATCGGCACCGGCATCGCGCTCTGGTACACGACGGCGAACCCGTTCCTGGCCCAGCTGGCCAACCTGCCCAAGTGATTCCCGGGTCCGGCCGCCACGCTGCGGGGCCGGACTTTCATTCCGCCGAGGTCTCGACGTGAGCATCACCTCCACCCTGATCATCCAGTTGATCGTGTTCCTGCTTCTGGTCTGGTTCACGATGAAAATGGTCTGGCCGCCGATCGCGGCAGCGCTCGACGAACGAGCCGCGAAGATCCGCGACGGCCTGTCCGCCGCCGACAGGGCCAAGGCCGAGCTGGCGACGGCGAACAAGCGCATCGAGGAAGAGCTGTCGTCGGCACGCACCGACGCCGCGCAGCGCCTCGCCGACGCCGAGCGCCTGGCCCACTCGATGGTCGAGGAAGCGAAGTCGCGCGCCAACGAGGAAGGCACCAAGATCGTCGCCGCGGCGCGCGCCGAAGCCGAACAGGAAGCGACCAAGGCGCGCGAGGTGTTGCGCGAGCAGGTCGCCGCGCTGGCCGTCCGCGGCGCCGAGCAGATCCTGCGCCGCGAGGTCGATGCGCGCACGCACGCCGACCTCCTCGGCCAGCTCAAGGCGCAGCTTTGAAAGGCATGCGCTGACATGGCCGAGCTCGCCACCATCGCCCGCCCGTACGCCGAGGCCCTGATGAAGGCCGCCGCGACCGGCAAGGCCGCCGACCTCGCGGGCGAGATCCGCGCCCTGGCCGACGTCGCCGCGAACGCGCAGATGCGCCGGTTCGCCGACAGCCCCAAGATCGACTCGAAGCAGGTCTTCGATCTGCTCACCGGCGTCGCTCGCACGCCGGCGGGCGCGCCGTTCAGCGATGCGTCGAAGAACCTGCTGCGCACGGTGATCGACAACGGCCGCCTGACCGTGTTGCCCGAGATCGCGGCGCAGTTCCAGGCCCTCGTCGACGCGCGCAGCGGCGTCTCGCAGGCAACCATCGAGAGCGCCTTTCCGATCGACGCGACGCAGGTCGCCGATGTGAAAGCGGCGATGGAGCGCCGTTTCGGCAGGAAGCTCGAGACCAGCGTCGTCGTCGTTCCCGAGCTGATCGGCGGCGTTCGCGTCATCGTCGGCGACGAGGTGCTCGACACCTCGATCCGCGCCCGCCTCGAACAGATGAAGGCGGCCCTGACCGCCTGACGCCGCCGCCAGCGCGACGTCGAAGCAAGTTCTTCCTGAGTTTCAACCAGCCTGCCCGAACTGCAGACCGGAGCCCGACATGCAACTGAATCCCGCAGAAATTTCCGAGCTGATCAAGAGCCGCATCGAAGGGCTCGCCGTCTCGGCCGACATCCGCAACCAGGGCACCGTCGTCTCGGTGACCGACGGCATCTGCCGCGTTCACGGCCTCTCGGAGGCGATGCAGGGCGAGATGCTCGAGTTCCCGGCCGCGCCCGACGGCTCGGCGACCTACGGCCTGGCGCTGAACCTCGAGCGCGACTCGGTCGGCACCGTCATCCTGGGCGAGTACGAGCACATCTCGGAAGGCGACACCGTCAAGTGCACGGGCCGGATTCTCGAAGTGCCGATCGGCCCCGAGCTGAAGGGCCGCGTCGTCAACGCGCTGGGCGCGCCGATCGACGGCAAGGGCCCGATCAACGCCAAGCTGTCGGCGCCGATCGAGAAGATCGCCCCCGGCGTGATCGCGCGCCAGAGCGTCAGCCAGCCGATGCAGACCGGCCTGAAGGCGATCGACTCGATGGTGCCGATCGGCCGCGGCCAGCGCGAGCTGATCATCGGCGACCGCCAGACCGGCAAGAGCGCCGTCGCCGTCGACGCGATCATCAACCAGAAGGGTCAGGACATGACCTGCGTCTACGTCGCCATCGGCCAGAAGGCGTCGACGATCAAGAACATCGTTCGCTCGCTCGAAGCGAACGGGGCGATGGAATACACCATCGTCGTCGCCGCCTCGGCCGCCGAAAGCGCGGCGATGCAGTACATCTCTGCCTACTCGGGCTGCACGATGGGCGAGTACTTCCGCGACCGCGGCGAAGACGCGCTGATCGTCTACGACGACCTCTCCAAGCAGGCCGTCGCCTATCGCCAGGTCTCGCTCCTGCTGCGCCGCCCGCCGGGCCGCGAAGCCTATCCGGGCGACGTGTTCTACCTCCACTCGCGCCTGCTCGAGCGCGCGGCGCGCGTCAACGAGAAGTACGTCGAGGACTTCACCAAGGGCGCGGTCAAGGGCAAGACCGGCTCGCTGACGGCCTTGCCGATCATCGAAACCCAGGCCGGCGACGTCTCGGCGTTCGTGCCGACCAACGTGATCTCGATCACCGACGGCCAGATCTTCCTCGAGACCTCGCTCTTCAACGCCGGCATCCGGCCCGCCATCAACGCCGGCATCTCGGTGTCGCGGGTGGGTTCGGCGGCGCAGACGAAGGTGATCAAGAACCAGTCGGGCGGCATCCGGACCGACCTCGCGCAGTACCGCGAGCTCGCTGCGTTTGCCCAGTTCGCGTCCGACCTCGACGAGGCGACGCGCAAGCAGCTCGATCGCGGCGCCCGCGTCACCGAGCTGCTGAAACAGCCGCAGTACTCGCCGCTGCCGATCTCGCTGATGGCGGCTTCGCTGTTCGCGGTCAACAAGGGCTTCATGGACGACGTCGACGTCAAGAAGGTCCTGGCGTTCGAGAGCGGCCTGCACACGCACCTGAAGACGAGCCACGCTGGCCTGCTCGCGAAGATCGAGGACTCGAAGCAGCTCGACAAGGACGCCGAGGTCGAGCTCTCTGGCGCGGTGGCCGCGTTCAAGAAATCGTTCGCCTAGAAATGTCTGCCCCCACGTCGCTCCGCTCCTGCCCCCCGAGGGGGCGCGCGGCCGCCTTGGGGCGGCCCGGCGGCGACCACGGCCGCTTCGACTCACAGGGAGCCCACTGATGGCAGCCGGCAAGGAAATCCGCGGCAAGATCAAGAGCGTCGAGAACACGAAGAAGATCACCAAGGCGATGGAGATGGTCGCCGCGTCGAAGATGCGGAAGGCACAGGAGCGCATGCGCGCCGCGCGACCGTACGCCGAGCGCGTCAGGAGCCTCGCCGCCAATCTTTCGCACGCGACGCCCGAGTACAAGCATCCGTTCCTGGTCGCCAACAAGGACGCCAAGGTCGCCGGCCTCATCGTCGTCACCACCGACAAGGGCCTCTGCGGCGGCCTCAACACGAACATCCTGCGTGCGGCAACCGCCAAGCTGAAGGAGCTCGAGAGCCAGGGCCAGAAGGCCGAAGCGGTGGCGATCGGCAACAAGGGCCTGGGCTTCCTGAACCGGATCGGCGCCAAGGTCGTCTCGCACGCGACCCAGCTCGGCGACCGGCCGCTGCTCGAGAAGCTCATCGGCCCGGTCAAGGTGCTGCTCGATGCCTACGCGGCCGGCCAGCTCAGCGCCGTCTACCTCTGCTACACGCGCTTCATCAACACGATGCGCCAGGAGCCCGTGATCCAGCAGCTGCTGCCGCTCTCGGACGAGCAGATGCAGATGGAAGAGGGCAAGCACGGCTGGGACTACATCTACGAGCCGGAAGCGCGCGTCGTCATCGACGAGCTGCTCGTGCGCTACATCGAGGCGCTGGTCTACCAGGCGACCGCCGAGAACATGGCCTCGGAGCAGTCGGCGCGCATGGTCGCGATGAAGTCGGCCACCGACAACGCCGGCAACGTGATCGCCGAGCTGAGGCTCGTCTACAACAAGACGCGCCAGGCCGGGATCACCAAAGAGCTTTCCGAGATCGTCGCCGGTGCGGCTGCGGTCTGAACCGAATCAGAGTCCAAGCAAGGAACACCCCATGGCTGACATGCAAACCGCCACCGCGAAGCAAGGCAAGATCGTCCAGTGCATCGGCGCCGTCGTCGACGTCGAGTTCGCGCGCGACGCGATGCCGCACATCTACGACGCGCTGAAGATGGAAGGCTCCGCACTGACGCTGGAGGTGCAGCAGCAGCTCGGCGACGGCGTCGTCCGCACGATCGCCCTCGGCGCCTCCGACGGCCTGCGCCGCGGCATGGTCATCAACAACACCGGCAAGGGCATCTCGGTGCCGGTCGGCCCGGCGACGCTCGGCCGCATCATGGATGTGCTCGGCAACCCGATCGACGAGCGCGGCCCGGTCTCGCAGGATCTCGTCGCCTCGATCCATCGCAAGCCGCCGGCTTACGACGAGCTGTCGCCCTCCCAGGACCTGCTCGAGACCGGCATCAAGGTGATCGACCTCATGTGCCCGTTCGCCAAGGGCGGCAAGGTCGGCCTGTTCGGCGGCGCCGGCGTCGGCAAGACCGTGAACATGATGGAGCTGATCAACAACATCGCCAAGGCGCACAGCGGCCTGTCGGTGTTCGCGGGCGTCGGCGAGCGCACGCGCGAGGGCAACGACTTCTATCACGAGATGGCCGACTCGGGCGTCGTGAATCTGGAGAACCTCGGCGAGTCGAAGGTGGCGATGGTCTACGGCCAGATGAACGAGCCGCCGGGCAACCGCCTGCGCGTCGCGCTCACCGGCCTGACGATCGCCGAGTCGTTCCGCGACGAGGGCAAGGACGTGCTCTTCTTCGTCGACAACATCTACCGCTACACGCTCGCCGGCACCGAGGTCTCGGCACTGCTGGGCCGGATGCCTTCGGCGGTCGGCTACCAGCCGACGCTCGCCGAGGAAATGGGGCGCCTGCAGGAGCGCATCACCTCGACCAAGGTCGGCTCGATCACCTCGATCCAGGCCGTCTACGTCCCTGCCGACGATTTGACCGACCCGTCGCCGGCGACGACCTTCGCCCACCTCGACTCGACCGTCGTGCTCTCGCGCGACATCGCCTCGCTCGGCATCTACCCCGCGGTCGACCCGCTCGACAGCACGTCGCGCCAGCTCGACCCGAACGTCGTCGGCGAGGAGCACTACAACGTCGCGCGCCAGGTACAGGGCATCCTGCAGCGCTACAAGGAATTGCGCGACATCATCGCCATCCTCGGCATGGACGAGCTCGCGCCCGAAGACAAGCTCGCCGTCGCCCGCGCGCGCAAGATCCAGCGCTTCCTGAGCCAGCCGTTCTTCGTCGCCCAGGTGTTCACGGGCACCGAAGGCAAGTACGTCTCGCTGAAGGAAACGATCCGCGGCTTCAAGATGATCGCCGACGGCGAGTGCGATTCGCTCCCCGAGCAGGCCTTCTACATGGTCGGCACGATCGACGAAGCGTTCGAGAAGGCCAAGAAGGTCCAATAAGCCGCAACCAGGAACCGCCATGGCCACGCTTCACGTCGACGTCGTCTCCGCCGAGGAAAGCATCTTCTCCGGCGAGGCGAAGTTCGTCGCCCTGCCGGGCGAGATGGGCGAGCTCGGCATCTATCCGCGCCACGCGCCGCTGATCACCCGCATCAAGCCGGGCGCGGTGCGCATTCAGCGCGCCGACAACGGCGAGGAGGAGTTCGTGTTCGTCGCCGGCGGCATCCTCGAGATCCAGCCTGGCTCGGTGACGGTGCTCGCCGACACCGCGATCCGCGGCCACGACCTCGACGAGGCCAAGGCCAACGAGGCCAAGGCCGCCGCCGAGGAGGCGATGAAGAACGCCAAGAGCGACATCGACTTCGCCAAGGCGCAGGGCGAGTTCGCGGCGATGGCGGCGCAGATCGCGGCGCTGCGCAAGTACCGCAAGAAGTGATGTGCTGAAGCGCATCGCCCTTCGGCGACCGAACCCGCCCGGCACCGGCTCGGCGGGTTTCGTTTTTTGCGTGTCGACATGACGCTCGACATCCTCTTCGATCGCTACCTGCTGACGCTGCACGCGATCGTCGTCGCCTTCGGCCTGATCGTCTACGTCGGCGTCGCGCGCGCGCTGCCGCAACGGCGCGATCCGTCGGCGGCGATCGCCTGGGTCGTCGCGCTCGCGCTGCTGCCCTACGCCGCCATCCCGCTCTACCTGATGTTCGGCAGCCGGAAGCTGCGCATGCGCGACGCTGCGGCCCTGCCGCTGCCGCCGGTCGCCGCTGCCGCGCTCGACGACGACGAGGCAGCGTCGCTCTGGGCGCGCCGCCTCGGCCGCTCGATGGGCCTCGCGCCGGCCGCCCCCTACGAAGCGCTGCGGCTTCACGGCGACGGCGCCGAAGCGCGCCGCGCCGTGCTCGACATCATCGAAAGCGCGACCGACACGCTCGACGTCTGCACCTTCATCCTCGCCCGCGATCGCCTCGGCGACGAGATCGCCGCGGCGCTGCGGCGCAAGGCCGAGGGCGGTGTCCAGGTGCGCCTCCTGATCGACGGCATCGGCGCCTGGCTCGCCGGCCGCCTCGACGTCGCTTCGCTGCGCCGCTCGGGCGTCGAGGTCGTCAACTTCGTGCCGCCGTTCCGTTCGATCCTGCGCGGCCGGGCCAACCTCCGCAATCATCGCAAGATGGTCGTCGCCGACACGGCGCGGCTCTGGTGCGGCGGGCGCAACTTCGCCGCCGAGTACTTCGAGGGCGATCCCGAGCGCGGCGGCGAGGTCTGGCACGACCTCAGCTTCGACCTGCGCGGCGAGCTCGCCGTCCGCGCCGCCGAGCAGTTCGAGGAGGACTGGCGCTATGCGACCCGGCGCAGCAGCGGCGTCCACCCGCTGCCGGCGCCGTACCGGGTGGCGCCGCCCGACGCGTCGCTCGCGCAGCTCGTGCCGAGCGGGCCGGAGCAGGTCGACGACACCGTGCAGGCGCTGCTGCTCTCGGGCTGCTTCATGGCGCAGCGTCGCATCCTCGCGGTGACGCCGTACTTCATTCCCGACGCGACGCTGCTGATGGCGCTCAGCCTGGCGGCACGGCGCGGCGTGCAGGTCGACCTCGTCATGCCGCGCCGCTCGAACCATCGCCTTGCCGACGTCGCCCGCCATCGGCCGCTGCGCGACCTCGCGGCGGCCGGCGCGCGCGTCTGGTTCACGCCGTTCATGCTGCACGCCAAGGCCGTCGTCATCGACGAGCAGCTCGCGATCGCCGGCTCGGCCAACCTCGACTTGCGCAGCCTCTTCCTCAACTACGAGCTGATGATCGCGTTCTACGAGCCGGCCGACGTCGCCCGCTTCGCCTCATGGATCGAGAACGAGCGGCTCGGCGCCGTGCCGTTCGCCGCGAAGGAGCCGGGGCTGCTGCGCGATCTCTCGGAAGGCCTGCTACTGTGGCTGGCGTTCCAGCTGTGACGCGCTCTTGAAGTCGGCCTAGCCGAGCGAGCGCAGCGCGGCCTGGACGATCGCCGCGGCGTCGACCTCGAAATGGCGCCGCAACGCGGCGCGCGTGTCGCTGCGGCCGAAGCCGTCGGTGCCGAGGGTGACGCAACGCCGGCCCGGCGGCAGGAAGGCGCGGATCTGCTCGGGGACGGCACGCACGTAGTCGGTGGCGATGACGATCGGCCCGCGCGTCGGCGCGAGCAGCTCGCCGACGTAGCTGCGCGCGACGCCCGTCGCGCCATGGCGCCACGCGGCCTCGGCGGCGATGCCGTTCCTCGCCAGCTCGCTGAAGCTGGTGACGCTCCAGACGTCGGCGGCGACGCCATGCGCTCCTTCGAGGACGGCGGCCGCCTTGATCGCCTCGCCGAGGATGGCGCCCGACGCGAGCAGCTGGACGCGGCGAGCGCCCTCGTGGCCGCCGGCGCGAAACCGGTACAGGCCGCGCAGCACGCCTTCGTGCGCGTCGGCCGGCAATGACGGCTGGGCGACGTTCTCGTTCATCGCCGTCACGTAATAGAAGACGTCCTTCTGCTCCTCGAGCATCTCGCGCATGCCGCGGTCGACGATGACGGCGAGCTCGCCCGCGAACGCCGGGTCGTAGGCCTTGCAGTTCGGCACCGTCGCGGCGACGAGGTGGCTGGTGCCGTCCTGGTGCTGAAGACCTTCGCCCGACAGCGTCGTCCGTCCCGCGGTCGCGCCGATCAGAAAGCCGCGCGCGCGCTGGTCGGCGGCCGCCCAGATCAGATCGCCGACGCGCTGGAAGCCGAACATCGAGTAGTAGATGTAGAACGGCAGCATCGCCAGGCCGTGGGTGGAGTACGAGGTCGCCGCCGCCGTCCACGACGAGAGCGCGCCGGCCTCGGTGATGCCCTCTTCGAGGATCTGGCCGCTCTTGTCCTCGCGGTACGAGAGGATCGAGCCGGAATCCTCGGGCTGGTAGAGCTGGCCGAGCGGCGCGTAGATGCCGACCTGGCGGAACAGGCTCGCCATGCCGAAGGTGCGCGCTTCGTCGGCGACGATCGGCACGACGCGCGGGCCGAGCGCCGGATCCTTCAGCAGGTTGCCGAGGACACGGACGAACGCCATCGTCGTGCTCATCTCCTTGCCGTCGGTGTGGAGCGCGAATGCAGAGGTCGCATCGATCGACGGGATCGCCACCGGCGCGCAGTCGCTCCGCCTTGCCGGCAGGGCGCCGCCCAGCGCGCGGCGACGGCTCTGCAGGTAGCGGAGCTCGGCGCTGTCGTCGGCGGGCTTGTAGAAGGCGAGCGACTGCGTGTCGGTGTCGCTCATCGGCAGCGCGAAGCGGTCGCGGAAGGCGATGAGGCCGGCGCTGTCGAGCTTCTTCGCCTGGTGCGTCGTCATCCGCCCCTGCGCGGCCTCGCCCATGGCGTAGCCTTTCATGGTCTTGGCGAGGACGACGGTGGGCTGCCCCGTGTGGGCGATGGCGGCGGCGAAGGCGGCGTGGATCTTGACCGCGTCGTGGCCGCCGCGGCGCAGGCGATCGATGTCCTCGTCGCGCAGGTCGGCGACGAGCGCCTTCAGTTCCTCGTTCTGGCCGAAGAAGACCTCGCGGTTGAACGCACCGTCCTTGGCCGAGAGGGTCTGGAACTGCCCGTCGACGGTGTGCGCGAAAGCGCGCATCAGCGCGTGGCCGTGGTCCCTGGCGAACAGCACGTCCCAGTCCGAGCTCCACAGGCACTTGATCACGTGCCAGCCGGCGCCGGCGAATACCGACTCGAGCTCGTCGACGATGCGGCCGTTGCCGCGCACCGGCCCGTCGAGGCGCTGCAGGTTGCAGTTGATGACGAAGGTGCAGTTGTCGAGCTGCTCGCGTGCGGCGAGGGAGAGCGCGGCGATCGACTCCGGCTCGTCCATCTCGCCGTCGCCGAAGAAGCCCCAGACGCGGCGCTGCTGCGCCGCGTCTTCGGGTGGACTGCGGCGTTGGGTCGCGCCGCTGCCCGGCGCGAGCAGGCCGCGGTGCTCGAGGTAGCGCATGAAGCGGGCCTGGTAGATCGCGTTGATCGGGCCGATGCCCATCGAGCCGGTCGGGAACTGCCAGAAGTCCGGCATCAGCTGCGGATGCGGGTACGACGTCAGCCCGCGCGCACCGTGCGCCGGCGCGACGAGCTCCTGGCGGTAGTGGGCGAGGTCGTCGGCGCTCAGGCGGCCTTCGAGGAAGGCGCGCGCGTAGACACCGGGTGCGGAGTGGGGCTGGAAGAAGACGAGGTCGCCGAGATGACCCGGCTGCGCCGGATCCTCCGGTTTCATGGGACCGCCGGGCTGGCCGTCCGGCAGGGGAGCGCCATCGACCCGGGCACGAAAGAAATGGTTGAAGCCGACCTCGAACAGATCGGCCGCCGACGCATAGCTGGCGATGTGGCCGCCGAGCTCGGCCGAGCCGCCGCTCTCGACGCGGTTGGCGCGCATCACCATCGCCAGCGCGTTCCAGCGCATCAGCGCGGCGAGGCGCTGCTCCATCGCGAGGTCGCCTGGAAACGGCGGTTGCTCCTCCAGAGCGATCGTGTTGACGTAGGGCGTGATCAATGACGGTTGCCAGTGGACGCCGCGCCGGCGCGCATGCGCAAGCAGCGCGTCGAGGAGGAAGCGCGCGCGCGCCGGACCGTGGGCGCTGGTCAGCGCGTCGAGCGCCTCGCACCACTCGGCCGTCTCGGCCGGGTCGAGGTCGGCACCGGCCTGCGCGAGGATGGCGCCGATGTGGCGGGCGAGAGAGAGGTCGGTCATGGCGCGATTCTGCCGGCGCGATCGGCCGGTCGTCTTTCCGGGCCGGCGCCCGCTGCAGTTAGCAGGCGAACCGCGTCAGCAGCTCGCCCGCAAGCGGCGCGTCGGCGAGGAGACCGTTGGCATCCGCCACTTGGCGACCGTTGACCCAGACCCCGTGCACGCCGATCGCATCGGTGGTCAGGCGCGCCGCCTTCGCAGGGAGGTCGTGGACGCGCCGCTTCGCTCCGCGGCCGACCGTCTTCGGATCGAACAGGAGCAGGTCGGCGGCCCGACCTTCGGCGATCGTGCCGCGGCCGATGAGGCCGAGCACCTGCGCCGGATGCGAGGTGAGCCGGCGCACCGCCTCGGCGAGGCTCATCGCGCCGAGGTCGCGCGACCAGTGGCCGAGCAGGTGGAGACCGAAGCCGGCGTCGTTGAAGAACGTGAGGTGTGCGCCCGCGTCGCTCAGGCTGACGATGCTGTGCGGGTGGTTGAGCATCCGGCCGACGGCGTCCTCGTCGCTGTTGAGGAGCTGCGCCGTGAACACCGTCTTCAGGCCGTCCTCGAGGGCGATGTCGAGCATCGTGTCGAGCGGGTCGCGGCCGCCGTCGGCGGCGATCGCGGCGATGCTGCGCTGCTCGTGCCGCGCCAGCGAAGGCCGCGCTGTCTCGACGACGTGGACCTTGTCCCATTCGCTGTTGAAGAGGCGAAACGTCGTCGCCGTCCTCA
>JBDTPG010000063.1:0-13974 GCA_039932815.1 Caldimonas sp.
GTCGAGTACGACGACGGCTTCGGCCTGGTGCGCGCGTCGAACACGACGCCGGTGCTGGTCCTGCGCTTCGAGGGGACGACGCCGGAGGCCCTGGCTCGCATCCAGGACGGCTGCATGGCGGCGCTGCGCGCCGTCAAGCCGGACGCGCGGATCGAGGCGGCGGCGCATTGAAGCAAGACGGCGCGCGTCCACGCCGCGCGTTGCCGGCCGCCGGCGCCCTGCGGATCCTGATCGTCAAGCTGTCGTCGCTCGGCGACGTCGTCCATGCGTTGCCCGTCGTCGCCGACATCCGCGCCGCCTATCCGCGCGCGGCGATCGACTGGGTCGTCGAGCCGGCGTTCGCACCGCTGCTCGGCCGCGTCGACGGCATCGCCGAAGTGATCGACTGCCCGTTGCGCGCGTGGACGAAGAGCGGCCTCTGGAAGGCGTCGGTCGTTCGCGAGATGCGCGCCTTCGTGGCTCGCCTGCGCCGCGAGCGCTACGACGCCATCGTCGATCTGCAGGGGCTGACGAAGTCGGCGGTGATCGCATGCCTCGCGCACGGCCGCAGCTATGGCCTCGCCAATCGCACCGACGGCGCGGGCCACGAGGCGCCGGCGCGCTGGCTGGTTTCGACCGCGATCCGGGTCGAGCCGCACTGCCATGCCCTCGACCGATCGCGCGAGCTGGTCGCCGCGGCGCTCGGAACGCGCTGGGATTCGCCGCCGTCGTACGGTCTCGCGTCGAAGTCGTTGGCGCCGAGCGAAAGGCCACGCACCGTCGTCCTGATCCACGGCACGTCGCGCGCCGACAAGCTGTGGCCGGAAGCGAGCTGGATCGAGCTCGGCCGCCGACTCGCCGACGAGGGCTGGGCGGTCGCGCTGCCGCAAGCCGGCAGCGACGAGGGCAAGCGGGCACGCAGGGTCGCGGCGGCCATCGGCGGAGATGCCACGGTCTGGCCGGCGCTCGACATCGCCGCGTTCGTCGATCGGCTCGCCGCGACCGGCGGCGCGATCGGCGTCGACAGCGGTCCGAGCCACATCGCCGTCGCGCTCGGCCTGCCGCACGTCCAGATCTACAACTTCCCGACGTCGTGGCGGACCGGCCCGCAAGCGCGCCACAGCGGCGGGCTGCAGGTCTCGGTCGAAGGCGACGGCGCGCCGACGGTGACAGCGGTGTGGGCCGCATGGAAGGGCGTGCAGAGCGCCGCTCGCGTCGTCGCGGTGCGCGCGCCCAAGCCGCCGTGACCGGGCCGACCGGCAGGCGCGCCGCTCGCGCCGCCTACTCGCTGCTGCTGCGCGCGGTCGCGCCGCTCTACCTGATGCGCGTGCGCTGGCGCGGCCGACGCGAGCCGCTCTACGCCAGCGTGCCGGGCGAGCGCTTCGGCTTTTATCGACGACCGATGGCGCCGGGCGCCGTCTGGATCCATGCGGTCTCGCTCGGCGAGACGCGCGCCGCCGCGCCGCTGGTCGAGGCCTTGCGCACGGCGCGACCGGGCGTTCGCATCCTGCTGACGCACGGCACCGCGACCGGTCGCGCCGCGGGGCAGCCGTTGCTGCTCGAAGGCGATGCCCAGCTCTGGCTGCCCTTCGACATGCCCGGCGCCGTGCGTCGCTTCCTGCGCCATGCCGAGCCCGCGGTCGGCGTGCTCATGGAAACCGAGATCTGGCCCAACCTGCTCGCCTGCGCCGCGGCGCGCGGCATTCCCGTCGTGCTCGCCAACGCGCGCATGAGCGAACGCAGCCGCCGCCGCGGCGAGCGGGTCGACGCGCTGTTGAGGCCGGCGTTCGAGAGCCTCCGCGCGGCGCTGGCGCAGACCGAAGGCGACGCGGCGCGGCTGCGCGACGCCGGCGTGCGCGACGTCCGCGTCCTCGGCAACCTGAAGTACGACATCACCGCCGACGCCGGCCTGCTCGCCCGCGGCCGCGCCTGGCGCGCCGGTCTCGCTCGCGGCGTCGTCGTCGCGGCGTCGTTTCGCGAAGGCGAGGAGGCGCTGCTGCTCGCGGCCTGGCGCGCGCTCGCCGAGCCGCGCCCGCTCCTCGTCGTCGTGCCGCGTCATCCGCAGCGCTTCGAAGCGGTCGCCGAGCTGATCGCCGCCGCCGGCTTCACGCTGTCGCAGCGCAGTGAGTGGAGGGGCGACGAACGTCCTGCCGCGGCCGCCGACGCCGACATCTGGCTCGGTGACTCCATGCTCGAGATGCCCGCCTGGTATGCGCTCGCCGACGTCGCCCTGCTCGGCGGCAGCTTCGCGCCGCTCGGCGGCCAGAACCTGATCGAGGCGGCGGCGTGCGGCTGTCCGGTGGTGATGGGCCCGCACACCTTCAACTTCGGCGAAGCCGCCGAGCTCGCGCTCGTGGCCGGCGCGGCGACCCGCGTCGTCGACATGGCGGCGGGCGTCGCCGCGGCGGCCGCGATGACCGCCGACGCCCCGGCCGAGCGCTTGGCACGCTCGCAGCGCGCGCTCGACCTGTCGCGTGCCCATCGCGGCGCGGCGTCGCGCACTGCCGAGCGCCTGCTCGCGGTGCTGGCGGCCGCACCGGTCGTGGCGCGGGAAGCTCGCGGCTAGAGGCGGTCGGCGGCAAGCGCGACTGGCGTCGACCGCGGGCCGTGCCGACCGCCTCTAGGCGCGTAGCGCAGCGAGCATCGCGCTGGCGCGCATCAGGTCGGCGGTGTCGAACCCCTCGTCGTAGGCAGCGTGGATCGGCGCCAGCAACGCGATCGCACGCGCGCTCTCGCCGTGACTCGACCAGAGGCGCGCCAGGCTGAGGGCCGCGCGCAACTCGAGGCTGCGGGCACGTTGCGACCGGGCGATCTGCAGTGCCACGCCGAAGCAGTGCTCGGCGCGATCGCGGCCGGCGGGACCGGCGTCCTCGGCCAGGGCGAGCTCGCCCTCGACCCGCACCGTCTCGGCGGCGTTGCGCGTGCGGCTGCCGCAGGCTTCCAGGTCGCTCGACCCGGCCAGGGCGGCGCGCGCCTGGGCGGGTCGGCCGGCCGCGATCTCGATCTCGGCGAGCACGTAGAGCCAGCTCGTCGTGCCGACGACGGTGCCCATCTTCTGCACCGCGTCGACGGCGGCGCGAATGCGCGCCAGGCCTTCGTCGAGCCGGCCCGCGCTGGCGGCGCCCACGCCGAGTATGAAGTCGCTCCAGGCGCGCCAGTAGGGCAAACCGTGCTCGACGCTCAATGCATGCTGTTGCTCGGCGAACGCCGCCGCCGCGTCGATTTCGCTTCGCAACCAGCTGAGGCCGGCGGCATGGCCGAGCACGAGGGCGCGGGTGTGCACGCTGGCGTCTGCATCGAGGGACGCCAGCGAGCGCTGGGCGCAGGCGAGCGCGCCTGACGGCTCGCCGAGGTACCAGAGCGCCCACGAGAGGTAGGCGAGCAGGCGCGGCGCCTCGCGGCGGTAGGCGCTCGCCGGCGTGTCGTCGCGCATGGCCAGCGCGCGCTCGAGATGGGTGCGCGCGGCCGTGAAGTCGCCGCTGTGCAGAGCCGTGTGGCCGAGCTTCGACAACGCATCGAAGACGAGGGCGGTGTCGCCGTGGCTGCTCGCACGCAACGCCTCCGCCGCGGTGCGCGCGCCGTCGAGATCGGCGCGCGAAAAGCGGACGTTCCACAGGCCACGCTGCACGCGCTCGAGATCACCGGGGCGGCCGCAGTCTTCGCAGAGGGCGAGCGCGCGCTGATACGTCGCCTCCACCTCGCTGGACGCGTAGCCCTGCACCGCCATCAGCGCGGCACCGAGCGGCAGCAGGACGTCGAGCTCGGTGCGCGGCCGGTCGGCGGCGGGCAGCTTCGGGACGAGGGCGAGGGCGCGGCGAAGGTGGTCGATGCACTCCTGGTAGGCGCAGCGTGCCAGGGCGCCGGCGCCCGCCAGGCGCAGGAATCGGACGCTGCGCTCGACGTCGCGCGCCGCCTCGAAGCGCATCGCCAGCTCGGCGGCGATCGCGCCCGACTGCGAGCCCCACGCCTCCTCCTGGCGCAGGCCGATGCGCCGTTGCCACTCGGCGCGGCGGCCTTCCGGAATTCGTTCGTGCGTGCCTTGCCAATAAAGCGCATGGACGAAGGAAAAGCCCGACGCCACGGTGCCGTCGGGCCAAGCCACCGCGTCGGCGAAGCGGAGGAAGCGCCCTTCCTGCGCCAGGCGCGCGCAGCGGTCCTCGGTCTCGGCCGGATCGGCCTGCAGCGCGGCGGCGACGGCGGCGGCCGAGAACTGCGTGCCGGCGATCGCGGCCGCCTCGAGAAGGCGGCGCTCGTCGTCCGTGAGCCGCGCCAGCTGGTCGTGGACGAGATGACGCAGGTCGTCGGGGAGCCCGTCGTCCAGCGCCGCCACCGGCGCGCTCAGCCGCCAGCTTCCCGGCACCTCGGCGAGCGAGCCGCGGCGCACGAGATCGTCGACGATGGCGACGGTGAAGAGGGCGTGCCCTTCGGTCCGCCGGTGCACGAAAGCGGCGAGCTCCGGGTAGGGAATCGCGGCGCCGTCGCCGAAACGAAGGCGAAGATAGTCGGCCACGGCGCCTGCATCGAGCAGCCCGAGCGCCAGCTCCGCGGCCTGGCCGCGGCGAAGCAGCTGCTGCGCCAGGCCCGGCAGCGGCGACTCGGCCGCCGAGGCGTCGGCGCGCCGAAAGCTCGCCAGCAGCAGGAGGCGCGCCGGCTCGCGCCGCCCGGCGAGGAAGGCGACCACCGCGAGGCTCGACGGGTCGCTCCAGTGCAGGTCCTCGAGCCAGAGCAGGATCGGCCGGTCGGCGGCGAGCACCTCGATCGCCTGCGCGATTTCGCGCAGCATGCGCTGGGCGCTCGCATCGGCGAGGGCGCGCTGCAACGTCGCGGGATCGGCGCCGTGGGCGAGCCACGGCAGGTGCGCGAGCCAGGCCGGCGCGTACCGCGTCAGAACGTCGCGGAAGGCGGCGGCGCCGACCTGCCGGGCGAGGTCCTCGAGCGCTTCGAGGATCGGCAGGTAGGCCTCGCCGGTGCCGTACTGCTCGACACAGCGGCCTTGCGCCGACCAGAGGCCGGCGCGGTCGGCGTGGCGGCTCGCGAAGGCGTCGACGAGCGCCGTCTTGCCGATGCCGGCTTCGCCGGTGACGAAGACGACCTGGCGCCGGCCGGCGCGCGCCTCGGCGAGCGCCTGCTCGAGGCGGGCGAGCGCCGCATCGCGGCCGACCAGCCGCTGCCGGACCGGCGCGAGCGGGGCCAACTCGGCGCAGCCGCCGCATTCGAGCGAGACCAGGGCAACGAAGCGAAAGCCGAGGCCGTGCGCGGTGGCGATGTAGCGCGGCGTCGCGGCGTCGTCGCCGAGCGCGACGCGCAGTTCACGGATCGCGCGCGACAGCGCGGCGTCGGTGACGACCGAGCCGGCCCAGACGGTCTCGAACAGCTCGGCCTTGGTGAAGAGCCGCCCCGGCCGGCCGAGCAGGGTGGCGAGCAACGCGAACGACTTGCGCGTCACGGGCACGACGCTCCCGTCGCGCGACAGGCGGTGCTCGCCGGCATCGACCTCGAAGGGTCCGAAGCGCCAGCGCCGATCGTCTTGCATGGCGTTCGGGCGGGGCGTGTCCATGCGGCTCATGAAGATATCAGAAAGAACTCAGGGCGAAGTCAAGCCAGCGCCGTGCCCGGGAACCAGCATCGATGCATCGAATTGGAACGAGGACGTGCAGTGAACCCAGCCATCAACGAGCTCACGACATCGGACCGCCGGCGGCGCGGCTGGGGAGCCCGCGCCTTCGCGCTGCTCGGCCTGCTGCTGCTCGCCTCCTGCGGCGGGCAGACCGCGGACTTCTTCAGGGACCTCGACTTCTATTCCCACACGCAGATCGTCGTCAGCCCCGGCGCTGCCCTCATCAACCCCGGTGAGGACGCCCCGGCGTCGGTGACCGTGATGTACCTGCCCGACGCCAACTACCCGTTCCGGGACGCGACCGTGGTCGGCACGCCTGGCCCGGGGACCCCGGCCGCGCCTGTCACGGCCGCGCTCACCTTCGTGCGGGAAGAGCCTTGCACCGCAGCCGAGCAGCCGGCCGGCGAGCCGCAACTCAGCTGCCGTCGTTACGCGCTGAACGTTCACACCGAGACGACGGCGACGAGCGTCGGCACGATCACGCTGTCGGCCATCTGGCAAGGCAACGGAATCCTGTTCGCCGCCCCGGCCCCGATCGAGCGGCTGGGTGCCTTCGCCGTCTCCTTCCCGCCCCGGCCCGAGGTGCCCGACTTCGGCGTCGAGGTCATCGGCGTCGGTCCGACCGACCCGCCCATCTACGCGACGCGCGCCCTCGACCTGGTACAGATCACCCGGGTCGGAGGCTTCGCCGATCCGGTCGCGCTGAGCTTCGACGCGATGGGCAGCGGCATCGACGGCACGTTCACCTGCGAGCCGACGGAGCGCTGTCGGCTCGATCTGCACCTGCCGGCCATCTATGCCGCCGGCGGCGCGCCGCGGCTGCGCGTCACCGCCACCAGCGGCACGGTGCAGCGCAGCGTCCAATTCGTGCAGCGGATCGCGCCGCTTTTCGCCGTGACGCTCAGCCCGAGCACCGGAACGCTGACGAGCGGCACCTCGCTGGACATCGGCGTCGTCGTGGGCGTCGATCCGAGCTCGCCGTTCCACACGCTCGGCCTCGGCCGGGTCGACCTCGCCACGCCCGATCTGCCGCCCGGTGTCACCGCGATCTGGGTGCCGGATGCCCAGCCGCGCCTGACCGCTGCCGCACCGACGGCGGAGAGAACGCTGCGGCTCTTCAGCGACGGCCAGGTGCAGCTCGAGGTCTCGCAGCAAGTGCGCGGCACCGCGATCGACCATTCTCCCGATCCCGTGGGCGAGCTGCCATCGATCCAGGGCACGCTGACGCTCAACGTGGCGGAGGGCAAGCTGTGGGATTTCGTCGACCGCGGCGCGTCCTACAACCTGACCGAGAACGATGCCATCGGCATCGCCTTGCAGCGCACGGGAGCGAACCTGAACCAGCCGGCGATCGCCTGGCTAGAGGGACGGCCGGGCTCGCGCAGCGTCTACCTGAAGCGCTTCGATGGCGCCACCTTCAACGCCTTCCCGACGCCGGGGCTCGGCAACGGGCTGGCGCCGACGACCGGCCTGTCGTTCGAGGAAGCGCGCATGGCGATGACCGCGTCGGATATCGCCCAGGTCGCGATCACGGTCAGCGCCGGTGCACGCGAAGGCGCGCAGGTGGTGCTCGGCAGCCTAGGGGCGGGATGGTCGTCGACAGTGGTGTACAGCGCGCCGTTCAACATGCACGCGCGCTCGCCGCGGATCGCCGCCGGCGTGGGCGAGGCGTATGCGCTGGCCTACTTGGTCGAGACCGATCCCGCGGTGTCGGCGGGTCAGCTGTTCGTCCATGGCACGACGGTCGGCGGCTTGCCGGTGCCGCTGCCCGGGCCGCACGCCGGCGCGATCAACGCCGCGCCCGACGGCCGCGTCCTGCGCGACGCGACGGCGATCGCCCTGCGCGGCGACGGCAACCCGTGGGTCGCGTGGATCGAGCAGCCTCTGGTCGGATCGGCCCGTCTCTGGCTGCGCGGCTGGGACGGCGCGGCGTGGGGCCCGGTACTCGGGGTGCCGACGCCGCGCACGCCGGTCGCGGGCTCGCTGCAACTCCTGGTCGATGGTGCCGGGCAGCTCGTCATCGCCTGGCTCCAGTCCAGCCCGGCCAAGCTGAAGGTAGCGCGGCTCGACCCGGCGAGCCTGACCTGGACCTTCCTCGACACGGCCCGCGCCGACGGCTCGCTCAACATCGCCGACGACCAGGGCGTGCACGACGTCTCCTTGGCCCTCGATTCCAGTGGCCGGCTGGTCGCGGCATGGACCGAAGGCGGCTCGGCGCCGAGTCTGTGGGCCATGCGGCTCGAGGCCGGCACCGGCTGGGGCCTGCTCGGCACGGCGATCAGCGTGAAGCCGAGCAAGAGCCCGTTCATCGTCAGCGACAGCAACGGCAACCTGTTCACCGAGTACACGCAATACCTGCGTCTCGGCCAGGACCTGTCGTCAGGGCACGTCGACACCGACGTGTTCGTCGCCCGCTGGCGCTTCCAGTGACCTCCCGCGCGGCGCGATCACCTTCACTTCACCTCGAGAGTCCTCCCATGCGAATTCCTTTCACCTTCGGCCGCCTACTCTGCGTCGCCGGCGCGACGGTCCTCGGCCTCGCGCTCGCCGCCTGTGGCGGCTCCGACGAAGCCGCACCGATCGGCGCCAGCACGGTCACGGTCGGCGCTGGCGGCGGCACGCTCGACGGTCCCGGCGGCGTGCAGGTCGTCGTTCCGGCCGGTGCGCTGACGGCGCCGACCGCGCTCTCGGCCGCGCAGTCCTCGGCCGGAGCGCCCGCGCTGCCGCCGGGCAGCGCGGAGATTGGCCCGATGTTCGCGCTGACGCCGCACGGCACGACCTTCGCGACGCCAGCCAGTGCCCGGGTGCCCTACGACGCCAGCCAGCTGCCCGCGGGCGAGACGCCGGTGTTGATGAAGACCAACGGGGCACAGACCGGCTGGGACGTCGTCGCGGGTGCGAACGTTTCAGCGACGGCCCTGGAGGGGGCGATCACCGGCTTCTCGTGGACCGTCGTCGTCGTGCCGCCGAAGCTGCCGACGATCGCCGTGCAGCCGGCGCCGCGATCGCTGGTCGAGCCGGCGCCGGCGACCTTCGCCGTCGGCGCGACCGGGCCGACGCTGTCGGGCCTGCTCTCGTTCCAGTGGAAGCGCAACGGCGTCGCCATCGCCGGCGCCATCGCCTCGAGCTTCACGACCGGACCCACCTCGGTGGCCGGCGACGACGGCGCCGTCTTCAGCGTCGACGTGACCAACCTCGCCGGCACGGTGACCAGCAGCGATGCGACCCTGACCGTGACGGCCGGGATCGTCGCGCCGGCGATCACGTCGCCACCGGCGAGCACGACGGTCGCGATCGGCGCGGCGGCGACGTTCAGCGTCGTCGCCATCGGCACGACGCCGAGCTACCAGTGGCAGCGCAGCGACGACAGCGGCGCGACCTATGCCGAGATTCCCGGCGCCGCCGCGTCGACCTACACGGTGAGCGCAGCCGCCGCCGGCGACGACAACGCGCGCTTCGTCGTCCGCGTCTTCAACGCCGCGGGCAGCGTGACGAGCAGCGCCGCGACGCTGACGGTGACGGCAGCGCCCGCCGCCGTGCTCGGCCGCATCTCTGCCGGCGGCCGCTTCTCGCTCGCCGTGAACGCCGCCGGGGCCGCGTATTCGTGGGGCAACGACTTGGCGAGCCAGCTCGGCGACGGCGCGCCCGATGCGAACCGGAGCGTGCCCGGGCCGCTCGCCCTGACCTCGGTGCGCTCGGTCGCCGCAGGCATGGAGTACCACGGCGTCGCGGTCCGCAGCGACGGCACGGCCTGGGCCTGGGGCTATCGCGGGAACGTGGACTGCGCCGTCGGCTCGGTGGCCTCGGCGCCGATCCAGCTCGCCGGCGCGGCAAACGTCGTCGCGGCGAGCGCCGGCTACGACCACACCCTGCTGCTGCGCGGCGACGGCGTCGTGCTGAGCATCGGCTGCAATCACTCCGGCCAACTGGGGCGCAGCGGCTCGCCCGCGCCCATGACCCCGGCCGCTGCCGTGGCCGGCCTGCCGCCGATCGTCGCGATCGCCGCCGGCGATGGCTACTCGCTCGCCCTCGACGGCAGCGGCCGCGTCTGGTCGTGGGGCCGCAGCGACCCCGGAAACCGGACTGGCGCCGGCTCGTCGCACGTGCCCGGGCTGCCGGCCGGGCTGACCTCGATCACGGCCATCGCCGCGGGTGCCGAGCACGCGCTCGCCTTGCGGTCGGACGGATCGGTGCTCGCCTGGGGCTCGAACCGCAACGGCAGGCTCGGCGACGGCACCGAGGTCGCTCGCAGCAATCCGACGCCAACCTTGCTCACCTCGCAGATCACGGCGATCGCGGCCGGCGGCGACAACTCGCTCGCCCTGCGCAGCGACGGCGTCGTCCTCTCGTGGGGAATCAACGAGACCGGCCAGCTCGGCAGCGGCTCGTCGACGCCGGGATTCCGGCCGCAGCCGGGCGCGGTGATCGGCCTCACCGACGTCGTTGCGATCGCGTGCGGCGCCGGCCCCGGGCACGGCCTGGCGCTGCGTCGCGACGGCAGCCTGCGCGCCTGGGGCTACAACAACGCCGGCCAGCTCGGCGACGGCACGACGACCGCCCGCCTTGCGCCGGTCGCCGTCGTCGGCCTCAACCTCAACTGAAGCGCGATGAGATCGCTCGCGATCGCCTTGTCGCTCGTTCTCGGAGTGCACGCCGTCATGTCGACCGCCGAAGCCGCACCGGAGCCCCACATCGAGTTCAACGGTCAGCAGCTCGACGATGCCGGCCGGCGCACTTTGAGCCAGATCGAGGCGCACATCGGCGCCGTGCCGCCGGGCCGCTACTGGTACGACCCGGCCAGCGGCGGCGCCGGCGTCTGGGGCGGGCCCGCGAGCGCGTACCTCGGCCCGGGCCTGGCCCTCGGCGGGCCGCTGCCGGCACAGGCGTCCGGCGGCGGTAGTGGCCGCGTCACCGGCGTCTTCGTCAATGGTCGCGAGCTGCACGTCGTCGACGTGCACGGCCTCGGCCGGGTGCTGCCAGTGCAGCGCGGCCGCTACTGGTGGGACGCGGCGGGCAACGTCGGTCGCGAAGGCGAGCCGATGCTGTTCAACTTCTACTGGCTGTTGCAACAGCAGCGCGCCGCCGCCGACGCGTCGACCTACCGCCCCGGTGCCCGGCGCGGCGAGAGCACCTACGTGAGCAAGGGCTGCACCGCTGTCCACGGCCGCCTGCGCGCGAGCGATTCGGGCAGCGACTACTCGTACTACCTCGGCTGCTGAGATGCCGCGCAGTTGCCGCCCCGCCCCGATCCCAACGACTGGAGACCCACGATGAACCTCACCCTGTCGACCGCCTGCCTGTCCCTGGCCATGCTGGCGATCCCGCCCGCCGCCGTCGCGCAGTCGAGCGCCGCGGTGTTCCAGAACGGCCCGGCCTTCATCATCGAGAGCGAAAGCCTTCCGTCGGGCCACGCCTCGGCCGAGCTCGGCGGCGGAGGAACCGACGGGGTCGGCTCCTTTTCGTATGTCGCCAGCGCGTATGCGGACACCCGTCACGGCTCGCTCGGCGCGGCGACAACGGCCACCGGCGTGGCCTATCCGTTCAACAACGACCGGCTGACGGTGCACGCGCAATCCGAGCTCACCGAATTCGTGACGTTCTCGACGGACGGTCCGGTGACCTTCCGGCTCGCGGTGCAGGGCAGCTTCGACTCGGTGTTCGGGGGCCAGATGACCTCGTTCGCGAGCCTCACGGTGCCGGGCTTCACGAATCGCGCGCGCACGTTCTGGCGCGGCGGCTCGACGCCGCTGACACTCAACGTCCCCGCCGCGAACGTGATCTCCGACGACCCGAGCAACTACATCGTGTGGCTCGACGGCGTGATCGACGTTCCGGCCGGCATCCCCGTGCCGATCACGGCGCATCTCGACGTGTTCGTCACGCCACCGGTCGACGGCACGGCCCGGGCCTTGTTCGACCACACGGCGCAGCTGCTTCTCTTCATGCCCGACGGCATGACCTTCACCTCGCAGAGTGGTGAGTTCCTGGCCGACGCGCTGTCGCCGGTGCCCGAGCCTGCGACGATGTGGCTGCTGCTCGCCGGCGGGCTGGTCGTCAGCTCCGTTGCGCGACGGCGCGGCGGCGCGTCGCCCCTGGCCGCGGGCTGATCCTCATCGCAGCACGCGCACACGCGTCGCAGAAACGCGCGGCTGCGCGCGTCTCCGCCGCCCGCTACCTCACGAGCAAGGCATCGATCCCGAGGATGTCCGAAGGCACCAGCCGGCCCGATGCCTGGCGCAGCCTGAGCGTGCTGAGCAGCAGGTCGTAGCGCGCCCGCGCCAGATCGCGGCGTGTCTGGTAGAGCTGGCTTTGCGCATTGAGCACGTCGACGTTGACGCGGATGCCGACGCGATAGCCGAGCTGCGTCGCCTCGAGCGCGAGCTGGCTCGACGCCTCCGCCGCCTCGAGCGCCTTCACCTGAGCCGCGCCCGACTGCAGCGCGTACCAGGCCTGACGTGTCGTCTGCGTCACAGCGCGGCGCGCCGCCTCGAGGTCGTTGCGCGAGCGCTCCTCGAGGATCAGCGTCTCGCGGATGCGGTTCTGGATCGCCCCGCCAGAGTACAGCGGCATGTTGAGCTGCACGCCGATGCTGGCGCCGGTGTTGAAGCCGGTGACGTCGGCGGCGATCGTGGCGTGGCCGCGCTGCAGCGAGGCGACCGCGTCGATGGTCGGCAGGCGCTGCGCGCGTGCCTTTTCGGTCTCGAGCTGGGCGACGTCGAAGGCGACGCGGGCGCGCCGCACGGAAGGGTGCTCTTCGGCGGCGCGCGCGACCAGCTCTTCGACCGGGATCGCCGCGGTCGCCGGCAATGCCAGCGGAATGGCGAGCTGGCTCGGCTGGACGTTGGTTCGCCCGACCAGCTGATCGAGGGCGATCCGCTTGGTGACGAGGTCGTTGTCGGCGGCGATTTCCTGCGCCGTCGCCAGGTCGAAGCGCGCCTGCGCTTCGCGCGTGTCGGTGATCGTCGCCGTGCCGACCTCGAAATTGCGCTTCGCCGAGGCGAGCTGCTCGGAGATCGCCGCCTTGCTCGCGCGCGTCGTCTGCAGCGTGTCCTGGGCGCCGAGGACGTCGAAGTAGGCCTGGCTGACGCGCAGCATCAGGTCCTGCTCGGCCGTGTCGAGGTCGGCCAGCGAGGATTCGAGCGTGCGCTCGGCCTGGGCGATGGTCGCGTTGTTGGCGAGATTGAAGAGCGGCTGGCGGCCGCTGACGGCGGCGTTGAACGAGTTGCTGCCGAAGTTGGCACCGACCGTCGGATTGCTCTGAGACCGCGACGCGCCGCCCGAGAGCGTCGCGCTCGGTCGGTTCAGGGCGCGCGTCTGCTCGACGCGGTAGATCGCCGAGTCGGCCAGGGCGCGCGCCGCGAGGTAGGTGGCGTCGTAGCTGTGCGCCGCCTCGTAGAGCTCGCGCAGCGATTGCGCGGATGCCGCGCCGGACGCGAGCGCCAGGGCGAAGCCGGCGCCGAGCAGCGCTGTTGCGCCGGCGATACCTCGTCGGCGCGCGATTCGCTTCGGCGAGGGGGATGCGGTCTCGACGGGCATGCGGTTTCCTGCGATTCGTTCGGTGAGGCGGCGTCAGTAACGGACGACGCCCGAATCGACATCGCGCGACCACGCGTCGATGCCGCCGGCGAGGTTATAGGCCGAGGCGAACCCCGACCGCTCGAGGAATGCGACGACCTGCGCGCTGCGGGCGCCGTGATGGCAGATACAGACGACAGGCTGCGCCGGATCGAGCTCGGCGAGGCGGCCGGGAACCTCGCGCATCGGCAGCGAACGGGTCGTCGCGCCCGGCAGCGAGATCGAGGCAAGGGCGACTTCCCAGGGCTCGCGCACGTCGAGCAGGACGAGCGGTGCGCCGCGCGCCGCCTGCACGGCCGCGAGCGCGACGGCCGCGGGCCCGGTCAGCTCCTTCATGTCGAAACGGTCGCTGCCTAGAAGGTGAAACGGCTCGGCTCGCCGAAGCCGATCAGGCGCGGTGCGACCGTGTCGAACAACTCGACGCTCGAGTGGCCGGCATCGTCGCCGCGCGTCATGAGGACGGCGCGCATCACCGGCAGCTGGCCGACGATCGCGGTGAGCCGCCCGCCCGGCTTGAGCTGCGAGAGCAGCGAGCGCGGCACCTCGGCGACCGATCCCGAGAGCACGATGACGTCGAACGGGCCGTCGACGGCGAGCCCGGCCGAGGCGTCGGCCTCGATCACGCGCGCGTTCAGGACCCAGGCTCGCTTCAGGTTCTCGCTCGCCATGCGCGCCAGCTCGGGGTCGATCTCGACCGTCGTCACGTGCTGCGCCTTGTGGGCGAGGAGGGCGGCCATGTAGCCCGAGCCGGCGCCGATCTCGAGGGCGCGCTCGTGCCGCTGCACCGCGAGCTCCTGGAGCAG
>JBDTPG010000064.1:0-13961 GCA_039932815.1 Caldimonas sp.
TCCTGGCGGCTGCGCGCCTGGACGGCGCGAACGTCCTCGAGGAAGAGGACGCAGAACTCTTCGCTCGCGGGCGGCTCGCGCTTGCGCGTGAAGCGGACCCGAACCCGCAGGGTGCGGTGCGAGTCGGGGGTGAACTGGATCGGCACGTCGCGGCCGGCTTCGGGCCAGGACGCCTCGGCGAACGCCCGCTCGACGGCGCGCACGAGCGCGCCCCACGCCGGGACGCCGCGCAACTGGAACGGCGCGGCGCGACTCGTTCCCTCGGGCGCGAGCAAGCGCCGCGCCGACGGGTTGGCGGCGCGCACCTTGCCGGCGCGGTCGACGACAAGGACGCCGTCTTCCATCTCCTCGATCACGAGCCGGTTCAGCTGCGCTTGCTGGCGCGCCATCTCGAGGCTGCCGCGCGCGCTCATCTCCTCGCGTGCGAGCCGCCCCGCCAGCTCGCCGGCGAGCACGGTGATGACGAAGAAGCCGCTGCCGGCAAGCCCGGCCTGAGTCATCAGGCGGGTCGCGTCGCCGCCTTGAAGGGTGGCCAGCCAGGCGGTGCCGAGGAGCGCCAGCGTGGCGACGGCCGCGGTCGCCAGCGCCAGCACGCGCGGCGTCAGGACGCCGGCCATCAGGACAGGCAGCACGAGCAGCGCCACGTAGTTGAAGCTCGATCCCGCCGAGCCGACGATGTGGAGGGACGTGAACAGCGTCAGGTCGACGCCGATCGTCGCCAACCACTGCGGGCTCTGCAGACGGGCGAACGCCTGCGGCGCAGCGCCGCGCCGAAAGCGCGGCAGCAGCCACATGCTGATCGCCAATGCCGCGTAGGTGATGCTGACGGCGACGACTTCCTCGGCCGGGCGCTGCCCGAATACCCCGGTCAACGCCAGCGTGACGACGAGAGCGACGCCGATCGCGGCGCGCGCCGCGATGAAGGCGCCGTAGATGCGCTCGAATGTCGTTTCGGCGATCGTGCGGCTGCCGCGCCTGCGCTCGTGACCGCTCACGCTGTCGTTCTGCCACGAGGTCGCGAACCGCGAGTCCTCGATCAGGGCCGGGCTGTCCGCGGTCGCGCCGAAAGCGCCGAACCAGGACTCGTCGACGACGGTGCGCCGGCGCGCGGGGCGTTGCCGGGTCGGCGCCGTCGCGTCCGGCACTGTCATGGCGTGCGGTTCTGCGCCTTCTCGAACGCGGTGCGGTGGGCGTCGCCGCAGAAGACGCCGCCACGGCCCGGCAGCGCCTCGTCGCGCGGCAGGTGAACGCCGCAATGCGCGCAGGCGATCATCGGCTGCGGCGAGTCCGGCTTCGGCGCTCGCCCGGCATTGCCGCCGCCGCCGCGTCGGTTCAGCGCTCCCCTCAGCAGCCAGAGCAGGACGAACACCGCGACGAGAAAAAGAAGGTACTTCATCATCAGGCGGCGGGTGGGCGGTGCAGGACGACCTCGAGCACGAAGCGCGAGCCGACGTAGGCCAGCAACAGCAACGCCGCGCCGGCGTAGACGCCGCGCGTTGCCTTCAGGCCGCGCCAGCCGAAGGCGCGCCGGCCGGCGAGGAGGCCGGCGAAGACGAGCCAGCCGAGCACGGAGAACACCGACTTGTGGTCCCAGCGCCAATGTTCGCTGAACCAGAAGCCGAGAACGATGGCCGCCGAGAGGACGACGAAGCCGGCGCCGACGAAGCGAAACGTCAGCCGCTCCAGGCGCAGCAGCGGAACACCCTGCGCCGCCGGATCCGCGAGCCGGGGTGCGCGCCGCATCTGGCGTTCCGCGCGATTGAGCAGGAGCGCGTGCAGCACGGCGACGCCGAACAGGCCGTACGACGCGACGCCGAGCAGCCAGTGCAGCGGCGCCCAGATCGATGCCGCCTGGGGATGAACCTGGCCGGGAAAGGCCCACGCCAGCACGACCACGACGACGCCGAGCGTGGCGAGCGCGCGGCGCGCGCCCGCCAGCGGAACGAACCAGCTCTCGAGCTCGTAGACGGCGAGCACGAGCCAGAGCGTCACCGACAGGGCGGGCGCGAAGCCGAAGCGCGCGCCGGGCTGGCCGGAGCCGATGCCGGCGACGTCGATCACGATCGAGAGGCCCTGCGCGATCCAGCCGATCAGGAGGGCCGCGCGCAGACCGCTCGAAAAGCGCTCGCTCGGAATGGCCGCCGCGAGGTAGCACGTGAGGGCCACGATGCTCGGCACGGTGAGCGCCAGCGCCGTCGCCGTGACGGCGCCCGCCTGGGGACCGAACGATAGAATCATCGGCCCCAAGTGTACTGACGTACTCCGCACCGACGACGTGGCCTCCGCCCTCACCGATCGCCTGACCCGGCTCGTCAAGACGATGCGCGGCTCGGCCCGCATCACCGACGAGAACGTGCAGGACATGCTGCGCGAGGTGCGCGTGGCACTTCTCGAAGCCGACGTCGCGCTGCCGGTCGTGCGCGACTTCATCGCCCGCGTCAAGGAGCGCGCCCTCGGCGCCGAGGTGACCGGGTCGCTCTCGCCGGGCCAGGCGCTCGTTGGCGTGGTCGACCGCGAACTGGCGGCGACGATGGGTGAAGGCGTCGCCGACCTCGACCTGAAAGCGCAGCCGCCGGCGGTCATCCTCATGGCCGGCCTGCAGGGCGCCGGCAAGACGACGACGACCGCCAAGCTCGCCAAGCACCTGATCGAAAAGCGCAAGAAGAAGGTGCTCACCGTCTCGGCGGACGTGTACCGGCCGGCGGCGATCGAGCAGCTCAAGACGGTGACGCGCCAGGCCGGCGCGGAATGGTTCCCTTCGAGCGCGACCGACGCGCCGGTGACGATCGCGCGTGCCGCGCTCGAGCATGCCCGCCATCACTACTTCGACGTCCTTCTTGTCGACACCGCCGGGCGGCTGGCGATCGACGAGAAGCTGATGGCCGAGATCCGCGAGCTGCACGCCGCGCTCAACCCCGTCGAGACGCTCTTCGTCGTCGACGCCATGCAGGGCCAGGACGCCGTCAACACCGCCAAGGCGTTCAAGGAAGCGCTGCCGTTGACCGGCATCGTCCTGACCAAGATGGACGGCGACTCGCGCGGTGGCGCCGCGCTGTCGGTCCGGACGATCACCGGCGCGCCGATCAAGTTCGCGGGCACGAGCGAGAAGCTCGACGGCCTCGAGGTGTTCGACGCCAAGCGCCACGCCGGCCGCATCCTCGGCATGGGCGACATCGTCGGCCTGGTGCAGGAGGTCGAGAAGAACGTCGACGTCGCGGCGGCGCAGAAGCTCGCCGACAAGGTCAAGGCCGGCACCAGCTTCGATCTCAACGACTTCCTGTCACAGATTTCACAGATGAAGAAGATGGGCGGCCTGGGTGGCCTGCTGGACAAGCTACCCTCGCAGCTGTCCGGGCGCGCTGCCCAGCTCGGCCCGGCCGAGATGGACCGCGCCGAGCGTGATGTCCGCCGCATGGAGGGCATCATCTGCTCGATGACGCCGCTCGAGCGCAGGAAGCCCGAGCTGCTGAAGGCCACGCGCAAGCGCCGCATCGCGAGCGGCGCCGGCGTTCAGGTTCAGGAGGTCAACCGCCTCCTGAACCAGTTCGAGCAGATGCGCGACGTGATGAAGAAGATGAAGGGCGGCGGAATGATGAAGATGATGAAGCGAATGGGCGGCATGAAGGGGCTCGGCGGCATGCGCTGAGCGCTGCGCGACGGCCCACCCGACTCAAAAGGCAGCGATGGATCCCATCTACGTTTCCGTGATCGCGTTGTTGTGCGCCCTGCCGCTGGTCTGGTGGCTGGCGCGGCTGCAGGGTCCGCCGCCGCGGCCGGAAATGCCTGCCGAACGGCTCGACACCCTGATCGGCTGGCCGCCCGAGCCGACGCGCATCCTGCGCTCGTCGGAGCGGCTCGCCTTCAGCACACTGAAGCTCGCCTTGCCCGGCTACCTGATCCTGGCGCAGGTGCCGCTGGCGCGTTTCCTGACCGTTCCAAAACGCAACTCCTATGCCGAATGGATGCGCCGGCTCGGCAACCAGTGCGTCGACTTCGTCGTCTGCGACGTCACCTCGCAGGTCGTCGCGGTGGTCGAGGTTCGCCCGCCGCTGGACCACCTCGACGACAAGGTCAAGGTCCGCCTCGACCGCGTCGCGCGCGCCCTCAAGGCCGCCAAGATCCCACTGCACGTCTGGAACGAGGAGAAGCTGCCGACGATCGAGGCGGCGCGCGAGAAGCTCCTGCCGAGCGCACCGGCCGTGCCCGCCGGGATGGGCAGGAAGCCCGCCGCCTTCGCTGCCGCGGCGACCGTGGTCGGCGCTGCCGAGTTCAGCGAGGCGGCCTTCAGTGACGCCGCCGTGGACGACGCGCGCCTGGGCGACGCCGTGGTCGACGGCGGCCCGGCGGTCGATCCTTTCGCCGACACCGATCGCGACTGGTCGCAGAGCGAGGTGATCGAAGTGCGCGAGCCGAGCACGACGTCTTGGTTCGACGAGCTCGACTCGGTCACCGCCGAGCTGCCGCCGACCGAGAAGCGCTAGGCGCGCTCGACGCTCAGTCGACCAGCGCGGCCGCGAACTCGCGCGCCCGGAAGGTCTCGAGGTCGGCGAGCTTCTCGCCGACGCCGACGAAGTAGACCGGCAACGGTTCCTTTCGCGAGCGCGACCAGAGCGCGATCGCCGCGAGCACGCCGCCCTTGGCGGTGCCGTCGAGCTTGGTGATGACGAGCCCCGTCAGCTGCAGCGCCTCGTCGAAAGCCTGCACCTGTGCGAGCGCGTTCTGGCCGGTATTGCCGTCGATGACGAGCAGCACCTCGTGCGGCGCGCCGGCCTCGGCCTTGGCGATGACTCTCCTGATCTTCTTCAGCTCTTCCATCAGGTGCGCCTGCGTCGCGAGGCGCCCGGCGGTGTCGACGATGACGACATCGCAGCCACGCGCCTTGCCGGCGACGACGGCGTCGAAGGCCACGCCGGCCGGATCGCCGCCTTCCTGGCTGACGATCTCGATCTGCCCGGCGCGCCGCCCTTCGCCGGCGCCACCCGCGCGCTCGGCCCAGGCCAGCAGCTGTTCGCGCGCGGCGGCGCGGAAGGTGTCGGCGGCGGCGAGCAGCACCTTCTGCTCCGAATCGACGAGGTGGCGCGCGAGCTTGCCGACGCTCGTCGTCTTGCCGGCGCCGTTGACGCCGACGACCATGATCACGGTCGGCGTCGCTGCGCCGATGACGAGCGGGCGCTCGAGCGGCTGCAGCAGCTCCTCGATGCACTCGGCGAGCAGGCGCCGCGCCTTCGCGGGATCGCGCACGTGGGCGTGCTTGACGCGCGCCTGCAGCTCGTCGAGCAAGTAGATGGTCGCGTCGGCGCCGGCGTCGGCCTGCAGGAGCGCGACTTCGAGATCCTCGTAGAGCTCGTCGCCGATCTCGGCGCCGATGAAGGCGCCGGCGAGCGCGCCGCCGGTGCGCTGCAGGCCGGTCTTGAGCTTGGCCATCCAGCCGGTGCGATCCGCGCCGGCTTCCGCGCTTTCCGATGGCGACGGCGCGATCGCGTCGGGCGCAGAAGTCGCGACCTTCGCGCGCGGCGCCGCAGGTGCCGGGCCAGGCGCTGGCGCGACCGCCACCGCAGGCGACACCTCCCCGACCGGCGGCGCCTTCTTGCCGAAGAAAAGCTCGCCGACGTCGGCGTTGAGCCACTCGAGCTTGCCGCGCGGAGGGTCGCCGGCGCGCTCTGCGGACGACGTCGGCGCCGAGGTCGGCGACGGCTTTTTCTTGAAGAAGCTGAACATGGAAAGCGGGCGAAGCGAAGAGGGAGACAAGCGCCCGCAGACGCTGCAGGGTCGTGGCCTGAACCGAAGGTCGCGCCGAGTCGGCTCGCTATACTCGCGGGTTCAGGCGCTTTAGCTCAGTTGGTTAGAGCGACGGAATCATAATCCGCAGGTCCGGGGTTCGAGTCCCTGAAGCGCCACCAGATTTCCGTCACTCGCCGCCCGCCCGCTCCTTCGCCGCGCGCCGCGGCCCGCACGGACCCCACTCATGCTTCGCTTCGTCACTGCCCTCACGGTCGCCGCCTGCCTGATCGCACCCGCGGTCGCACAGGTGCAGCGCACGTTCCCGCAGAACGCGCTGCGCGGCGCGATCGTCATCGGCGTGGCGCCCGACATCCAGCTCAACGGCGTGCCCGCCCGGCTGGCGCCGGGATCGCGGATCCGCGACGGCAACAACATGGCCATCGTGCCGAGCGGCCTGACCGGCGGACGCTATCTGGTGAACTACACGGTCGACACGTCGGGCCTCGTCAAGGAGGTGTGGATCCTGCGCCCCGAGGAAGCCGCGGTGCGGCCGTGGCCAGCGACGCCGGCGGAGGCGCAGGCCTGGACGTTCGATCCCGCCGGGCAGGTCTGGATCAAGCCGTGAGCGACGGCGTGACGGCCAAGCCGAAGGTCTTCATCAAGACCTTCGGTTGCCAGATGAACGTCTACGACTCCGGCAAGATGGCCGACGTCCTGCATGCCGCGGCCGGCTACGAGCGGACCGACAGCGTCGACGACGCCGACCTGATCCTCTTCAACACCTGCTCGGTGCGCGAGAAGGCGCAGGAGAAGGTGTTCAGCGACCTCGGCCGCGTCAAGCACCTGAAGGCGCGCGGCACGCTCATCGGCGTCGGCGGCTGCGTCGCGAGCCAGGAAGGCGCGGCGATCGTCGAGCGTGCGCCGTACGTGGACCTCGTCTTCGGCCCGCAGACGCTGCACCGGTTGCCTGACATGCTGGCGCGGCGCAGGAGCGAAGGCCGTCCCCAGGTCGACATCCGCTTCCCCGAGATCGAGAAGTTCGACCACCTGCCGCCGGCGCGCGTCGACGGGCCCACGGCGTTCGTCTCGATCATGGAAGGCTGCTCGAAATACTGCTCGTACTGCGTCGTGCCGTATACACGCGGCGAGGAGGTCTCGCGCCCCTTCGACGACGTGCTGGTCGAGGTCGCCGGCCTCGCCGACCAGGGCGTTCGCGAAGTGACGCTGCTCGGCCAGAACGTCAACGCCTACCGGGGCGCGATGGGCGGCTCGGGAGGGATCGCCGACTTCGCGACATTGGTGGAGTTCGTCGCCGAGATCCCGGGCATCGAGCGGATCCGCTACACGACGAGCCATCCCAAGGAGTTCACCCAGTCCCTCATCGACTGCTACGGCCGAACCTCCAAGCTCGTCGACCACCTGCACTTGCCGGTACAGCACGGCAGCGACCGCACCCTCGCGGCGATGAAGCGGGGCTACACCGCGCTCGAATACAAGAGCACGATCAGGAAGCTGCGCGCCGTCCGACCGAAGATTTCGATCTCGAGCGACTTCATCGTCGGCTTTCCCGGCGAGAGCGACGACGACTTCGAGCGGACGATGGGCCTCGTCGAGGATGTCGGCTTCGACTACAGCTTCAGCTTCCTGTTCAGCCCGCGGCCGGGAACGCCGGCGGCGGCGCTCGCCGACGACACGCCGGCCGACCTCAAGGCGTCACGCCTGCAGCGGCTGCAGGCGACGATCGAAGCGCAGGGCGACGCGATCAGCCGCGCCCGCGTCGGCACGGTTCAGAAGATCCTGCTCGAGGGCCGATCGCGCAAGGACGGCGGAGAGCTGATGGGGCGGACCGAATGCAACCGCGTCGTCAACCTCGACGGCGCGGGCCGCAGCGCCGGCGAGCTGATCGACGTCAGGATCACCGAAGTGCGCGGCCATTCGCTGCGCGGCGTCGTCGTCTAGGCGGCCGCGCGCCGGCGGTGCCGGTTCGCGCCCGACTCAAGGCTTGCCGCTGCCTCGAAACCCCGCCCACCACAGCGACAAGGCGCAGGCCACGACCATCGCCGCGTACGTCGCCATCCGGCCGTCGCGACCGAAGACGACCAGCCCGGCGACCGAGACCAGCGCCGAGACGACGCTGGCCCACGCCCAGAGCCGCCAAAAGCGCCTCGGGCTCAGCTCGCGGCGCCAGATCGCCTTCGCCAGCGCGGCCGAAAAGGCGCCCAGAAACACCGCCGGCGCGAAGAAGTTGGTGAGATGCCAAAAGGCGTCGGCGGCTTGCAAGGGCGCAAATTTTATAATCTGCCGATGAGCGTCTTCGCCCTGGGGCTCAACCACACGACCGCGCCGCTCGATCTGCGCGGCCGCTTCGCGCTGGCGCCGCAGCAGCTCGCGACGACGCTGAAGGCGTTCCGCTCGCGCCTCGAGCCCGTGGAGGAAGTCGCCATCGTGTCGACTTGCAACCGCACCGAGGTGTATGTCGGCGCACCGGCGAGCGCGGTCGAGCCGGCGATGGACTGGCTCGCCGACCTGGGCGGCGTGCAGACCGCGACGCTTCGATCGCACGCCTACGTCCTCGAGGGCCCTTCGGCGGCGCGCCATGCGTTCCGGGTCGCGAGCGGCCTCGATTCGATGGTTCTCGGCGAGCCGCAGATCCTCGGCCAGCTGAAGGATGCAGTTCGCGAGGCGGGCAGCGCCGGCACGCTCGGCAGCACGCTGCAGCAGATGTTCCAACGCTCGTTTGCGGTCGCCAAGGAAGTTCGGTCGTCGACCGAGATCGGCGCCCACTCGATCAGCATGGCGGCGGCCGCGGTCCGCCTCGCCTCGCAGCTGTTCGAGGACCTGCGCCGCACCAAGGTCCTGTTCGTCGGGGCGGGCGAGATGATCGAGCTCGCGGCGACCCACTTCGCCGCGCGACAGCCGAGCCTGCTCGCGGTCGCCAACCGCGGCGCCGCACGCGCCGGCGAACTCGGCGCCCGCTTCTCGGCGACGACCTTTCCGCTCGCCGACCTGCCTGCGCGGCTGGCCGAATTCGACATCGTCGTGTCGTGCACCGCGAGCTCGCTGCCGATCATCGGCCTCGGCGCGGTCGAGCGCGCCTTGAAGGCTCGGCGCCACCGGCCGATGTTCATGGTCGACCTCGCCGTGCCGCGAGATATCGAGCCCGAGGTCGCGCTCCTGTCCGACGTCTACCTCTACACCATCGACGACCTGTCGAAGCTGGTCCAGATCGGCGGCGAGAAGCGCGAGGCGGCGGTCGCGCAGGCCGAGGCGATCATCGAGACCGGAGTGCAGAGCTTCGTGCAGTGGCTCGACCGGCGCGGCTCGGTGCCCTTGATCCAGGCGCTCAACGCCCAGGCCGACGACTGGCGCTCGCTCGAGATCGCACGGGCGAGAAAGCTGCTGGCGAGCGGCGAGGACGTCGATGCCGTCCTCGAGGCGCTGTCGCGCGGCCTGACCCAGAAGCTCCTGCACGGCACGCTCGCCGAGCTGAACGCCGTCGAGGGCGACGAGCGCGGCCGCCTGGCGCAGACGGTGACGCGGCTCTTCCTGCGCGGCGGCGGCCGCCACCCCGGCAACGACAAGCGTTAGCGGCGATCTCCTCGCGCCGATCGCGGCGCCGTGACCCTCGCCTCTTTCGTTTTCGTCAGCGTGTTTGCCTTCCATGAAGACCTCCTTCCGCCAGCAGTTCGAACGCCTCGCCCTGCGCCTCGGCGAGCTCGACGCCTTGCTCGCCGACGGCAGCGTCGCCGCCGACATGAAGCGCTACCGCGAACTCGGCCGCGAGCACGCCGAAGCGAGCTCGCTGGTCGAGGTGTTCCGCCGCTATGAAGGCCGCGAGCGCGACCTCGCCGCGGCGAACGAGCTGCTCTCGGAATCGAGCGGCGACGCGGCGATGGCCGAGCTCGCCCGCGACGAAGCCGGCGCCGCCGCCGCCGACCTCGAGAGCCTGCTCGCCCAGCTGCAGGCGGCGCTCCTGCCGCGCGACGCCGACGATTCGCGCAACGTATTTCTCGAGATCCGCGCCGGTACCGGCGGCGACGAGTCGGCCCTCTTCGCGGCCGACCTCGCCCGCATGTACCTCCGCTTTGCCGAGCGCAAGCGCTGGCGCACCGAGATCCTCTCGGAAAGCGCGAGCGATCTGGGCGGCTACAAGGAGCTCGTCGTCCGCATCGACGGGGAGTCGGTCTATGCGTCGCTGAAGTTCGAGTCGGGCGGGCATCGCGTCCAGCGCGTTCCCGCGACCGAGACCCAGGGCCGCATCCACACCAGCGCCTGCACGATCGCGGTGCTGCCGGAGCCCGACGAAGCGGAAGAAGTCACGCTCGATCCGAGCGAGCTGCGCATCGACACCTTCCGCGCCAGCGGCGCCGGCGGCCAGCACGTCAACAAGACCGACAGTGCGATCCGCATCACCCACCTGCCGACGGGAATCGTCGCCGAGTGCCAGGACGATCGCTCGCAGCACCGCAACAAGGCCAAGGCGCTCGCCGTGCTGACCGCGCGGCTGCGCGACAAGGAGCGATCCGAGCGCGCCGCCAAGGAAGCCGCGACCCGCAAGGGCCTGATCGGCAGCGGCGACCGCAGCGACCGGATCCGCACCTACAACTACGCGCAGGGCCGCGTCACCGACCACCGCATCGGCCTGACGCTCTACAAGCTGCAGGCGATCCTCGACGGCGACCTCGACGAGGTGATCGCCGCGCTGCAGGCCGCGCAGGCGGCCGAGCAGCTCGCGACGCTCGAGAGTGGCGAGGCATGACGAACGTCGCTGCCGCGCTCGCCGATGCGCGCGCGCGTGGCGTCGCCTCGCTCGACGCCCAGCTGCTGCTCGCGCGCCTGCTGGCGACGACGCGCACGCGCCTGATCGTGCACGACGAGCGAATGTTGGCGCCTGCGGAGTGGGCGCGATGGTCAGGCTGGCTCGAGCGCCGCCTCGCCGGCGAGCCGCTCGCCTACCTGCTCGGCGAAAAGGAGTTCTGCGGCCTGCTGCTCGAGGTCGATCGCGGCGTGCTCGTGCCGCGGCCGGAGACCGAGCTGCTCGTCGAGTGGGCGTGCGAGTCGCTCGACGCGCTGGTCCCGGAGCGAAGCACGGTGGCCGAGCGCAAGCCGCTTCGCGTCGTCGACCTCGGCACCGGCAGCGGCGCGATCGCCCTGGCGCTGAAGCGAGCGCACCCTGCCATCGAGGTCACGGCGACCGACGTCAGTGCCTCGGCGCTCGCAGTCGCGCGTCGCAACGCCGACCGACTCGGCCTGGCAATCGAGTTCGTGGAAGCGTCGTGGTGGCAAGGTCTCGAGGGGCGCCGCTTCGACATCGCCGTCGCCAACCCGCCGTATGTCGCCGCGGACGATCCGCATCTCGGCGCCCTGCGATACGAGCCGACCCTGGCCCTCACCCCCGGCGGCGACGGCCTCGGCGCGTTGCGGGCGATCGCGTCGGGCGCGGCCTTGGCGCTCGCTCCGCGGGGCTGGCTCCTTGTCGAGCACGGTTTCGACCAGGCCGCAGCGGTTCGCGAGATGCTTGGCGCCGCGGGCCTGACAGGGGTCGAAACGCGGCGCGACCTGGCCGGTCTCGAACGGGCGACAGGCGGTCGGCGAGCGCCGGATTAACCGCCGGTCACAAGCCATACCGCCCGTCGCAAAGGTGGCCCGTAGCCCGTGAAAAAGCCCCGTGGCGGCCAGAATCCAGGGCCGGTGCGGCGCGCGCCCAACAGTATTTTCTTGCGTGACGTCGTAGGATGAATCCGGCCCTCAACAAGGCCCGATGCACCCCCGGTGCGATCGAGGAGAGTCCCATGCGCAACGTGCTCTGGATCTGTACCGCCGTCGCCGCCGCGCTGACGATGGCCGGCGCACGGGCGGAGGGCGAAGGCCTTGCCGCGAAGGCGGATCGCGTGCCGTGGGCCCGCTTCCAGAGCCGGATTGCCTATGCGCCCGGTGCGCCAGGCTGGCGCGCCGACCTCGCTCCCTTCGAACGCAGCGGCCTGCAGGTCGGCGGCGTCGGGCTCCTGGGCGACGTCTACTTCGGCTCATCGGCGCCGGCCCGGGTCAATGCGCCGGGAGGCTTTCGGGCCACCAGCGGCGTCCTGATCAGCGCGCGCAGCGCCTGGCTGAGCGCCGTCTCGACGCCGTCGAGCGGCCTGCTGGCGAGCGATCGGCGCCTGTTCGGCCCGTCCGCGGCGCCTCTGTCGTATTCGGCCGATTCGTCGCTCGACAGCGCGACGGTCCCCTACATCGGCATCGGCTACAGCAACCTGTCGGCCAAGAGCGGCTGGCACTTCAGCGCCGACCTCGGCGTCGTCTCGCAAAGCCCCGGCAACGTGGTTCGCTTCGGCCGCGTCTTCGGCGGCTCGCAAAGCCTCGACGACGTCGTCCGCGACATGCGCCTGGCGCCGGTCGTCCAGCTCGGCGTCTCCTATTCCTTCTAGTCCGCTCCCGGGGCCGTTTGCCGGTAAAGTCGCCTGATCGACATCACCGAACAAGGGCGGCTCGGATCATGAGCGACGTTCAACAGCGCATCGACGACCTCGTCAAGAACCACCGCGTCGTCCTCTTCATGAAGGGCACGGCGCAATTTCCGATGTGCGGCTTCTCCGGCCGCGCCATCCAGATCCTGAAGGCGTGCGGCGTCGCCGATCTGAAGACGGTCAACGTCCTCGAGGACGAGGACATCCGCCAGGGCATCAAGGGCTACTCGGACTGGCCGACGATCCCGCAGCTCTACGTCAACGGCGAATTCGTCGGTGGCTCGGACATCATGACCGAGATGTACCAGGCCGGCGAACTGCAGCAGACCCTCGGCGTCGCCGCCTAGGCCGGCGCCGTTCGTGGCCGACGGCTCCGCGCGCGTCGTCGTCGGCGTCACCGGCGCGACCGGCGCGATCTACGCCGTACGCCTGCTGGAGCGGCTGCGCCGCGCCGACGCCGAGACCCACCTGGTCGCGACCGCGGCCGGGCTGCTCAACGTCCACCACGAGCTCGGCCTCGACCGCAAGTCGCTCGAGTCGCTGGCTGACGTTTCGTACCACCCGGCCGACGTCGGCGCGGCGATCGCGAGCGGCTCGTTCGCGGCGCAGGCGATGGTCGTCGCCCCGTGCTCGATGAAATCGCTCGCGGCGATCGCCAACGGCCTGTCGGACAACCTGCTGACGCGCGCCGCCGACGTCGCCCTGAAGGAGCGGCGCAGGGTGCTGCTGATGGTGCGCGAGACGCCGCTCAACCTCGCTCACCTGCGCAACATGACGAGCGCGACCGAGATGGGCGCGATCGTCTTCCCGCCGCTGCCGGCCTTCTATCACCGGCCGACGACGATCGACGAGATCGTCGACGACACCGTGGAGCGCGTCCTGGCGCTGATCGGCATCGCCGGCGCCTCGCCCAAGACCTGGACCGGGCTGTAGCCCGGTCGCCTCAGGCGGGGCCGAGCTCCCAGGCGCGGCGCGCGCCGAACACCGCGTTCGGATACTCGGGCCGGCCGCGGCTGCCGTTGTAGCGGCCGAGCGCCATGTAGAGGTCGCCGCGCTCGCGCTCGAGGTAGTGGCGCAGGATGACGCAGCCGAAGCGCAGGTTGGTCTGCATGTGGAACAGGCGGCCGACGTCGCCGTTGCCGATCAGTCGCATCCAGAACGGCATCACCTGGGTGTAGCCGCGCGCGCCGACGACGCTGATCGCGTACTTGCGAAAGCCGCTTTCGACCTGGATCAGGCCGAGCAGGAGCGCGGGCTCGAGACCCGATCGCTTGGCCTCGTACCAGAGCGTCTGCAGGAACTCGACCCGCGTCACGAGCTCGGTCTTCTGCTTGCGCAGGCGATCGCTCATCGCGCCGAGCCAGCGCAGGTAGGCCAGGCGATCGTCGATGTTGACGAAGCTCGGCTTCGGCGGCGCGGAGTCGGCGATCGCTGCGGAAAGCGCGCCGCGAACGGCATCTGCAAGCGGCTCCTCCGCCTGGGCGCCGGCAAGGGACAAGCGGGGCCAGGCTGCGGCCACGGGAGCGAAGATCGCCGCAGCGACGACCTCCCGCCGCTCTCTCCCGCTCCGGGAGAGCTCACCGGTCATGCCGCCAGCTTGCCTTTCAGGAAGGCGAGAACGTCGGCGGCGGGGACGTTGGCCGCTGCCGCATCGCGCCGCCCCTGGTATTCGACCTCGCCAGCCTTCAGGCCTCGATCGGAAAGGACGATGCGGTGAGGCACGCCGATCAGCTCCCAATCGGCGAACATGGCGCCCGGACGCTCGCCGCGGTCGTC
>JBDTPG010000065.1:0-13824 GCA_039932815.1 Caldimonas sp.
CGCTGATCCTCTGCCTGATCATCTTCCTCTGGACGCCGCCGCACTTCTGGGCGCTCGCGCTGTATCGCGCCGAGGACTACCGCCGCGCCGGCCTGCCGATGCTGCCGGTGACGCACGGCTCGGAGTTCACGCGTCTGCACGTCCTGCTCTACACGCTGGTGCTGTTCGCGGCGACGCTGCTGCCCTTCGTCGCCGGCATGAGCGGCCCGATCTATCTGGCCGCGGCGGTCGTCCTCGGCGCGATGTTCAGCGGCTACGCCTGGCAACTCTGGCGCCGCTACTCCGACGCACTGGCGCGGAAGACCTTCCGCTTCTCGATCCTCCACCTGACGCTGCTGTTCGCGGCGCTGCTGGTCGACCACTATCTGTGGCCGCTCTTCCTGTGATCCCGACCCGCCGACGCTTCGCGCTCGGTATGGCGGCTGCGGCCTTGCTGGCCGGCTGCGACCGTCTCACCGGCAAGGGCGCGGGACCGACGTTCCGCTTCACCGACATCACCGGCGCGGAGTTCGCCCGCAAGCTCGAGCTCCCCGACGTCGACGGCAAGCCGCGCAGCCTCGCCGACTGGAAAGGCAAGGTCGCGGTCGTCTTCTTCGGCTACACCCAGTGCCCCGACGTCTGCCCGACGACGATGGCCGAGCTGGCGCAGATCCGCACCCTGCTCGGTGCCGACGCCGACAAGCTGCAGACCGTCTTCGTCACCATCGACCCCGAGCGCGACACCGCCGAGATCCTGAAGGGCTACGTCGCCAACTTCGGACCCGGCGTGGTCGCCCTGCGAGGCGATGCCGAGCAGACCGCGGCGGCCGCCAAGGAGTTCAAGGTCTTCTACGCCAAGGTTCCCGGCAAGTCGCCAGGCAGCTACACCATGGACCACAGTGCCGCCTCCTTCGTCTTCGACCCGGCCGGCCGCGTCCGCCTGTTTGTCCCCTATGGCAGCGACCCCAAGGTCCTGGCCGAGGACATCAGGCAACTCCTCGCCACTGCGTAAAAACAAAAGCGGCCCCAGAGGGGCCGGCCCCTCCCTCTCGGAGGGAGGGGAGCGAAGCGGGAAGGGAGCTGCCCTGAAGGCTCCCTTGCGGAGCAAGGGAGGGAGCTGCCCTGAAGGCTCCCTTGCGGAGCAAGGGAGGGAGCGGCCCTGCTTCGAAGAAGTGCGGAGGGTGGTCGCCCTCGCGGCTCAAGCCGCGTGGGCGAGCGCCTTGCGCATCTTCTTCATCGCCGCGACCTCGATCTGGCGGATGCGCTCCGCGCTGACTCCGTACTCGCCGGCCAGGTCGTGCAACGTCATGCCGCCGGAGCTGTCGTCGTTGACCTTCAACCAGCGCTCCTCGACGATCCGGCGGCTGCGCGCGTCGAGCGAGTCGAGGGCCAGGGCGATGCCGTCGCCGGCGAGCCAGTCGCGTTTCTTCGCCTCCATCACGCGCGTCGGCTCCGAGGCGTCGTCGGCGAGGTAGGCGATCGGCGCGTAGCTTTCCTCGCCGTCGTCGTTCTGCGGCTCGAGCGCGACGTCGCCGCCCGAGAGGCGGGTTTCCATCTCGAGGACTTCCTCGCGCTTGACGTTCAGGCTCTTGGCGAGCATGTCGACCTCGCCCTGCGTCAGGGTCGAGCGATGCGTGTCCTGGTCGTCGGCGTCGTCCTTCATCGACTGCTTCATCGAGCGAAGGTTGAAGAAGAGCTTCCTCTGCGCCTTGGTGGTCGCGACCTTGACCATGCGCCAGTTCTTCAGGATGTACTCATGGATCTCGGCCTTGATCCAGTGCATGGCATAGCTGACCAGGCGGACGCCCTGGTCGGGGTCGAAGCGCTTGACGGCCTTCATCAGGCCGACGTTGCCCTCCTGGATCAGGTCGCCGTGGGGCAGGCCGTAGCCGAGGTACTTGCGCGAGATCGAGACGACCAGGCGCAGGTGGGAAACGACCAGGCGGCCGGCGGCGGCGAGGTCGCCGTGGTCGCGGAGCTGCCGGGCGAACTCGCTCTCCTCTTCCTGGGTCAGAAGGGGGACGCGGTTGACGGCGCCGATGTAGGCGTCGAGGTTGCCGAGGGACGGGACCAGGGCCCACGGGTCCCGCACGGCGAGGGCATTCACGGAAGGTTGGTTCATGACGAGATCAGACATTCGCTAACCCCTTTCAGTTCCCGAGATATTAGCACTCGAGTCCTTAGAGTGCTAAGAGCGGATCAATGGCGACGATGGCGGCGCCCTATGACGGCAAGGGGCGCGCCCGGCCTCAGCTGAAGCCCGTGTCCATCCGGTCGAGGAGGTCGTCGACGGTCGCCAGGAGCTCGTTGACCCCCACCGGCTTGGTCAGGTAACGGACCGCGCCGGCGTCCAGGGCGGCGTCGACCTGCTGCGCCGTCGCGTCGGCCGAGACGACGATGACCGGGATGGTCGCCGTCGCCGGATCGGCCTTGAGGTGGCGCAGGAGCTCGAGGCCGCTGATGTCCGGCAGCTGCATGTCGAGCAGGATCAGGTGCGGCAGCCGCGCCCGCACCGCCGCCAGGCCGTCTAGGCCCGTCACCGAGACCTCCATCTGAACCTGCGCCCGCTGCGCCAGGATGCCTCGCATCACCTCGACGTTGGTCTCGTTGTCCTCGACGTAGTGGACGATGCGCCGGTGGTAGTCGGCGGGTAGCGCCTCGGGGTCGTCGAGGTCGGAGCGGACGGTGTCCGGGTCGATCGCCTTGGGCAGCTTGAGGATGAACGACGAGCCCTCGGCCGGAACGCTCTTGACCCGGATCGAGCCGCCCATCAGCTCGGCCAGGCGCCGGCTGATCACCAGGCCGATGCCGGTGCCCTGGAGCGCCGTCCGCTCGCGGCCGAGCCGGTTGAACGGCCGGAACAGCTCGGCCATCTGCTCGGGCGTCATGCCCATGCCGGTGTCGGTGACCGAGATCTCGATCACGTCCGGCGCCGCCAGCCGGCTGGCGATGTGGACCCGGCCGTTGTCGACGTTGTACTTGACGGCGTTGCTGAGCAGGTTGGTGAGGATCTGCTTGACCCGGGTGGCGTCGCCGGAGACCGCCGAGGTGCCGGGCGCCAGTTCGTGGGTGATGCGGATGCCGCGCTTGGCGGCGTCGCTGGCGACCAGCGCCGTCGTCGCCTCGATCAGCTCGCCGAGCTCGAGGGTCGAGGTCTGCAGGCGCAGGTTACCGGAGTCGATGCGCGACAGGTCGAGAACGTCGTTGATCATCTCGAGCAGGTGCCAGCCGGCCTGCTGGATCTGCGCCACCCACGGCCGCTGGGCCGGCGTGAGCGGATGGCGCCGGTCGATCTCGAGCAGCTGGGCGAAGCCGAGCATGGCGTTCAGCGGCGTGCGCAGCTCGTGGCTCATGCGCGAGAGGAAGTCGCTCTTGGCCTGGTTCGACACCTCGGCTGCCTCACGCGCCCGCTCCGCTTCCTCGAGCCGCAGGTGCTCGGTGATGTCCTCGACGACGCCGACGATCCGCCACGGCTCGTTGCCGGCGTCGCGCAGGAGCGAGACCGTCGAGCGCACCCAGACGACGTCGCCGGCGCGGTTCAGGCAGCGCTTGTGGCGCCGGTACATCGGGATCTCGCCGGCGACCAGCTGGGCGGTCAGCATCTCGTCGTTGGCGAGGTCCTCGGGATGGGTCAGCGCGTCGGGGCTGAGCGCCTTCAGCTCGCGCTCGTCGTAGCCGGTCAGCTCGCAGTAGCGCGGATTGGCCTGGATGACGCGGCCGGCGAGGTCGGTGTAGACGACGCCGATCGGGACGTTGTCGATGATGTTGCGAAAGCGCTGCTCGCTGGCCCGCAGCGCGGTCTCGGCGGCCTGGCGCTCGCTCACTTCGGCGCGCAACGCCGCCGTCCGCTCGCGCACCGCGCTTTCGATGCGCCTTGTCCGGCCCGTCGTGATCAGGAGCGACGCGCCGAGAATCGCCGCCGAGAGCAGGCCGACCGCCGCGATCGTGAAGACGCTGCGATCGGCGCTACCCGGGACGCCTTGCCGCTCGGCGCCGACGCGCACTTCCCATTGGCGCCCGGCGAAGAGCACCGGCCGCTCGTGCACGAGACCGGCCTTGTCCAGCTCGCAGCCGGGGCGCCCCGACAGGCGCCGCCGCGGCGCCAACGGATCGGCATCGGCGAGGCAGAGCTTCAAGTACGCCGGGACCTGACCGATGACGCCGGCGAGCAGCGTGTCCATCGTCAGGGTGACGAAGACGACGCCGCGGACCGAGCCGCGGCGCTGCGCGACACCGCTCGTGTCGCCGTCGTAGATCGCCTCGTAGATGACGATCCCCATCCGCTTGTCGCTGTCCTCCTGCTGGGTCAGGCGAAAGCCGGCCGTCGCGGCGGCGTTGCCGGAGTCGACCGCCTGCTGGATTGCCTTGCGTGCGGCGGGGATCGACAGGCCGTTGACGCCGAGCGCCGAGGCGTTGCCCTGCAGCGGCTCGATCAGGCGCACCGCCATCACTTCCCCGCTGTCGAGTCGGGCCGGCGCGCTGTCGCCGGTGCCGGCCGGGCCTTCCAGCGGCGCGACCGCGTCGGTGCGATCGAAGACGCGATAGCCGCCGATGCCGTCGGCGCGGGCGCGTGCCTCGAAAGCCGGGATGTCTTCGCGGCGGACGCGCTCGCTCCACCCCATGGCGCTGACGGCGCCGGAGTCGAGCCAGCGCTGCGTCGCCAGGCGCATGTCGGAGCGCGGCATGTGGCGGACGACGCTGAAGACGCCGCGCATCGCCTCGAGTGCGCGCAGCGGCTCCTCGAGCTGGCTGGCGAGGATCAGCGACGCGCCGGAGGCGTCGTGTTCGAACGAGGCGCGCAGCCTGTCGCTGTTCCAGCGCGCCGCCTGGACGATGCCGAGGCCGAGGAAGGCCACGACCAGCGCCATCGTCAGGCCGACCGGAAGCCGGCGCGGCGCCCACTCGGAACGCGGGCGGCCGATCAGGGTGAGGACGATCGGCGTCGCGATCAGGAGGCCGGCGAGGTCGCCGAGCCACCACGTCGCCCATGTCACGAGCGCGGTGGCCGGGGCGATGACGCCCGTGCCGCGCAGCGTCAGCGTCGAGATCGTGGCGGCGATGACGCTGCTCGCCGCGCAGCAGGCGAAGAAGGCGGCGACTTCGCGCGGCAAGGTCAGCGTGACCGGTTGGCGCACGAAGCGGCGCACCAGCATCGCCCCGGCACCGGCCTGGAGCACCGCGGCGAGGGCGAGGATGAACGGCACGGCCAGCGCCGCCGGATCGGCGAAGCCTCGTGACGGGATGGCCATCAGGTTGACGGCCATCGCCGCGATCGCGACGCCGAGCAGCATGCGCCGTCCGAAGACGAGGACGCTCGCGAGCGCGATCCCGGCGGCGGGATAGAGCGGCGCCGCCCAGGCCGGCGGGATCGCGAGCTTGATCGCCGCGAGGCCGGTCGCGAAGTACGCCAGCGCCGTGAGGGCGAGCGGCAGCGCCCACTGCATCCAGCCGTGCGCCGGCGTCGCGACGGGGGCGGAGGCGGCGGAACGCGACATTGCGAACGGCCGCCCGCGGTCTAGACGTTGAAGAGGAAGTTTAGGACGTCGCCGTCCTTGACGACGTAGTCCTTGCCTTCGGCGCGCATGCGCCCTGCCTCCTTGGCGCCGTGCTCGCCGCCGTGGGCGATGAAGTCGGCGAAGGCGATCGTCTGGGCGCGGATGAAGCCGCGCTCGAAGTCGGTGTGGATGACGCCGGCCGCCTGGGGCGCGGTGTCGCCGACGTGGATCGTCCAGGCGCGCACTTCCTTGACGCCGGCGGTGAAGTAGGTCTGCAGGCCGAGCAGCGAGAAGGCGGCGCGGATCAGGCGCGCCAAGCCCGATTCGGTCTGGCCCATCTCGGCGAGGAACATCGCGCGGTCGGCGTCGTCCATGTCGGCGAGTTCGGCCTCGGTCTTGGCCGAGATGGCGACCACCGGCGCGTGCTGCTTGTCGGCGAAGGCGCGCAGCCGGTCGAGGTGCGGGTTGTTCTCGAAGCCGTTCTCGGCGACGTTGGCGACGAACATCGCCGGCTTGGCGGTGATCAGGCAGAGCGGCTTGAGGACCGCGAGCTCTTCCTTGCTGAACGCGATCGAGCGCACCGGCCGCGCCTGGTCGAGCGCGGCGCTGCACTTCTCGAGCACCTCGACCAGGCGCTTGGCCTCCTTGTCGTTGCCCGACTTGGCCACCTTGGTCGAGCGCGCCAGGGTCTTGTCGACCGTCGCCAGGTCGGCGAGGCACAGCTCGGTCTGGATCACCTCGATGTCGGCGACCGGATCGATCTTGCCGGCGACGTGGATGACGTTGTCGTCATCGAAGCAGCGCACGACGTTGACGATCGAGTCGGTCTCGCGGATGTGGGCCAGGAACTGGTTGCCGAGACCCTCGCCCTTGGACGCGCCCGCGACCAGCCCGGCGATGTCGACGAACTCGACGATCGCCGGGACGATCTTTTCCGGCTTGACGATCGCGGCGAGCTGCGCCAGGCGCGGGTCCGGCAGCTCGACGATGCCGACGTTCGGCTCGATGGTGCAGAACGGGTAGTTCTCGGCTGCGATGCCGGCCTTGGTGAGGGCGTTGAAGAGGGTGGACTTGCCGACGTTGGGCAGGCCCACGATGCCGCATTTGAGGCTCATGGGAGGCTCAGGAGGGATCCTGGGCGAAGTGCAACGCGGGATTTTAGACGGCCCCTACACTGGCACGTTCGGCTCCGCGGAGATTCGTTCGTGACCCAGTTGCAGACTCTTTCGCCGCAGGCCAAGGACCTCGGCGGCGGCTTCGTGGTGCGCCGCCTCCTGCCCTCGGCGGCCAAGCGCGCGGTCGGACCGTTCGTCTTCTTCGACCATTTCGGGCCGATCGACGTCCCGGCCGACGCCCACCACGACGTCCGGCCGCATCCGCACATCGGCCTGGCGACGCTCACCTACCTCTTCGAGGGCGCGATCATGCATCGCGACTCGACCGGCGTCGTCCAGCGGATCGAGCCGGGCGCCGTCAACTGGATGTCGGCCGGGCGCGGCATCGTCCATTCCGAGCGCACGCCGAAGGAGCTGATCGGGCGGGCGCACCGCAGCCACGGCCTGCAGCTCTGGATTGCCCTGCCCGAGGCGCTCGAGGACTCGGCGCCGTCGTTCCAGCACGTTGCGGCAGATCGCGTCCCGCGCGTCCGCCTGCCCGCGGCGACGGCGCACATCGTCGCCGGGACGGCGTTCGGCGCGACGTCGCCGGTCGAGACAGCATCGCCGACGCTGGCGGTGGTCTTCGAGTGCGCGGTCGCGACCGGGACGTCGATCGCGCTGCCGCCCGGGGATGCGACCGAGCGCGCCCTGTACGCGCTCGACCACCCGATCGAGGTCGACGGCGTGAAGTACGACGAGTGCACGATGGTCGTCCTCGCGCCCGGCGCGACGCCCGAGCTGGCGGCGCCGCGCGGCGGCCGCGTCGTCCTCGTCGGCGGCGAGTCCCTTGGCCACCGGTTCCTGTCCTGGAACTTCGTCGCCAGCTCGCGCGAGCGGATCCGCGCCGCCGAAGATGACTGGCTCGCTCAGCGCTTCGCCGCCATCCCGGGCGAGACCGAGTTCATCCCGCTTCCCGCGCGGCAACCGGCTCCGGCCGACGACCGGACAGTCCCGGGCTCAGCATGAGCGCGTTGCCGGCGACGGCCAGGCCTGCGCCGGCGGCGGTGAGCAGATCCGGGCGAAAGCCCTCGAAGGCGAGCGAGACGAGCAGCGCGAGCAGCGGCGTCATCACGCCGACGGTGCTCGCCGGTCCGGGCCCGACGCGATCCTGCAGCGTCAGGAAGCAGGCGAAGGTGAGCACCGAGCCAGCGAAGGCGAGGTAAGCCAGCGACAGCCACCAGCTCGGCGCGGTGGGCCAGGCGATGCCGCGGCCGAGCGCGACGGCGACGACCGCGGCGGCGAGCGCGCCGTAGAGCATGCCGAAGCCCATCGCCGGCAGCAGCGCGATGCGGCGCGCGCGGTTGCGGCTCGCCGCGAGGCTGCCGACGGCGGAGAGCAGCACCGACGCGACCGTGAGCCATGCGCCGAGGGCGGTGCGGTTGCCGCCCGTCGCGCGCGTGATCTCGGTCCAGAAGATCACGACGACGCCGCACAGGCCCAGCACACCGCCGAGGATGAAGCGGCGGCTGACTGAAGTGCCGAACAGGACGGCCGCGCCGATGCCGGCCAGCAGCGGCGAGGCCGAGTAGCCGACAGCGACCAGCCCGGAGGCGACGAATCGCTCGGCGTGATAGACGCAGACGTACGAGACGCCGTAGAGGAACACGCCCTGGAGCGCGAGTGCGCCGTGGTCGGCGAGCGAATAGCCGAGCGGAACGCCGCGCCAGCGGCACAGCACGAGCACGGCGACTCCGGCGAGGGCGAAGCGGAGCGCGACGCCGGACTCCGCGGAGAAGTCGAACAGCTGGTAGGTGATGGCGTGCCACGTCGTGCCCCAGACGAGCACGCAGATGGCGAACAGCTGCCAGGTCTTGAAGCGGTGCATCGGGTGCGCCGCCTTCAGGCGAAGGCGTAGCTGGCCCGGCCGGTCATCCCCGCCTTCAACGTGCAGTCGACGCCTTCGACGATGACGGCGTTCATCGCGAACGTGATTGCGCCGCCCATGCGCGGGTCGGCGCGGTAGGAAGCGAGCACGTCGCCGACCGCGTGGCCGGCGACGCCGCTCGCCGGATCGACGTCGGGAATCGAGCAGCGCGTGCATGGCTTGACCAGCTTCAGCCGCACCGTTCCCTCGGCGGCGGCGAAGACGATCTCGTCGAGGTGGTCTTCGGCGTTGGCGTCGATGCCGCCGAGCACGAGGTTGGGGCGAAAGCGCGCCAGCGTGACCGGCGCGTGGCCGGCGGCGCCGAGACGCCGGTTCACTTCGTCGATCGACGCGGCGCTCGCGACGAGGAGGGGAAAGCCGTCCTGGAAGGCGTTGGCGGCGGCGATGTCGCCGGTCCACTTGCGATCGGCGTAGCGCGGCGCCTCCGGGTCGAAGCGGGCGAGGCGAAGCGGCCGGCCGAGAAAGTCGCTGAACCATTGCGCGCAGAGGGCGCCCATGTCGAACGCGCCGACGCGCTGGCCCCAGACCTCGACCTCGGTGCGCTCCTCGACGCGATCGACGGCGACATGAAGCGCGAGCATTCCCGGCGCGCGCAGGACCAGCTCGCTCGATTTGAGCGTCGTCTGGATGAGCGCCATCCGCGGCAGCTCGCGCTGGGTGACGAAGTTGCCGGCGCCGTCGACGACCAGCCATTGGCGGTCGAGATCGAATCCGGTCTCGGTCAGCAACGCTTCGCGCGGCGCGGTGCCGGCGCAGGATTTCACGGGATAGACGTGGATCGAGTCGAGACTCACATCGAGGTCGGTGGCGATGTCGGTTCTCCTTGCTAGAGCGGGCCTTCGCGCGGCGCGCGACGAAGCGATTGTCTCCGAGCGCTCCCTACAATCCGGCCCATGCAGGGCTTCGACGTTCAGGTGATCGGCGCCGGCATCGTCGGCAAGAGCCTCGCGCTCTCGCTCGCGCGGCTCGGCCTCTCGGTCGCCTTGCGCGGCGCCACCGCTGCGCCCGCGCGCGGCGATGTCCGGGCCTATGCGCTCAACTCAGCGTCGGTCGACCTGCTGCAGCGCCTCAAGGTCTGGGACGCGCTCGGCGCCGGGGCGACGACCACGGTCCACGACATGGTCGTTTGCGGCGATGCGTCGGCCGGCCGCCTCGAGTTCTCGGCCTGGGAGCAGCGCGTCGGCGCGCTCGCCGTTATCACCGATGCCGCCGCGCTCGAGCGCGAGCTCGACGCAGCGCTGCGCTTCGCGCCGCACGTGACCCGCGTCGACGCCGACGTGACGGCGACGCTCGTCGCCCATTGCGAAGGGCGCGCCGCTGCCGCGCTGCACGCGCTCGGCGCCGGATTCGAGCGCGACGACTACGGCCAGAAGGCGATCGCGGCGCGCCTGATCGCGACCCAGCCGCATCGCCATGTCGCGCACCAGTGGTTCCGCTCGCCCGACGTGCTCGCGCTGCTGCCGTTCGATCGGCCCGAGAAGGATCGCTCGTACGCGCTCGTCTGGTCGTTGCCGAGCGAGCGCGCCGACGCGCTGCTGGCGCTGGACGGCGCCGCTTTCGAGAGCGAGCTCGCGGCCGCGGCCGGGCCGGAGGTCGGCGCGCTCAGCCTCGGCTCCGAGCGCGCTGCCTGGCCGCTCGTCGTCGGCGGCGCGGCGACCTGGTCGGGGCCGGGATGGGTGCTGCTCGGCGACGCGGCTCACGTCGTCCATCCGCTCGCGGGCCAGGGCCTCAACCTGGGCCTCGCCGACGTCCTTGCGCTCGCGGCCGTGATCGCGGAGCGTGAGCCGTGGCGCGGCCTGGGCGACGAACGGTTGTTGCGGCGCTACGTACGGCAGCGCGCCGCGCCCACCTGGGCGATGACGCGCATTACCGACGGTTTGTTGCGCTTGTTCGCCGAGCCTTCGGCACCGATCCGCGAACTCCGCAACAATGGAATGTCCATCGTCAATCGCGTCGCCCCGCTCAAGCGCTGGCTCACCGCCCGGGCGCTCGACTCCTGAAAGACCGTCATGAACCGTTCCTCGCGTGTCGTCACCGCCTTGGCCCTCGCGCTTTCCTGTGCCTCTGCCGCTTTCGCCGACGAAGCCGCGATCCGCAAGAACATCAGTGAGCGCGTGCCCCAGTTTCCCAAGATCGACGAAATCTCGAAGTCGCCGATCCCCGGCGTCTACGAGCTGCGTGTCGGCACCGATCTCTACTATTCCGACGAGCAGGGCAACTACATCATCGAGGGTCAGCTCGTCGACACGAAGACGCGCGTCAACCTCACCGAGGAGCGCATCGCCAAGCTGACCGCGATCGACTTCAAGTCGCTGCCCTTCAAGGACGCGATGGTCTGGAAGCAGGGCACGGGCGAGCGCAAGCTGGTCGTCTTCGCCGATCCGAACTGCGGCTACTGCAAGAAGTTCGAGAAGGACCTGCAGGCGGTCAAGGACGTCACCGTCTACACCTTCCTCTATCCCATCCTCGGCGGCGATTCGCCCGAGAAGTCGAAGCAGATCTGGTGCGCCAAGGACAACACCAAGGCCTGGCGCGACTGGATGCTGAAGGGCGCGATGGTCGCCGACAGCCCGCAGTGCGACACCTCGGCGCTGCAGCGCAACTTCGCGTTCGGCCAGAAGCACCGCATCCGCGGCACCCCGGGGCTCGTCTTCGAGGACGGCCGCCACCAGGCCGGCGCGATGAACACCGAGCAGATCGAGAAGCAGCTCGGCGCAGCGCGCGCCAAGAGCCCGACCTGAGCCCGGCGCCCGACGCCGCTACATGCGGTAGCTCGGGTCCTTGCGGTCGACGAGCCGCCTGAGCGCCGCCAGTGCATCCTCGCCGGCGTCGTACTTCGGGCTGAACTGGAACGAGTCGGCGACGCACTTCTCGAGCACCGCGCGCGGGATCGGGATCGCCTCGCCCATCGACTGCGTCGCCAGCTGCACTTCGCAGGCCCGGGTCACCGTCCACATCAGCACCAGCGCCTGCGCCACGGTGGCGCCGGTCGTCACCGGCCCGTGGTTGCGCAGCAGCAGCACCGGCCGGCCCTCGGCGCTCTTCAGGATTCGCGCGCCTTCGTCGGCGTGGACGGTAATGCCCTCGAAGTCGTGGTATGCGACCTTGCCGTACAGCTGCGCCGCGTAGAAGTTGGTGAACGCCAGCCCGTCCTTCAGGCAGCACACCGCCTGCGTCGCCGTGGTGTGCAGGTGCATCACGCAATGCGCTTCGGGCAGCGTCGCGTGGATCGCGCCGTGAAAGGTGATGCCCGCCGGATTGATCGGCCAGTCGGAGTGGCCGACGATCTTGCCGTCGCGATCGACCTTGACCAGGTTCGACGCGCACACCTCGGAGTAGTGCAGGCCGAACGGGTTGATGAGGTAGTTCGACTCCTCGCCCGGAACCCGCAGCGAGATGTGGTTGTAGATCAGCTCGGTCCAGCCGAGGTGATCGAAGATGCGGTAAGCGGCGGCGAGCTGCACGCGGGCTTGCCATTCCTCGGCGCTGAATCGGGGCGGGCGGACGAAGGCGGGCGGGGTCGGGGCGCTCATGGTGGTTCCTTTTCGGTCGCGATCAGGCGTACTTCAGCTCGGCCGTCTTGCCGCGGAACACGCGGTACGAATAGATCGTATAGCCGGCGATCGCCGGCACCGAGATGCAGACGCCGACGAGGATGAACTCGAGCGCCTCGGTGCTGCTTGCCGCCTGCCACACGGTCAGCCGGTCGATGACGACGAACGGATAGATGCTGTACGCCAGGCCGAGGAAGCCGAGCAGGAAGACGCCGATCATGAGCGCGAACGGCAGCCAGCAGAGGGCACCGCGGACGAGCTTGCCGCCGAGCAACGCACGGACCGTCCACAGCGCGGCACCGGTCGCGAGCGGGATCGCGCTCAAGGCGATGATCTCGGGCAAGGCGAACCAGCGGTTCCGCACCGTCTCGCTGATCCACGGCGTCGCCATCGAGATCAGCACCATGCCGACGACGACCGGCAGCCAGGCGATCTTCGCCCAGCCGATCGCGCGCTCCTGAAGATCGCCCTCGGTCTTCATGATCAGCCAGCACGCGCCCATCAGCACGTAGGCCATCGGCAGCGCGACGGCGATCGCGGCGGCGAAGAGCGGGTAGTTCCAGCCGCTGCCGAAGCCGCTCACGTAGCGGCCGAGCATCCAGCCCTGCGAGACCGAGGTGATCGTCGAGCCGATGAAGAAGAGGCGATCCCAGGTTGCCTTGTGGCCTTCGCGCGCCTTGACCCGGAAGTCGAAGGCGACGCCGCGCAGCACGAGCGCGATCAGCATGAAGGCGACCGGCAGGTAGAGCTCGCCGAGGACGACGCCGTGCGCCTTCGGGAAGGCGATCAGCAGGATGCCGACGCCGAGCACGAGCCAGGTCTCGTTGGCGTCCCAGAAAGGGCCGATCGAGGCGACGAGCGTGTCCTTTTCGGCGGGGCTGGCGCGGTGCATCAGCATGCCGACGCCGAGGTCGTAGCCGTCGCTGACGACGTAGACCAGCATCGACACGCCCATCAGCGCCATGAAGACCACCGGCAGCGCTTCGTCGAGGGTGAAGGCGGTCATCGCGCCTGCGCCCCGGCGAGGCCGGAAGCGGCGGTGGCGATGCCGGGCGGCGTGACCGCCTGCTCGGCCGCCTCGGCGGCGAGCACGTCCTCGGGCTTTTCGGCCATGTACTTGAGCACCGTCACGTAGGCGATCACGAGCGCGATGTACAGGGTGACGTAGAGCGCGAGCGTCGTGGCGATCATCGGCGCGCTCGTCGACGAAGCGACGTCGGCGGTCTTCACCAGGCCGAACACGATGTAGGGCTGACGGCCGATCTCGGTGACGTACCAGCCGGCGACCGTCGCCAGCCAGCCGGCGAAGGTCATTCCCGCGAGCAGTTGCAGGAAGCGCCGCGGCAGCTTCTGCGCGTCCCAGCGCGCGCGCCGGTAGAGCCAGACGCCGCTCCACGCCGAGAGCAGCATCAGCACGCCGACGCCGACCATGATGCGGAAGGCGAAGAACAGCGGCGCGACCGGCGGGTGCACGCCCGGGAACTCGTTCAACCCCTTGACCTCGCCGTCCATCGAATGGGTGAGGATGAGGCTGCCGAGGCGGGGCACGGCGATGTCGTAGTGGTTGGCGCGGTCCTTCTCCGACGGCCAGGCGAAGAGGCGTAGCGCCGCGCCGCGCTCGGTCTCCCACACCGCCTCCAGGGCGGCGATCTTCTGTGGCTGGTGCTCGAGCGTGTTGAGGCCGTGCATGTCGCCGGCAACGATCTGCAGCGGCGCGGCGATCGCGGCGATCGTCAGGCCGACGCGCAGCACCT
>JBDTPG010000066.1:0-13532 GCA_039932815.1 Caldimonas sp.
GCCGCCTTGCGCCGCGGCGACGCGCGCGCGAACGAAGGTGTCGAGCGTCGTCGAGTTCATCTCGGGAAAATTCTTGCGCAGCCCCGCGTCGTCGAACGTTTCCTCGAACGCGTCGTCGGGCAGGGCGAGCAGCTTGAGCAGGCGGCCGATCCCGGGGCGAAAGGGCGACGCGAGCTGCCCGATGGCACGAGCGACCGGGGCCGGCAGGCGAGAGACGCGCAACGGAATGCCGGCAAGCGTGGCGTAAAGCTGGGCGACCTCGCGGTTGGTGAAGTTGCCGGGACCGCCGACCTCGATCACCGGCGCCGGGATCGGCTCGGCGGTCAACGCCAGCACCGCGTACTGCGCCACGTCGTCGGCGGCGACGAAGTTGCGCTTCTTCCCGCCCGAGCCGATCAGCTGGCTGCGCCCGTTCGCGAGCACGCCCTTGCCGTTGAACTCGTGCACGTGGTGCTCCATGAACGCCGTCGGCCGCAGGATCACGTGCGCCACGCCGCTCGTCCGTAGGTGCTCCTCGATCGCGGCCTTGGTGCGGAAGAAGTCGATCGGATGATCGCGCGACGCGGCCGCCGCCGAGGTGTAGACGAAGCGCTCCACGCCCGCCATGCGCGCCGCATCGATGAGCGCGCGGTGGCCGGCGTCGTCGACGCGATCGGAGCGATGGCGGCCGTGGCCGAGCAGCGAATGGGCCGCCGCGAGGACGCGATCTGCGCCGGCGCATGCTCGCTCGAGCGAGGCACGATCGACGAGGTCGCCGGCGACGATCTCGGCGCCCTGCACAGCGAGATCGGCGGCGCGTTCGGGCGTTCGCGTGAGGGCGCGGACTTCGACGCCGGCGCCGAGGAGGCGGCGAACGACGGCCCGCCCGAGCGTCCCCGTCGCGCCCACCACCAGGACCTTCATGATGTGCCCGCCATGGAGGCATGAATCTATCCTTCTTCGCGCCAGGCGGGAACGGACTCCCGAACCCGCTTGCAAAGCGCGCGGCCCGGATGCGCCGGGCGCTGTGCTACGGTCAAGTCCCTCGCGGCGCGAGCGTCGAGGACACCCACGGGTCGCCATGGCCGACGTCTTCATCTCCTATTCACGCAAGGACAAGGAGTTCGTCGGCCGGCTCCACGCGGAGCTGGTCGCCCGCCAGCGCGACGACTGGGTCGATCTCGACGACATCCCGCCGTCAGCGGAATGGCGCGGCCGCATCCTGGCGGGGATCGAGGGGGCGCGCGCCTTCGTCTTCGTGCTGAGCCCGGACTCGATCGCCTCCGAGGAGTGCATTAAGGAGATCGATCTCGCCGCGGCGAGGCACAAGCGGTTGATTCCCGTCGTCCGTCGCGACGTCGAGGCCCGCGCCGTCCCCGAAACGCTCGCCCGGCTCAACTGGATCTTCCTGCGCGAGGAGGACGATTTCGACAAGGGGCTGGGCCTCCTCCTCAGCGCGGTCGACACCGATCTCGAGTGGGTCGACGCTCACACCCGGCTGCTCGAGAAGGCGACCGAATGGGATCGCGAGCAGCGCGACGCGAGCCTGCTTCTTCGCGCCGGCGAGCTGCAGCAGGCCGAGGCCTGGCAGGTGCGCAGCGCCGAGAAGGAGCCGCGGCCGACGGCGCTGATGGCGTCGTTCATCGGCGCGAGCCGGAGCGCCGAGACGCGGCGGCAGCGATCGCTGCTGTGGAGCGTCAGCGCGGCGCTCGTCGTGGTGCTCCTGCTCGCGGGGCTGGCGTTCTATCAATACCGGATCGCCGACCAGCGCGGCCGGATTGCGCTCTCGCGCCAGCTGGCGGCGCAGTCGGGCAACCAGCTCCAGCGCAACCTCGACCTGGCGCTGATCTTCAGCCTCGCCGCGCTCGACGTCGAGCAGACCGTCGAGGCGCGCGGCGCGCTCTTCGCCGCCCTGCAGAAGGAGCCGCGCGTCGGCGCGCTGCTGCACGGCAACGAACAGACCGTGTGGAGCGCGGCGTTCAGCCCCGACGGCGCGCTGATCGCCTCGGGAAGCGAAGACGGGAAGATCGTCGTCTGGGACGCGCGCACTCGCCAGCCCGTCGGTCCCGCGCTCGCAGGGCACGGCAAGCCGATCGCGAGCATCGCCTTCAGCCCCGACGGCAAGCTGCTCGCGTCGGGCAGCGACGACCAGACGATCGTCCTGTGGGACCTCGAGCGCCGCCAGCCGCTCGATCCGCCGCTGACCGGGCACAAGGCCGGCGTCGCCAGCGTCGCGTTCAGCCCCGACGGCAAGACGCTCGCGTCGGCGGGCCGGTGGGACAAGACGCTGATGCTGTGGGACGTCGCGAGCCGCAAGCCCCTCGGCGCGCCGATCGCCGCCGATCGCGTCGACGTATCGACGGTGGCCTTCAGTCCCGACGGCAAGCTGATCGCCTCGGGCGGCTCCGCCAGCATCACGCTGTGGGACGCGTCGACGCGCGCGCCGGTCGGCGCACCGCTCGCCATGCCGAACAGCACGCTCGGCCTCGCCTTCAGCCCCGACGGGGCGACCTTGGCGGCGGGATGCTGGGACGGCACCGTCGTCCTGTGGGACGTGGCGACGCAGCAGCGCCGCGGCGCGCCGCTGCCGCGCATGAGCAGCAGCGAGCAGCGGCCGAAGCCGACCGAGGGCCAGCGCACGCCGCGCATCAGCGTTGCCTTCAGCCCCGACGGCCGGACGCTCGCCTCGGGCGGCTGGGACGCGCAGATCGTGCTGTGGGATGCGGCGACCGGCACGCCCCGAGGCGCGCCGCTCGTCGGCCAGAACAGCTGGGTCGAGAGCGTCGCCTTCAGCGCCGACGGCACGATGCTGGTTTCGGGCGGCGACAACGGCTCGGTCGTGCTGTGGGATCTCGCCGGCCGCGATCAGCTGGGCACGCCGCTGGCCGGGCACGCGTCGGGGGTGCAGAGCATCGCCTTCACGCCCGACGGCAAGACGCTGGTCTCGGGCGGCGACGACGGCACGGTGCGGCTGTGGGACGTCGCCGGCCGCCGTGCCCTCGGCGCGCCGCTGCGCGAGCACGGCGGCCGCATGATGAGCCTCGCCGTCAGCCCGGACGGCACGACGCTCGCGACGGGGAACTGGGCCGAGGTTGTCAGCATCGGCCCGAACAACGTCCCGGTTCATCGCCCCGCGAAGGGAACGATCGTGTTGTGGGACCTGGCGGCGCGCAAGCCGCTCGGGTCGCCGCTCGAAGGGCATCGGAGTGCCGTCATGAGTCTCGCCTTCAGCCGCGACGGTGCGACGCTCGTCTCGGGCGGCGACGACAAGACCGTGCGGTTGTGGGACGTGCGAAGCCGCCAGGCTTCCGGCGAACCGCTCGCGGGCCACGGCAACCGCGTCTCCAGCGTCGCCGTCGCTGCCGACGGCACGGTGGCCTCGGCCGGCAGCTGGGACAAGACGATCCGGTTGTGGGACCTGCGCACGATGAAGGCGCTCGCGCCGCCGCTGGTCGGCCATTCGGTGGTGGCGGAAAGCGTCGCCTTCAGTCCCGACGGCAAGACGCTGGCGTCGGGCGGCGACGACAGCGTCTTGTTCTGGGACGTCGCGCGCCGCCTGCCGCGCGGCCCGGCGCTGCGCGCGCACGAGGAAGCCGTGACGAGCGTCGCCTTCAGTCCCGACGGCACCCTGCTCGCTTCGGCGGGCAACGACAACGACGTGTTCCTGTGGGATGTCGCGGCGCAGCAGCCGCTCGGCGCGCCGTTGCACGGCCATGCCAGCGTCGTGCGCGCGGTCGCGTTCAGCCCCGACGGCAAGACGCTCGCGTCGGCCAGCATCGACAAGACGGTCAGGCTGTGGGACGTCTCCGTGGCGTCATGGCGCGAGCGCGCGTGCCGGCGCGCCAATCGCAATCTCACCGAGGCCGAGTGGCGACAGTACGTCGGCGACGCCGCCTACCAGCCGATGTGCCCCGGGCTGCCGGCGACGGCCGGCGCGGCGCAGGCCGGCCGAGCGAAATCGCCGGGACGCTAGCCGATGCAGATCCAGCCGACGCGCACCGGCACGATCGTCTTCACGCCATCGCGCAAGACCAGGACGCGGAGCAAGGCTCCTTCCTGACGGGAATCGCTCCAGACTTCCGGGTTCAGGACGATGTCGTCGTGCTGCAGGCCGGCGCGCGAAGCCGGGGTGTCGTCGCCGACCATGATGATGCGATGGGTGCGCGGATCGGCGGTGATGCCGACGCCGATGTACTTGCTGCCGGGGCACACGAGGCCGCGCCTCGACAGTTCGGGTCGAATGTCGACGCTGACGATCCGCTCGCCGGCGTCGCGAAGCGTGTCGGCACTCGTTTCCTGCGCGGCGGCCTGTGGAGGTGGCTCGACGACGCTCATCGTGACGCGCAGGAGGGCGAACAGGATCAGCAGATGCAGCAGCACCGTCAGCACCGCGGCGACGGCGCGAGGCCGGGCCCTCGTCGACCCGCCGGCGGTCCATGCGCCCGGACCGACGCGCCGCGGTACGTCCGTGCCGTTGAATAGACTTGCTCTTCGATTCAACTTAAGCTGATCCACCACGCGCTCTGCTGAAAGTATTGCCATGAAGATGCATATCCACGTCGCGGCGGCACTGCTCCTTTCCGGGCTCGCGACGGCGCCCTCGGCGCAGACAGCCGAGCCGCACCACGCGGCCGTGCCGGTGGGCAAGGCGCCCGAGCAGCTCGGCCGCGTCGTCTTCGCCAATTCCTGCAGCCCTGAGGTGCAGGCGAGCTTCGAGCGCGCCGTCGCTCTTCTCCATTCGTTCTGGTTTCGCGAGAGCGAGAAGACATTCCGCGCCGTGCTCGCTTCCGACCCAGGGTGCGCCATCGCGACCTGGGGAATCGCCACCGTCCTCATCGGCAACACCTTCGCTGCGGGCCCGTCGCAGGCGCAGGCAGAGCAGGCGCGCGAGGCGATCGAGCGCGGTCGCGCCGCCGGCGCGAAGACCGAGCGTGAGCGGATGTTCATCGAAGCGGTGGCCGCGTACTACGAGCCCGCTTCGGGCAAACCGCACCGGGCGCGCATCAAGGCCTTGTCGGATGCGTTCGAGGGCGTCGCCCGGCGCTTCCCGGACGACGACGAGGCGCAGATCTTCTCGGCGATCTACCTGACCGCGACGCAGGACCCGAGCGAGCAGACCTTCGCCGCGACGCTCAAGGCCGCAGCCATCCTCGAAGGCCAGTTCAAGAAGCATCCCGACCATCCCGGCGTCGCCCACTACCTGATCCACAGCTACGACTATCCGCCGATCGCCGACAAGGGACGAATGGCGGCGTCGCGCTATTCCGAGATCGCCCCGTCGGCGCCGCACGCGCTGCACATGCCCTCGCACATCTTCACCCGGGTCGGCGCCTGGCCGGACTCGGTGTCGAGCAACCTGCGTTCGGCGAGCGTCGCGAAGGCAGAGAACGAGTTCAACGACCAGCTCCACGCGATGGACTACCTGGTCTATGCCTACCTGCAGCAGGGGCTCGACACCGACGCACGCCGCGTCCTCGAAGAGGCGCCGACCGTTCGCGGCAATCCCCAGCTGCGGCAGGTCCCGTACGCGCTGGCGGCGATCCCGGCGCGCTTTGCGGTCGAGCGCGGCGCGTGGAAGGAGGCGGCCCAGCTCCAGCCGCAGGACACGCGCTTTTCATTCACGGCGGCACTCACGCACTTCGCGCATGCCCTCGGCGCTGCGCGCAGCGGCAATCCGGACGCCGCTGACGCTGACGTCGACAAGCTCGCCCGGATCGTCGAGGAGCTGAAGGCGGCGAAGGACTCTTACTGGACGACCGAGGTGGAAGTGCAGCGCCTCGCCGCTGCGGCCTGGGTCGCCTTCGCGCGCGGTCGGCGCGACGCGGGGCTCGACCTGATGCGCGCTGCTGCGACGCTCGAAGACACGAGCGAGAAGAACGCGGTCAGCCCTGGCCGCCTGGTTCCCGCGCACGAACTGCTGGGCGACATGCTGCTCGAAAGCGCCCGGCCTGCGGAGGCCCTCGCGGAATACGAGCGCGCCCAGGTGCGTGACCCGAACCGCTTCAGAAGCCTGGCCGGCGCGGGCGAGGCTGCCGCGCAGGCCGGCGACCGCGCGAAGGCGCGCCGTTACTTCACGCTGCTCACGACGTTGGCGGTCGGCGGCGCCGGTCGACCGGAAGTCGAGCGAGCGCGCCGCTACCTTGCCGAGGGATGACGCGGCGGCGCCATCGCTGCCGTGCTCATGGTGGTCCTTCGCGTGGCCGCACCGGGTCGACTAGTCCCTGATCTTCACTTAGACGACACGCGAGACGTGACGTTCGCGCCGACGGCGCCGTAGCCGGTCGGGGCGCCGAGGATCCGCGCTGGTAATGCTCAGGCCGGCTCCACGATCGCCGCATTGACCATCGTCCGCAGCTCGCGCCGGATCGGGTACGAGCTCGACGGGATCAGCTGCGTCAGGAAGACGACGCAGACGTCCTCGACCGGGTCGACCCAGAACGCGGTCGACGCCAGGCCGCCCCACCAGTACTCGCCCGGCGACGACGAGACGCCGCACTTGACCGGGTCGGTCGTCATCGCGAAGCCGAGGCCGAAGCCGACGCCCTGGTAGGTCGCCTCCGAGAACATGGACACCGACATGTCGGCGAGGTCGCGGCCGCCGGGGAGGTGGTTGGCGCGCATCAGCCGCAGCGTCTTCGGCCCGAGCAGGCGCACGCCGTCGAGCTCGCCGCCGCGACGCAGCATCTCGCAGAAGCGCAGGTAGTCGGCGCCCGTCGAGACGAGGCCGCCGCCGCCCGAAGGCGCGCCGGGCGGCTTCAGGTAGTCCTGCGGCGGCGCCGGCGCGAGCGCGCCCGCCGCCGACTTGACGTAGCAGTCGGCGAAGCGCGCGACCTTCGCCGCGGGAACGTGGAAGTCGGTGTCGTGCATGCCGAGCGGCTGCAGGATGCGGCTGCGCACGAACTCGTCGAACGGCAGGCCCGAAACGACGCTGACGAGATGGCCGACGACGTCGGTCGAGACGCCGTAGTTCCACGCCGTCCCGGGCGAGAACTCGAGCGGCACGCGGCCGAGCGCCTCGACGAAGGAAGCGAGGCTCTCCGACTCGAACGGATCGAGGCGCAGGCTGCGGTAGGCGGCATCGACGTTGGTGCGCAGCTGGAAGCCGTAGGTCAGGCCGGAGGTATGGCGCAACAGGTCGATGACGCGCATCGGCGCATCGGGCGGCCGGGCGATGAACGCGCCCGGAACGCCGGAGCGAAAGACGCGCAGATCGCACCACGACGGGATCCACTTCGCGACCGGGTCGTCGAGCGCGATCCGGCCCTCCTCGACGAGCATCATGAAGGCGACGCTCGTGACCGGCTTGGTCATCGAGTAGATGCGAAAGATCGTGTCCTCGGCGAGAGGCTGTCGACGCTCGAGCGATGCGTGGCCGAGGACGCTTCGGTGCACGAGCTCGCCGCGCCGTGCGACCAGCAGCAGCGCGCACGGCAGCAGGCCCGGATCGACGTAGCGCTCGGCGAGAAAACGGTCGATGCGGGCGAGCCGCTCGGGGTCGAAGCCGAGCGAGCGGGGCGATGCGATCGTCAGCGGTGCGGGCATACGGCGATTGTGTTCCCCACGCCCGCTCACGACGCTGCGCTCACGACCTCCGACTCGAACAGGTAGCCGGCCAGCGCGCGCTCGACCGCCGGCAGCGCCGCCGCCGCCGCCGCCGGCAGCGTGACGCGAACGCGCATGCCGCGCTTGCCGCCGTCGCTGACCTGCACCTGCGCATCGACCAGCGCGAGCTGGTCGCGCAGCAGCCGTGTCACCAGCCGCGTCGCCGCGTCGGTGCGCAGCTGCGGCTTGTAGATCTTGCCCACGGAGGTGAGCGGGATCGAATCGACGACGTGGATCTGTTTCGGCCACGCGGGCCGCTCGCCGATCGTCCGCTGCGCGTGCGCGTGCAGCTCGTCCTCGCTGACCTGCGTGCCGGGCCGCAGTGCCACGTAGCAGACCGGCAGCTCGCCGGCGTAGGGATCGGGCATGCCGACCGCCGCCGCCAGCGCGACCGCGGGGTGCGTCGCCATCGCGTTCTCGATCATCAACGGATCGATGTTGTGGCCGCTGCGGATGATCAGGTCCTTGGCGCGGCCGGCGATGTGCAGCCGGCCGTGCTCGTCGGTGTAGCCGAGGTCGCCGCTGTCGAGGATGCCGTCGACGAAGATGCCGGCGTCGTGCTCGGGGTTGCGATAGCCGGGCGAGACATGGGGCCCGCGGATCGTGATCACGCCGATCTCGCCGCTCTCGCACTCGGCGCCGAGTGCGCCATCGGCGCCGAGCCGGCGCACCTCGATGCGCGTGTAGGGCAGGGCGAAGCCGACCGAGCCGATGCCGCCGGGGCCGGCCACCGGATCGATGGCGACCAGGCCCGAGGCCTCGGTCATGCCGTAGACCTCGTACAGGCCGCGGCCGGTCACCTCGCGAAAGCGCTCGCCGACGGCGGTGGGCAGCGAGGCCGCGCCGCAGAAGCCGGCGCGCACCGCCGAGATGTCGGAGCCGGCCAGCGGCACCTCGAGCACCGCGCCGACCGAGGTCGGCACCGCACCGACCAGCGTCGCGCCGTAGCGGCTCGCCAGGCGCCAGTAGCCCTGCACCATCGCCGGCGTGCGCAGGCCGCCGGGCGACATGATCAGGATCTCCATGCCGGCCATGAACGCGCTGAGCGCGCAGAAGATCGTGCCGCCGACGTGGAACAGTGGCAACGTGGCGGTGAGCGTGTCGCTCGCGCGCATGTCGCCCAGCACCGCGCCTCCGAACGCGGCCGCCAGCTGGCCGCGATGGGTGTGCGCGACCAGGCGCGGCACGCCGGTCGTGCCGCCGGTGTGGAAATAGGCGGCGACGTCGGCGTCGCTGCCGGGTGCGCCGAAGGCGAGGCGGTCGTCGGGCTGCGCCGCCAGGGCCGCGGCAAAGTCGATGACGCCGGGCTCGAGCGGCGTTCCCGGCGCGGCGACGCGCACGAGCGTCAGCCCGGGCACTTGCTCGCGCAGCGCGAGCGCCTTCTGCCAGATGTCGAGCACCGGGTGCGGGCCGAGCGCGACGAGGACGCGCGCGCCCGACGCCTCGAGCAGCGCGGCGATGTGCTCCGGCTGGAGCAGGAAGTTGATCGGCACCGCGTAGCCGGCGGTCTCGGCGCCGAACAACGTCGCGTGCGTCTCGATCAGGCTCGGCAGCATGTAGGCCACTCCCGGCCGCGGCCCGGCGAGCGAGGCGAACAGGTTGGCGGCGCGGCGCACCAGGCCGAGCAGCTCGCGGTACGTGACGCGGCGCGCGACCTCGTCGGGCGCGCCGGTCATGATCTGCGTGATCGCGATGCGGTCGGGCGAGCGCGCGGCGGTGCCGGTGAACACATCGAGGACGCTGCGCTCGGGCAAACGCTCCGCGAGCGTCTTCTCGGCTTCGAAGCGGCGCAGGTCTTCGAGGTTGCGGATTCCGTTGTCGGGCAGGTGAGCCATGGTCAGTCACTCGAACGCTGGTGCCGGGCGCCGACGCTAACTGAATCGGGGCGAGAGGGGAAACACCCTCCGTCCGACCCATCGCCGAGGGGAACACGTAGCATGCGTTCGTTGCCGGACGGCTGGCGCACGCACATCACGCCATGATCGGTTGGAGACTTCGCATCAAGCTCTTCGTCGAGCGCTTCTGGCAGCCGACGAGCGCCTGCATGATGTGCATGCCCGGCAGCCTGGGCAACCTGCTCAGCGCGGTGCACTGGTCGACGGCGCTGCGGACGGGCCTGGTCACCGGCGTGGTCGCCCTGCTGCTGAGCTTCACGCCGGTCGCGCGGCTCTATCGCAATCGCTACGGCAACGCGTTCGTCGTCGGCGCCATCACCGCCCTGGGCGACGCCTATTCGCATCCGAATCACTACGGCTTCTTCCATGCCGAGGCGCTCCTGACCGGCGCGGTGTCGGCGCTGCTCGCGTTGCTCGCGTCGTACCTGCTCGAGGACCGTGGGCGTCGCGTTCGAGTCGCGTGGGGCCAGTTGCACGCGGGGAGAGGCCGGGTTGGGGAATGATGCAGAAGCTCGAGGCGGGCTCTTGCAACCCGTCGACTTGTGAGGAGACCCAAATGAGGCCATTCGAGGGAAAGGTCGCACTCGTCACCGGCGCAAGCTCCGGCCTGGGCGCCGCCGCTGCCTTGCAGTTCGCACGCGAGGGGGCGCGCGTCGTGCTCGCAGCGCGCCGATCCGAGCAGAGCGAAGCCGTGCTGCGCCGGATCGAGTCGATGGGCAGCGAAGCTCACTTCGTGCGCACGGACGTCTGCAAGGCCGCTGACGTCGCAGCGATGGTGAAGTCGACGCTCGATCGTTTTGGCCGCCTCGACTGTGCGGTCAATAACGCGGGCATCACCGGACCCGTGCGGACTCCTGTCGCCGACGTGGAAGAGGCGCAATGGGATGCGCTGATGGACGTCAACCTGAAGGGCGTCTGGCTCTGCATGAAACACGAGATCCCGGCGATGCTGACGCAAGGAGCCGGAGCGATCGTGAACATCGCCTCGATCTACGGATACAAGCCCAGCGACATCGGCCACGCGCCGTATTGCGTCAGCAAATACGGCGTCGTCGGATTGACGAAGTCGGCGGCGGTCGACTACGCGCAGGCCGGCCTGCGCATCAATGCCGTTGCGCCAGGGTTCACGAAGTCGGAAATGGTCGACCCCGAGCGGCCCGGCGCTGCCGACGTCTACAAGGCACTGGTGGGACGCTACTCGGCGATGAACCGCCTCGGGGAGTCGGAAGAGACCGCCAACGCCATCGTCTGGCTGTGCTCCGATGCGGCCTCGTTCGTGAACGGCGCGGTGCTGGGCGTCGATGGCGGTGACACGACCCGCCTGTATTGAATCTAGTTTCGGAACCACGCCGGTCGGGAACGCGATACCGTCACGGCAATGGACCCCAGCGCGCGCCCCGCGGTCCTCGACCTCATCGGCAACACGCCGCTGGTCGAGGTGACGCGCCTCGACACCGGCTGCTGCTCGCTGTTCCTCAAGCTCGAATCGCAGAATCCCGGCGGCTCGATCAAGGACCGCGTCGGCCTGTCGATGATCGAAGCGGCCGAGCGCGACGGGCGCCTGCGCGCCGGCGGCACGGTGGTCGAGGCGACCGCGGGCAACACCGGGCTCGGCTTGGCGCTGGTGGCCCGCGCCAAGGGCTATCGCGTCGTCCTCGTCGTCCCCGACAAGATGTCGAGCGAGAAGGTGCTGCACCTGAAGGCGCTCGGCGCCGAAGTGCACACGACGCGCAGCGACGTGGGCAAGGGCCACCCCGATTACTACCAGGACTTCGCGGCGCGCGTCGCCGCCGAGATCCCGGGCGCGTTCTTCGCCGACCAGTTCAACAACCCCGCCAATCCGCTCGCCCACGAGCTGACGACCGGCCCCGAGATCTGGCAGCAGACGGGCCACGACGTCGACGCCATCGTCGTCGGCATCGGCTCGGCCGGCACCGTGACGGGCCTGACGAACTTCTTCCGGCGCGCCCGGCCCGAGGTCGAATTCGTCCTCGCCGATCCGGCCGGCTCGATCCTGCGCGACCTGATCCTCACCGGCACGCACGGCGAGGCCGGATCGTGGGCGGTCGAAGGCATCGGCGAGGATTTCGTTCCGCCGATCGCCGACCTCACGGCGATCAGGCACGCGTACTCGATCCCCGACGAGGAGAGCTTCGCGATGGCGCGCGAGCTGCTGAAGGCCGAGGGCCTGCTCGGCGGCTCGTCGACGGGAACCTTGCTCGCCGCTGCGCTGCGCTTCTGCCGCGCGCAAACGGTGCCGAAGCGCGTCGTCAGCTTCGTCTGCGACACCGGCACGCGCTACCTCAGCAAGGTCTACAACGACGCCTGGATGATCGACGAAGGCTTGCTCGCACAACGGCGCTACGGCGACCTGCGCGACCTGATCGCGCGCCGCACCGAGGAGGGCGGCGTCGTCGGCGTCGGCCCCGACGACACCCTGCTCACCGCGTTCCGGCGCATGCGCTCGGCCGACCTGCAGCAGCTGCCGGTGCTCGACGATGCGAAGCTCGTCGGCGTCGTCGACGAATCGGACCTTCTGCTTCACGTCCAGGACGATCCGTCGCGCTACGAGGACGCGGTGCGCACGGCGATGAGCGCCGCGTTGCAGACGCTGCCTCCTTCGGCCGGCCTGCCGGCCCTGCGTGCGGTGCTCGACAAGGGTCTCGTCGCGATCGTCGAGGACGACACCGGCTTCCATGGGCTCATCACCCGCTTCGACCTGCTCAACCATCTTCGAAAGGCCCGGCCATGAAACGAGACGACAACGCCCTCGCGGCGACGACCCGGCAGCGATTCGCGACCCGCGTGATCCACGCCGGCCAGTCGCCCGATCCGACGACGGGCGCGATCATGCCGCCGATCTACGCGACCTCGACGTTCGTGCAGAGCAGCCCCGGCGTGCACAAGGGCTACGACTACGGGCGATCGCACAACCCGACGCGGTTCGCCTTCGAGCGCTGCGTCGCCGACCTCGAGAGCGGCGCCCAGGCGTTCGCCTTCGCGTCGGGGCTGGCGGCGATCGCGACCGTGCTCGAGGTGGTCGACGCCGGCTCCCACGTCGTCGCCAGCGACGATCTGTACGGCGGCACCTATCGCCTGTTCGAGCGGGTGCGCCGGCGCAGCGCCGGCACCGACTTCAGCTTCGTCGACATGGCCGACCTCGATGCCGTCGTCGCCGCCATCCGGCCCGAGACGCGCGTGCTCTGGGTCGAGACGCCGAGCAACCCGCTCCTGAAGCTCGCCGACCTTGCCGCGCTGGCGCAGATCGCGCGCGACCACGGCCTGATCGCCGTCGCCGACAACACCTTCGCGAGCCCGTGGGTGCAGCGGCCGCTCGAGCTCGGCTTCGACGTCGTCGTCCATTCGACGACCAAGTACCTCAACGGCCACTCCGACGTGATCGGTGGCGTCGCCATCGTCGGCAACGACGAGCGCCAGGCCGAGTGGCGCGAGCGGCTCGGCTTCCTGCAGAACGCCGTCGGCGCGATCGCCGGCCCGTTCGACAGCTATCTCGCGCTGCGCGGGGTCAAGACGCTGGCGCTGCGCATGGAGCGGCACTGCGCCAACGCGCTCACGCTCGCGCGCTGGCTCGAGACGCAGGCGAAGGTCGAGCGCGTTCGCTATCCGGGGCTCGAATCGCACCCGCAGCACCGGCTCGCGGCGCAGCAGATGAACGGCTTCGGCGGGATGATTTCGATCGACCTGAAGACCGACCTCGCCGGCGCGCGTCGCTTCCTCGAGCGCTGCGAGGTCTTCGCCCTCGCCGAAAGCCTCGGCGGCGTCGAGAGCCTGATCGAGCACCCGGCGATCATGACCCACGCGACCATCCCGGCGCCGACGCGACAAAAGCTCGGCATCGGCGATGCGCTGGTGCGCCTCTCGGTCGGCATCGAGGACATCGACGACCTCAGCGCCGACCTGACGCGAGCGCTGGCGGCGATCTGACGCCGCGCAGGCGCAACGCGCCGCTGGCTCAGTGCGCGTTGCCGATCTTCAGCCGGCGCTCGAGCCACTGGCTGTAGCGCGACATGACGAATCCGCCGCCGAAGTAGATCG
>JBDTPG010000067.1:0-13292 GCA_039932815.1 Caldimonas sp.
GCGATCTACGTCGGCTACCACGTCGTCTGGACCGTGACGCCGGCGCTGCACACGCCGCTGATGGCGGTGACCAACGCGATCTCGGCGATCGTCATCGTCGGCGCGATGCTGGCCGCGGCGCTGACCGAGACGCCGCTCGGCAAGACCATGGGCGTACTCGCGGTCGCGCTCGCCGCGGTCAACGTCTTCGGCGGCTTCCTGGTCACGCGGCGAATGCTGGAGATGTTCAGGAAGAAGGACAAGCCGAAGGCGATCGCGGCGCCGGCGGGAGAGAAGAAGTGAGCCTGAGTCTCGTCACGCTGCTGTACCTGGTGGCGAGCATCTGCTTCATCCAGGCCCTGAAAGGCCTGAGCCACCCGACGACGTCGATCCGCGGCAACGTCTTCGGCATGACCGGCATGGCGATCGCCGCTGTGACCACCGGCGCGCTGATCGTCAAGCTGCTCGAGACGTACCAGCTGTCGGTCCCGGTCGGCCTCGGCTGGATCGTGCTCGGCCTGGTCGTCGGCGGCGGCTACGGCGCCTGGCGCGCCAAGACGGTCGAGATGACGGCGATGCCCGAGCTGGTCGCCTTCTTCCACAGCATGATCGGCATGGCGGCGGTGTTCATCGCCGTCGCAGCGGCGGTCGAGCCGTATGCGTTCGGCATCGTCGCGCGGCCGGCAGCGGGCGGCGTGGTCGACGCGATCCCGACCGGCAACCGGCTCGAGCTGATCCTCGGCGCGGCGATCGGCGCCATCACGTTCAGCGGCTCGGTGATCGCCTGGGGCAAGCTCTCCGGCAAGTCGAAGATCCGCGTCTTCCAGGGCGCGCCGGTGATGTTCAAGGGCCAGCACTGGGTCAATCTCCTGCTCGCCATCGCGATGCTCGTCTTCATCGTCGGCTACACGCTGACCGAGAGCCGCTTCGACTTCTACCTCGTGCTGGCGATCGCCTTCCTGCTCGGCGTGTTGATCATCATCCCGATCGGCGGCGCCGACATGCCGGTGGTCGTGTCGATGCTCAACAGCTACTCGGGCTGGGCCGCGGCCGGCATCGGCTTCTCGCTCAACAACGCGATGCTGATCATCGCCGGCTCGCTGGTGGGCAGCTCGGGCGCGATCCTGAGCTACATCATGTGCAAGGCGATGAACCGCTCGTTCTTCAACGTCATCCTCGGCGGCTTCGGCGGCGAGGCCGGCCCCGCGGGCGGGGCGAAGGCCGAGCAGCGGCCGGTCAAGAGCGGCAGCGCCGACGATGCCGCGTTCGTGCTCGGCAACGCCGAGACGGTCGTCATCGTTCCCGGCTACGGCCTCGCCGTCGCGCGCGCGCAGCACGCCGTCAAGGAGCTCGCGACCAAGCTGATCGCCAAGGGCGTCTCGGTGAAGTACGCGATCCACCCGGTCGCCGGCCGCATGCCCGGCCACATGAACGTGCTGCTCGCCGAGGCCGAGGTGCCGTACGACCAGGTGTTCGAGATGGAAGACATCAACGGCGAGCTCGGCCAGGTCGACGTCGCCGTCATCCTCGGCGCCAACGACGTCGTCAACCCGGCCGCGCACACCAAGGGCAGCCCGATCTACGGCATGCCGATCATCGAGGCCTACAAGGCCAAGACGATCATCGTCAACAAGCGCTCGATGGCGGCGGGCTACGCCGGCCTCGACAACGAGCTGTTCTACATGGACAAGACGATGATGGTCTTCGGCGACGCCAAGAAGGTCGTCGAGGACATGGTCAAGGCGATCGAGTAGGCGCCTCGGCGAGCCAGGCCGAGAGCGCGGCGGTCACCGCCGCCGGCTGCTCGATCGTCGACAGGTGACCGCTGTCGGGAACGACGACGAGGCGCGCGCCGGCGATGCGCGCCGTGATGGCCTCGTGATCGGCAGGCGGGGTGACGGCGTCGCCTGCCCCGCAGAGGACGAGCGTCGGCACGCGCACGGCAGCAAGGTCGGCATGCGAATCGGGCCGGCCGAGCATCGCCCGCTGCTGGTTCCGCTGGCCTTCTGCGCCGATGCGCCTCGCCATCGACGCCATCAGCGCGACGAGGTTGGCGCGTTGCTGGTGCGCCGGCAGCAGCCAGCGCCCGGGCAGCTGCGGGATGAGCGCCTCGATGCCGCCGGCCTCGACGGTGGCGATGTCGGCGAGGCGGCCGGCGCGCCGCGCCGGCGTGTCCGCGACCGCGGTCGTGTCGAGCAAGGCCAGCCGCTCGATGCGTTCGATCGCGCAGCGGACGATCTCGAATGCCACGTAGCCGCCGAGCGACAGGCCGACGAGCGCGAAGCGCGGCGGCATCGCCGCGAGCACCGAACGGGCCATCGCCGCGAGCGTGTCCTCGTCGTGGAAGGCGAAGACCCGGCAGTCGTGGGCCGGCTCCAGCGCTGCCCGCTGCGCGGCGTAAAGGCGCTCGTCGCACAGGTGCGCGCAGACGAACGCGATCGGCACCCGCTCGCTCATCGCTGCACCCTCGTAGCGCGAGTTCGATCGGCTGGCGCCAGGCCGCTCGCCCGCGCGGTCAGAACATCAGGCCCGGCAGCCACAGCGTGATCGACGGCACGTACGTGACCAGCATCAGGAACACGAGCAGGACGAGCGACCACGGCAGCGCCGCCCGCACCACGCGGGCGATCGACATCCCGGTGATTCCGGAGGTGACGAAGAGGTTGAGGCCGATCGGCGGCGTGACCATGCCGATTTCCAGGTTGACGACCATGATGATGCCGAGGTGAACCGGATCGATGCCGAGCCGGCTGGCGATCGGAAACAGGATCGGCGCCATGATCAGGATGATGCCGGTCGGCTCCATGAACATCCCGGCGATCAGCAGGAGGACGTTGACGACCATCAGGAACTGCCACGCCGGCATGCCCCAGCTCACGATCGTCTCGGCGATCGCCTGCGGAATCCGCTCGGTGGTCAGCACGTGCGCGAACAGCAGCGCGTTGGCGATGATGAACATCAGCATCACCGTCACCTTGCCCGAGTCGACCAGGACGCGCGGCACGTCCTTCAGGCCGATGTCGCGGTAGACGAAGACGGCGATGAAAAAAGCGTAGACCGCGGCGACCGCAGCCGCCTCGGTCGGCGTGAAGACGCCGCCGTAGATGCCGCCGAGGATGATGACCACCAGCATCAGTCCCCAGAGCGAGTCGCGCCCGGAGATGACGACGTCCTTGAGCGCGGCGCGCGGCTGCTTGGGGAGCTTGAGCATGCGCGCGCGCACATAGATCGCGGTCATGAGCATCAGGCCCAGCACGATCCCGGGAACGATTCCCGCCATGAACAGCTTGCCCACCGAGGTCTCGGTCGCCGCGCCGTAGACGACCATCACGATCGAGGGCGGGATCAGGATGCCGAGCGTGCCCGCGTTGCAGATGACGCCGGCGGCGAAGTTCTGCGAATAGCCGGCCTTGACCATGCCGGCAATGACGATCGAGCCGACCGCGACGACGGTCGCCGGCGACGAGCCCGACACCGCGGCGAACAGCATGCAGGCAAGCACCGACGCCATCGCCAGGCCGCCGCGCAGGTGGCCGATGCACGCGTTGGCGAAGTTGATCATTCGCTTGGCGACCCCGCCGGTCGTCATGAACGTGCCGCCGAGGATGAAGAACGGGATCGCCAGCAGGGTGAACTGCTCCGACGTCTCGTAGAGCTTGAGGGCGAGCGAGGCGAGCGAGTCCTGCGCGAACAGCATGATCGTCAGCAGCGACGAGAGGCCGAGCGCGACGGCGACCGGCATGCCGAGCACCATGAACACGAACAGCATCGCGAACAGCGCGGCGGTCGTCATTCAGGCACCTCGCCGAGCGGCACCGGGCGCTCGCGCAGCTTGAGCGCCTCGGCGGCCTCGTCGTGCAGCAGCGTCGTCTGCTCGCCGCGCCAGAGGCGAAAGAACGCCTGGCCGAAACGCAGCGCGAGGAGCGCGAAGCCGAGCGGCAGGATGATGCGCGGGATCCACTGGGCGATCGGCAGGTCCTGCATCTCGATGCCGACCTCGTACATCTTCCTGACGTACTGCCAGCCGCCGAAGACGACGATCAGCGCGTAGGCGATGCACAGCGCCGCGCCGACCATGCCGACCGCGCGCGCCGCCGGCGCCTTGAGTTGCTTGACGACCGCGTCGATGCCGATGTGCGCGCCGACGCGGACGCCGTACGACATGCCGATGAAGATGAGCCAGGCGAAGAGCACGCCGTTCAGCTCGAGCGCCCAGACGAAGCTGTAGTTGAAGACGTAGCGGGCGACCACCTGCACGAAGGCGGTGATCGTCATCGCCGCCATCAGGAGGGCGACGAGGACTTCCTCGAGCCGCTCGAGCCAGCGCATAGGCGACCGTTCTCGAGCGGCAGGAGGTCGAGGACTACTTGTTCGACTTGAGCGCGGCGTCGATCAGGTCGCGGCCGATGTCGCCTTCGAACTTCTTCCAGACCGGCTCCATCGCCTTGCGCCAGGCGGCGAGGTCGTCCTTGCTGAGCTTCTGGATCTTCGCCTTGCCGGCGTCGGTGATCCGCTTCTTGTCGGTCTCGTTGATGTCGTTGGCGATCTTGTTGCCGTACGCGGTCGCCTCGGCCATCGCCTCCGAGACGCCCTTCTTGACGTCCGCCGGCAGGCCGTCCCACCACTTCGCGTTGGTCACGACCATGTAGTCGATGACGCCATGGTTGGTCTCGGCGATCGTCTTCTGGACCTCGAAGAACTTCTGCGAGTAGATGTTCGACCAGGTGTTCTCCTGGCCGTCGACGACGCCGGTCTGCAGTGCCTGGTAGACCTCGCTGAACGCCATCTTCTGCGGGTTGGCGCCGAGCGCGCGGAACTGCGCCTCGAGCACGTCGGACGCCTGGATCCGGAACTTCAGGCCCTTGACGTCGTCCGGGCGCTTCAGCTGGTCCTTGTTGTCGGACAGCTGCTTCATGCCGTTGTGCCAGTAGGCGAGGCCGAGCAGGCCGCGACTTTTCATCGACTCGAGCAGCGCCTTGCCCTGGGCGCTCGACTGGAAGTGGTCGACCGCCTCGATGTCGTCGAACAGGAACGGCAGGTCGAAGACCTGAATCTTCTTGGTGTAGCGATCGAACTTCGACAGCGACGGCGCGATGAACTGGACGTCGCCGAGCAGCAGCGCCTCGAGCTCCTTGGCGTCGCCGAAGAGCTGCGAGCTCGGGAAGACCTGGACGGTCACCTTGCCCGGCAGTTTCTTCTCGACGAGCTCCTTGAACTTGAGCGCCGCCTGGCCCTTGGGCGTGTTCTCGGCGACGACGTGGCTGAACTTGATCACCGTCTGCGCCTGGGCAGCGCCGGCGGCGAGCGTCCACGCGAATGCGCTGGCGGCGATGGCTGTGAAAAGCTTCATGGTCCTGCTCCTGTGGTTGCTTCAGAGCCGCACGGCATCCCGCGCGCCCGGCCGCTCGATCGGCGGACCATACTGACTGGGAAAAGCCCCCGCAATGCAGGTGAACCCGAGCGACGACGGGCGAGCCGGCGAGTCAGGATCGGCGCGTGAGCAGCGCCTGTGCTCGCAAGAGCACCGGCCGATCGACCATCCGTCCGTCGACCGCGACCGCGCCTGCGCCGGCGTTCGCCACCGCGGCGACGACGCGCTCCGCCCAGGCGATCTCGTCGGCGCCCGGCGCGAAGGCCGCATGGACCGCGGCGAGCTGGCGCGGGTGAATGCACAGCTTGGCGCCGAAGCCGAGCCGGCGCGCGCGCCGCGCGTCGGCCTCGACCGCGCCGGCCTCGTCGATCGCGGTGCTGATGCCGTCGATCGGCGCTTCGAGACCGGCGAGCCGGGACGCGAGGACGATCGCCGAGCGGAAGCAGAGCAGCTCGCTGCCGTCGCTGCTTTCGTCGATGCCGAGGTCTAGCTGCAGGTCGATCGAGCCGAACGCGAGCCGGGCGACGCCAGGCGCGTGCGAGATCTCGCGCAGGCGATCGATGCCGACCGCGGTCTCGACAAGTGGCACCAGGGCCGCGTGCGGCGCGGCGGCGCGGACGCGCGCGAGCTGATCGGCCCCCTCGGCTTTCGGCACGACGACGGCGGCGACGCCGCTGCGGGCGACGAGGGCGAGGTCGGCAGCGAAGCCCGCGCTCGCCGCGTCGTTGATGCGCACCGCGATGCCGGTGCCGCCGCGGTCGAGCCACTCGGCGAGCGCGGCGCGGGCGAGATCCTTGGCAGCGGGCGCGACCGCGTCCTCGAGGTCGACGATGACCGCGTCGGCGCCGCTGGCGAGCGCCTTGCCATAGCGCTCGGGGCGGTCGGCGGGGACGAACAGGTACGAGCGCGCGGCCACGGCGGCGCTCAGGACAGCAGGCGGCCGACGCGCGCCGTCGTCCGCAAGGCGCGGATGCGGTCGATCGCACGCCGCATCTCGGCGCTGCTCGCGCCGTCGCGGTAGGCGGCGAGCCGCTCGGCCTTCGCTTCGATCTCGTCGCGTCCGAGCGGGTTGCCCGGGTCGCCCTTCGGGTCGTCGACGCGCGCATCGAACATGCGGCCGTCGTGCGTGCGAACCGTCACCTTGCCGATCCAGCGCGCCGGGTACGCGCCGTCGACGGCGGCATCGAGCTGCATCGCGACGCGGTCGCGCAAGTCGACCACGTCGGCGTCGTGCCAGTGGGCGTCGAAGTCGGTGAGGCCGGCCGAGCCATGGATCGCGACCATGGCGAGCACCGTTCCCATCGAGAACTTCGACTGGTGCACCGTCTGCGGATCGCTGACCGGCCCGAGGACGTCGATCGCGCCCTGGTGGACGTGCGCCGTGACGGCGGCGATGTCGGCGCCGCGCAGGCCATGGCGGCGCATCGCGTCGAGCAGCGCGTCGGCGGCGGGATGCGTGTGGCGGCACGAGGCGTGGAACTTGTACGACGTCTCGGCGAGCGCCCAACGCGAGCCGAGCCGATCGATCAGGCGCACCGGATCGGCATCGCGCGACAGCCCGGCGGCCATGCCCTGACGACCGTCGAAGATGCGCCTGGCGCCGGTGAAGCCGTCGGCGGCGAGATACGCCGAGGTCAACCCGGCCGCCGCGGCGTGCGCGGTGTGCAGCTGCTTCGAGTCGGCCGCCTCGCGCAGGAACTCCCACAGGCCCGCGGCCTGGGTCCCCGCCGAGCCGAAGGCGTGCGCCATGCGGTCGGCGTCGAGCCCGAGCAGGCGGCCCGTGGCGGCGGCGGCGGCGAGCGTCCCCGCCGTGCCCGTCGTGTGGAAGACGGCGTAGTGCGACCGGCCGAGGAATTCGCCGACGCGGATGCCGACCTCGTAGCCGGCGACGACCGCCGTCAGCAGCTCGGCGCCGCTGCGGCCGAGCGCCTGCGCGACCGCGAGCGCCGGCGGGAAGACGACCGTCGCCGGATGAAGCACCGAGGCGTTGTGCAGGTCGTCCTGCTCGGCGACGTGAGAGGCGGCGGCATTGGCCATCGCCGCCATCAGCGGGCTGGAGCCGCGCCGATGGATCAGCAGCTCGCTCGGACCGTCGGCCGGACCCATGCGCTCGGCGAAGCGGGCGATCGTCTCGACCGGGCGCGCGCCCTTGCCGGCGAGCGCCGAGCCGAGCCAGTCGACCATCAGGTCCTCGGCGGCGTCGAGCACTGTCGCCGGAATCGAGTCGACGGAAAGCGAGGCGGCGAAGGCGGCGAGCGCTTCGCCGGGGGAGGATTCGGCCAACATGTCGTCCTGTCGTCCTGTCGTTGCCGTCGGCGCCGCTTCAGACGGCGCCTTCGGCACGCAGCCGCGCCGTCGTCGCTGCGTCGATGCCGAGCTCGGCGAGCAGCGCGTCGGTGTGCGCGCCGAGTGCCGGCACCGGGTCCATGCGGACGTCGCCGCGATCGCGCGCGCCGGGCGGCAGCAGCGCCGGAACGGCGCCCGCGGGCGTGGCGATCTCGGTCCAGCGGCCGCGCGCTTCGAGCTGCGGATGTCGCCACAGCTCGGCCATCGTGTTGACGCGCGCGTTGGCGATCTGCGCCGCGTCCAGCCGGGCGATGACCTGCCCGGTCGCAAAGCCGGCGAACGCCTCGACGATGATCGCGCGCAGCGCGTCGCGCTCGGCGGTGCGCGCCGCGTTGGAGGCGAAGCGGGGATCGCGGGCGAGTGCCGGCTGCTCGAGGACGCGCTCGCAGAACACCTGCCACTCGCGCTCGTTCTGCAGGCCGAGCATGATGACGCCGCCGTCGCCGGCGGGAAACGGCCCGTAGGGATAGATCGTCGCGTGCGCGGCGCCGCTGCGCGGCGGCGGCGCCGCGCCGTCGAAGGCGTAGTAGAGCGGGTAGCTCATCCACTCGGCCATGCTCTCGAGCATCGAGACGTCAATCCGCTGGCCGCGGCCGGTTCGGCCGCGCTCGATCAGCGCGGCGAGGATGCCGCTGTACGCGTACATGCCGGCGGCGATGTCGGCGATCGAGCAGCCCGCCTTGACCGGTTCGGCGGGCGTGCCGGTGATCGAGAGGAAGCCGGACTCACTCTGGATCAGCAGGTCGTACGCCTTCTTGTCGCGGTACGGCCCGGGGCGCTCGGGGTCGTCGCCGTAGCCGGAGATGTCGCACACGATCAGCCGCGGATGGCGTTCGGCAAGCGCCTCGTACGACAAGCCCATGCGCGCCGCGGCGCCCGGCGCCAGGTTCTGCACGAGCACGTCGGCGCGCGCCAGCAGGCGCGCCAGGATCGCGGGCGCCTCGGCGTGCTTGAGGTCGAGCGAGAGGCTCTCCTTGCTGCGGTTGGTCCAGACGAAGTGCGAGGACAGGCCGCGCACGCGGCCGTCGTAGCCACGCGCGAAGTCGCCGCTGCCCGGCCGTTCGACCTTGATCACGCGGGCGCCGAGGTCGGCGAGCTGGCGCGTGCAGAACGGCGCCGCTATCGCGTGCTCGAGCGCGACGACGGTGATTCCTTCGAGCGGTCTCATGTGCGATCGCAGTCGGCGCCGGGCCGCTCCCAAGCCGACTGCGCGCCCCCTCGGGGGGCAGCGAACGAAGAGAGCGTGGGGGCAGACATCCTCAGAACGAGCGCGGCAGCCCGAGCAGGTGCTCGGCGACGTAGCTGAGGATCAGGTTGGTCGAGATCGGCGCGACCTGGTAGAGCCGGGTCTCGCGGAATTTCCGCTCGACGTCGTACTCGTCGGCGAAGCCGAAGCCGCCGTGGAACTGGATGCAGGCGTTGGCCGCCTCCCAGCTCGCCTTGGCGGCGAGGTACTTGGCCATGTTGGCCTCGGCGCCGCACGGCTCGTGCGCGTCGAACAGCGCGCACGCCTTGAAGCGCATCAGGTCGGCGGCCTCGACCTCGATGTAGGCCTCGGCGATCGGAAACTGCACGCCCTGGTTCTGGCCGATCGGCCGGCCGAAGACAACCCGCTCGCCGGCGTACTTGGTCACCCGGTCGATGAACCAGCGGCCGTCGCCGATGCACTCGGCGGCGATCAGCGTGCGCTCGGCGTTGAGGCCGTCGAGGATGTAGCGGAAGCCCTGGCCCTCGGCGCCGATCAGGTTCTCGGCGGGGATCTCGAGGTTCTCGAAGAACAGCTCGTTGGTCTCGTGGTTGACCATGTTGGCGATCGGCCGGACCGTCATGCCGCTCTTTTCGGCAGCGCGCAGGTCGACCAGGAAGATCGACATCCCTTCGGTCTTCTTCTTCACCTCGGCGAGCGGCGTCGTGCGCGCGAGCAGGATCATCCAGTCGCTGTGCTGGACGCGCGAGATCCAGACCTTCTGGCCGTTGACGACGTAGCGGTCGCCGCGCTTGATGGCGGTGGTGCGGATCTTGGTCGTGTCGGTGCCGCTGGTCGGCTCGGTCACGCCCATCGACTGCAGGCGCCATTCGCCGCTCGCGATCCTGGGCAGGTAGAGCTGCTTCTGCGCGTCGCTGCCGTGGCGCAGCAGCGTTCCCATGTTGTACATCTGGCCGTGGCAGGCACCGGCGTTGGCGCCGCTGCGGTTGATCTCTTCCATGATCACGCTCGCCTCGGCGAGGCCGAGCCCGGAGCCGCCGTACTCCTGCGGGATCAGCGCCGCGAGCCAGCCGGCCGAGGTGAGCGCGTCGACGAAGGCCTCGGGATAGGCGCGGCGCGCGTCGATGTCGCGGTGGTAGCTGTCGGGGAACTGCGCGCAGAGCGAGCGCACGGCGTCGCGCAATTCCTGGAAACAGTCGGGCGCGTTCTTGATCATCGCGCGATTCTCGTCCGCCGCGTCAGGCGACCTCGGCGCTGGCCTGCATCGCCAGGCCGCCTTCGGGGTTGCGGGCCCAGAGCGCGAAGCGGCGCGCACCGTCGGGGCGGCCGCAGACCTCGAACGGGCGGCCGTCGAAGAGCGGGCTCACCGCCTTGAACTCGAAGCGCGTGACGACGGCGTCGGCGTGCGTGCGGCGCAGGAGGTCGATCAGGAGGGTGGCGATCAGCGGGCCGTGCACGATCAGGCCGGGGTAGCCCTCGACCTCGGTGACGTAGCGGCGGTCGTAGTGGATGCGGTGGCCGTTGAAGGTGAGCGCGGAATAGCGGAACAGGAACACGTCGTCGGCGACGACCGCGCGCGCGAAGGTCTCGTCGCGCGGCGCGGCGGGCGGTGTCGGCGCGGCGCTGCCCGCGGCAGGCAGGTCGCGGTAGACGATGTCGTGGTCCTCGCTGACCGCGAGGCCGTTCGCGGTCGAGATCGCGTGCTTCACCGTGACGAAGACGAGCGGTCCCGAGCGCGCGCTCTTGCTGGCGATGTCGGCGATCGTCGAGCGCCGCGTCGCGACGTCGCCGACGCGCAGCGGCGTGCCGAACGCGAGCCTCCCGCCGGCCCACATCCGGCGCGGCAGCTCGACCGGCGGCAGGAAGCCGCCGCGGCGCGGATGGCCGTCGGCGCCGAGCTCGCTCTGGCGCGCCATCGGCAGGAAATACAGCCAGTGCCAGAGCGGCGGCACCGCGCTGCCGGCGGTGGGCGGCGGGTCGTCTCGATCGAGCGTCGCCGCAAGCGCGGCCAGCGGCGCCGCGGTGATCGTGTCGCTGCGCGATTCGCTGCGGCCGCGCCACGACGCGAAGGCTGTCGCCGGATCGGCATCCATCGCGCTCGCCCGGCGGCCTACTTCGCGGCGGGACCCGTCGCTTGCGCTGGCCGCATCAGCGGCAGGAGGGCCAGGCCGATCAGCCCGACCACCGAATCGACGACGAGCGTCCCCGGGTAGCCGATGCGCTCGACCAGGCTGCCCTGCCAGGCCGCCGTGTACGAGATGCACAGGTTCATCAGCGCCATGTAGGCGGTGAACTGCGTCGCCGCGACGGCCGGCGTCGTGATGTCCATGAAGAGCGCGCTGCGGATGCCGTAGTACAGGCCCTGGAACACGTTGTAGACGATGCTCGCGGTCCAGAACGTGATGATCAGCACCCGAGACGGCTGCGGCCGGTTCGCCATCTTCATGTCGACCGGCATGATCCAGCCGGCCTGCCACATGGTCCACGCCAGCCAGAGCGTCGGCACGACGGTGAGGAAGACGAAGATCGCCAGCGTCGAGCGCCGGCCGAAGCGGTCGGAAAGCCAGCCGCCGAGGATGCAGGCCGGCGCGAAGATCAGCGTCGTGTAGAGATTGAGCTGGGCCACCTCGTTGTCGTCGAGGCCGAGCTCGACGGCCAGGTTCGACTGCAGCGCGAGGCTGAGCGCGTAGGCCCCGGCGGGCAGCACCGCATAGAGCACGCCGACCAGCGCCGCGCGCGAGCCGGTGAAGGCGCGCCACGCGTCGCGCACGAAGGTGGTGAGCTCGCGCAGGACGTTGCGGGCGGCGTGCGCTTCCGCGCTGAGCACCGGCCGTGCCTTCTCGCGCAGCGGCAGGACGACGAACAGCGTGATCGCCAGGATCGTCGCGACGACGAACAGGTAGGTCGACTGGAACGGCATCGCCGCGGTCAGGAACAGCACGCCCGAGCCGCCGATGGTCTGGCCGATCGACGCGCCCGCGAACATGAAGCCGTTGGCGCTGCCGCGCTCGTCCTCGGGCAGGACGCTGACCGCGAGCGCGTCGATGGCGACGTCCATGGTCGCGGCGAACGCGTTGTGCAGGAAGATGATCGCCGTGAAGAGCTTGAGCTGGCCGACGAAATCGACGCCCATGGCGAGGAGCAGCGTCGCCATCATGCCGATCTGCATCATGAAGATCCAGAGCCGGCGCCTGCCGAAGCGCTCCGACGAGAAGGTATCGACGAAGGGTCCCGCCGCCCACTTGAACGCCCACGGCAAATAGAGCGAGGCGACGAAGAGGCCGATCGCCTCGGGACCGAGGCCGCCGCGCCGCATCTGCGCGGCGATCGCCGTCGCGGTGAAGCCGAGCGGGATGCCCTCGGTCACGTAGAGCAGGAAGAAGGCCGCGAGCCGGCCCTTGCGGGTCGCGAGCAGGTCGGGCAGGGCGAGTCGCATGCGGCGGCACGCTAGCACAGCCGCGGTGGAGCGACGGGACGGACTTTCTAGCCGACGTCCTTCCTTCTTCCCCCGCGTTGTCCACGGTCGCCTCGACCGGCGCTCTTTGCGAGCGCGCCGGTCCGCCGCACGGAGGCCGTGCGGCGGATGGCTCGGCACAGGACGACTTGGTAGTCGACCGGTGATCCCGTCAGATCGACGGGTCGGGCTCGCTGGTCTCGTCGACCGGCGGGGTGACGCCGCTGACGTCGACAGGCTCGAGCTGATCGGCAGATGCGACGACGAGCTCCTTGAGGTAAGCGATGAAGCCGCTGACCGACTCGCTCGCCGATGCCGGCACGGCTTCGGTCGCCGTCGGCTGGTGGGGGTCGCCGCCGCAACCCGCGAGGGTGGCGCCGGCGGCGAGTGCGGTCGCGAGGGCGACCCGCTTGACTTTGGCTGTCATGTTCGCTCCTCGCTCAGGGGAAGGTCGAGCCGGCCGGCGCGGCCGGGTTGAAGTTCCCCGGCAATGGCGTCGTCAGGTACGGGAAGGCCGTGCCGTAGTTGACGTAGGTCTTGCGCACCCCGTCCGTGAACGCCAGCCCGCCCGCGGGGGCGGCGGCGGCCGCGCAGCCGACACCGAACGTGTCGGTCGGCCCCGTCAGCACGCACAACGCGCCCATCGCCACCCGGATCGAGAGGTCGACGACGTCGTCGCCCGGCCGTCGTCCGTTCGGGAAGCCGGCGTTGTCTCCCGCAGCCGCGCCGAGCGGATTCTGCACGCCGGTGTTCGGCGCGACCGCGGTGTTGAGCCGCATCATTTCCGCCGCCACCACGTTGGCCGGCTGGTTGAGCGTCTTCAGGCCCTTCAGGAAGACGGTCAGCAGGTCGGTGCGGGGGAAATTGGTCGGGGCAACCGCGGCCGGGAAGAGCGTCTGGATCAGCGCCGGCAGCACCGGGTTGGTGACGTAGTC
>JBDTPG010000068.1:0-13009 GCA_039932815.1 Caldimonas sp.
TACGGATAGCTCTTGTCGTCGACGAAGCGGATGTTGAAGCGCGGCGCGAGCGCCTTGATCAGGTTGTTCTCGAGCAGCAGCGCCTCGGCTTCGGAGCGCACCACCGTCGTCTCCATGCGGACGATGCGCGCCACCATGTGGCCGGTCCAGAGGGCGCCCTCGCTGCCGGCGTGGCGCTTGGTGAAGTAGCTCGAGACGCGCTTCTTCAGGTCGCGCGCCTTGCCGACGTAGAGAACGTGGTCGGCGGCGTCGAAGAAACGGTAGACGCCCGGCAGGTTGGGCAGCGCGGCGACCTCGGCGAGAAGGCGCTCGCGCGCCGCGGCAGGGTCGTTGTCGCGCGGAAGATCGACCGTCGTCTCGCCCATCGCCGACGATTGTGCCGCGCAGGCGCGCGGTCCCGTGCTCGCCGCGCCGACCGCACGGCTGCTTGCCCGGTTTCGTGCCGCGACTTCGCGGCGCTCTCGATAATCACCGCATGCAGTGGGACCTCTATTGCCGGGTCGTCGACAACTACGGCGACATCGGCGTCGCCTGGCGCCTCGCGGCCGATCTGGCAGGCCGCGGTGAATCGGTGCGACTCGCCGTCGACGACGCCAGTGCCCTCGCCTGGATGGCGCCGCAAGGCGCGCCGCGCGTCGAGGTCGTGCGCTGGGACGACGGGCCGTCGCCCGCGCCGGACGTCGTCGTCGAGCTGTTCGGCGCGGGCCGACCGCCGACAGCCTTTCCCGCGAACTCGCGCACACCGGTGATCGTCAACGTCGAGCACCTGAGCGCGGAACCGTACGCCGAACGATCGCACCGCCTGCCCTCGCCCGCTCACGCGCCCGGCGAGCCGGCGTCGACGACATGGTTCTTCTTTCCCGGCTTCACCGAAGCGACCGGCGGCCTGCTGCGCGAGCCGGGGCTGCTCGAGCGCCGGCGCGCGTTCGGCCTCGGCGACGAGTGGCTGGCGTCGATCGGTGTGACGACTCGCGATGGCGAGCGGCGCGTCAGCCTGTTCTCCTACCGCAACGACGCCGTCGGCGAACTGCTCGACGAGCTCGCGACCGCGCCGACGCTGCTGCTGCTGGCTCCCGGCGACATCGCCGAGCAGGTCGCCGCCGACCTCGGACCATCGCTTGCTCGCGGCATGCTGCGCGCGCTGCGACTGCCGCTGCTCCCGCAAGGCGACTTCGACCGGCTCATGTGGTCGTGCCAGCTCAACTTCGTGCGCGGCGAGGACTCGTTGGTGCGTGCTTTCTGGGCCGGCGCACCCTTCGTCTGGCAACTCTACGTGCAGGACGACGGCGCCCACGGGGCCAAGCTCGCCGCCTTCCTGGAACGCTTTCTCGCCGGTGCGCCGCCTGGCCTCGCGGCGGCGCTGCGCGCGCTCTTCGCGCGCTGGAACGGCACCGGCGGCGGCTCGCTCGCCGCGCCGCTGTCGGACCCGACGCTGCGCGCGGCGTGGCTCGCGCACTGCAGCCGCTGGCGCGAGGGCCTCGCCTCGCAGGACGATCTGGCCACCCGCCTGCTTCGCTTCGTCGAGGGGAAACGCTAGAATTCAAGGCTTTGCGCCCCGCTGACGACCGCTCCGGTCCGTCGCCTCGCGGGCCGCGCACCAGTGGACCCACGCCATGAAAATCGCCCAGGAAATTCGCGCCGGCAACGTCATCATGCATGGCAAGGACCCGATGGTCGTGCTCAAGACCGAGTACAGCCGCGGCGGCCGCAATTCGGCCACCGTGCGCATGAAGCTGAAGAGCCTGCTCAGCAACTCGGGCACCGAGGTCGTCTTCAAGGCCGACGACAAGATGGACCAGATCATCCTCGACAAGAAGGAGTGCACCTACTCCTACTTCGCCGATCCGATGTACGCCTTCATGGACGCCGAGTACAACCAGTTCGAGGTCGAGTCCGAGAACATGGGCGACGCGATCCAGTACCTCGAGGACGGCATGCCGGTCGAGGTCGTGTTCTACGACGGCAAGGCGATCTCGGTCGAGCTGCCGACCACCCTCGTGCGCGAGATCACCGACACCGAGCCGGCCGTCAAGGGCGATACCTCGGGCAAGGTGCTGAAGAACGCCAAGCTCGCGACCGGACTCGAGATCTCGGTGCCGCTGTTCGTTCAGACCGGCGACAGGGTCGAGATCGACACCCGCACGCACGAGTACAAGAAGCGCGTGTAGTGTGGTCAGGATGGACGCGTGAAAAGGGCCCGCACCGCGGGCCCTTTTGAATTCAGCGAAGCGTCCATGCCCTCGTTCGACTTCTCGCTGGTCAGCGCGCCCTTCCGGATGCAGCCCGGGCTGCGCCGCGTCGAGCCCGGGGCGGCGCAGCTCACGCCGAGCGCCCCCGGCGGTCGCCACCTGCGCGAGAAGACGGCGGTGCTCGGCAGCTTCGCGACGCAGGCCTTGCGCTCGACCCCGGGAATCGACGAAGCCGCCATCCTGCGCGCCGTCGCCGACGAGACGGCGCGCTCGTGTCCCGGCACCTTCGTGATCGAGACGACCGCTCGCGGCACTGCGACGATCGCCGCGCCGCGGCTAGGCTGGGCGCTCGAGAACGGCGCTCCCACCGGCGACGGCGATCCGGCGATCGGCATCGTGCTCGCCGCGCTTCCGGCCGCGCACCGTCCGAGCGCCCTGCTCTCGCTCGCGTTCGAGGAAGACTTCGCCGTCATCGACGGCGCGAGCGCAACGATCCCGTGGCTAGCGGTCTGTCTGCCCTCGCGCTGGGCGCCCGAAGAGAAGATCGGCCGCCACTTCGCCGAGGTGCACGCGCCGGTCGCCGACAACGCGATGCTGGTCGCCGCGAGCGCGTCGCTGGCGCGACTCGTCACCGGCGCCGATCGCTGGGAGCGCTTCGTCTGGACGATCAGCGCCGACCCGCAGCTGCACCAGCATCCGGCGCGCGGCCGCGTCGACTGGCCGGCCGAGAGCGAAGCCGGCGCCGACGAGGTGGCGACACGCGCGTTCTTCCGCAGCGAGCGCCAGACCTTCGTTCCGATCGCCGGCCGCGGCCAGGCCATCTTCACGATCCACGTGGAGAGCGTCCCGCTCGCCGACGCCGTGACGAGCGCCGAGGCGGCGCGCCGCGTGCACGATGCTATCGCCAGCATGTCGCCGGCGGTGCTCGCCTATCGCGGCCTCGACGGGGTGCGCGATCGCCTCCTCGCCTGGCTCGCGGTGCGCGCGGCCGCCGACAGCGCCAGATCGTGAAGACAGCGCCGGTCGCGCCCGCCCGGATCGTCCGCGACGACGACGGCACGCCGCGATCGGCCGACTACGACGATGTCTACCACCCGCGCTCCGGCGCGCTCGCGCAGGCGCGTCATGTCTTCCTCGACGGCGATTCGCTCGCCGCGCGCTGGCGCGGCCGCGAACGCTTCGTCGTTCTCGAGACGGGCTTCGGGCTCGGCAACAACTTCCTTGCCACCTGGGCGGCGTGGCGGGAGGACCCGGGCCGTTGCCGGCAGCTGCACTTCATTTCGATCGAGACGTCGCCGCCGACCCGCTCGACCTTCGCTTCGCTCGAGCGCGAGCCCGGTCTCGCCCCTCTCGCCGCCGAGCTCGCGCCACGGTGGCCGCCGCTGACCTGCAACCTCCACCGCATCGTTCTCGACGAGGGCGGGGTCGAGCTGCTGCTCGCGTTCGGCGCCGTCGACTCCTGGCTGCCGCAGCTCGTCGCTTCCGTCGATGCGTTCTTCCTCGATGGCTTCGCCCCGGCGCGCAACCCGGCGATGTGGGACGCGCGGCTGTTCAAGGCGATGGCGCGGCTGGCGGCGCCCGGCGCGACGGTCGCAACCTGGAGCGCGGCGCGCGCGGTTCGCGACGGCCTGCGCAGCGCCGGCTTCGACGTCGACAAGGCGCCCGGCAGCGGCGGCAAGCGAGACATCACCCGCGGCCGGTTCGCGCCCCGGTTCGCGCCCCGACTGTCGCCACGACGGGGGGCGTCGACGTGGCCGCGCGCCGAAGACGAGCCGCCCGGCTCAACTGCGCCCGTGGTGATCGTCGGCGCCGGTCTCGCGGGTTGCGCCCTCGCCCGCGCTCTGGCCGAGCGCGGCGTGCGCTCGCTCGTGCTCGAGCGGTCGGCGGCGATCGCCGGCGCCGGCTCGGGCAACGCCGCCGGGCTCTTTCACGGCGTCGTCCATCGCGGCGACGGCCGGCACGCTCGCTTTCATCGTGCCGCCGCGCTCGTCGCCGGCCAGGCCGTGCGCAGGGCGATCGAACGCCATGGCGTTCATGGCAGCGCCGCCGGGCTGCTTCGCGTCGAAACCACGCTCGCGCTCGCGGAGATGCGCGCCCTCATCGACTTGCAAGGGCTGCCCGGCGACTACGTCGAGGCGCTCGACGCCACCGCAGCGAGCCGCCTGGCCGGCGTGACGCTGGCGTCGCCGGCCTGGCACTTCCCGGGCGCGGGCTGGGTCGATCCGCGCGGGCTGGCGCGCTCCTGGCTCGACGCCGCCGGCGCCCATGTCGAGCTGCGTCTGGGCTGCGCCATCGCTTCGCTGGGCCGGGTCGGCGACGGTTGGCGTGTCGACGATGCGGACGGCGCGGCGATCGCCACCGCGCCTATCGTCGTTCTTTGCAACGGCGACGGCGCGCTGCCCGGATCCGCGCCGTGGCCGATCCGGCGTCAGCGCGGCCAGCTCAGCGCGATCGCCACCGCGGACCTGGGATCGACAGCATTGCCCCGGCTGCCGATCGCCGGTTCGGGTTACGTGCTGCCGCCGCTCGACGGCGCCGTCTGGTTCGGCGCCAGCTCGTCGTGGGACGACGACGACCTCGATCTGCGCGCCGATGACCAGCGACGCAACCTCGAGCGCGTGACGGCCCTGCTCGATTGGCGCGAACCTCCCGAGCTCGGCCGGCTCGGCGGCCGCGTCGGTTTTCGCTGGACCAGCGACGACCGCCTGCCGATCGTCGGTGCGGTGCCGGCGAGCGTCGCCGAGGGCATGGCCAGCGGGTTCGTCGGCGCGGCCTCGCCCCGCTTCGATCAGCCGCGCTTCGTCGCGCGGGCGCCGGGGCTCTTCGTTTGCGCTGCCCTCGGCTCGCGCGGCATCGCGTCGGCGGCGTTCGGCGCCGAGATCCTGGCGGCAGCGATCACTGGCGCGCCGCTGCCGGCCGAGGCCGATCTGCTCGATGCGATCGACCCGGCGCGATTCGTGAGTCGACGCTTTCGTCGCGACGAGGCAGCGCGTCAGCGCCTCGCGGCGGGCCCGGGTCAGCCCCCGGTGGGTCCCATCGCCGGGTCGGCCGGCGCTTGAGCCGGTTCGGCGCCATCCTGGGGCGCCGCTTCGCCGTCGCCGGCGGTGCCGAGCTTGCGCCCGGCCTTGTCCTTTTCCTTCTGTTCCTTCTTCTTCTTCTTGGCGAGCTCGCGTTGTCGTTTTTCGAATGAATAGTTGGGTTTGGCCACGGGCCGTCCTTCCTGTGAGCTGCACGGGGCGTGCACGGGTGCGGAGGTTACGCGTTTTTCGCGCCCCGACTTTTCGCCCTGGTGTCAGGTCGTCTCAAACGTCAAGGTGCGCACACCCCCGGCCGTGCCGAGCAGACAGACGGTCGCCGGGCGCCGGGCGAAGATTCCGACGCAGATCACCCCGGGCCACTGGTTGACCTCGGTCTCGAGCCCGACGGGGTCGTCGATGGCGAGGCCGTGGACATCGAGAATGACGCCGCCGTTGTCGGTGACGACGCCTTCGCGGTGTCGCGCTCGCCCGCCCAGCGCTGCGAATCGCCGCGTCACCTGCGCCGCCGCCATCGGGATCACCTCGACCGGCAGCGGAAACCGGCCGAGCCGTGTGACGAGCTTGGAGCCATCGGCGATGCAGACGAAGCGCTCCGCCAGGTCGGCGACGATCTTCTCGCGCGTCAGCGCGGCCCCGCCGCCCTTGATCATGCAGCCCGACGCGTCGATCTCATCGGCACCGTCGACGCAGACCGGCAGCGATTCGACGGCGCCGGCATCGACGACGGCGATGCCGTGGGACGCCAGCCGTGCCGTGCTCGCCGCGCTGCTCGATACCGCGCCGGCGATGCGCCTTTCGCCCTCGAGCCGCGCCAGCGCGTCGATGAACAGGTTGACGGTCGAGCCGGAGCCGACGCCGATCACGGCACCGGGCGGCACATAAGCGAGCGCCGCCTCGGCGACCAGGCGCTTGAGCTCGTCCTGCGTCACGTCGCCGTCCGCCCGACCATCTGCTCGGGGACGATCCAGGCGTCGAACTGCTCGGCGCTGACCCAGCCCGAGGCGAGCGCCGCTTCGCGCAAGGTGGTGCCGCCCTGGTGCGCCGCCTTCGCGATCTTCGCCGCCTTGTCGTAGCCGATGTGCGGATTGAGCGCGGTGACGAGCATCAGCGAGCGCTGGACGAGTTCGGCGATGCGTTCGCGATCGGGCTCGATGCCGCGCGCGCAGTGCACGTCGAAGCTGCGCGCACCGTCGCCGAGGAGGCGCACGCTCTGCAGGAAGTTGTGGATGACGAGCGGCTTGTAGACGTTGAGCTCGAAGTTGCCTGACGCGCCGCCGATGTTCACCGCGACGTCGTTGCCCAGCACCTGCGCCGAAAGCATGGTCAGCGCCTCGCACTGGGTCGGATTGACCTTGCCCGGCATGATCGAGCTGCCCGGCTCGTTCTCCGGAATGCGGATCTCGCCGAGCCCCGAGCGCGGCCCGGAGGCGAGCCAGCGCACGTCGTTGGCGATCTTCGTGAAGGAGGCGGCGAGCGTCTTCAGCGCGCCGTGGGCAAAGACGATGGCGTCGTGCGCGGCGAGCGCCTCGAACTTGTTCGGCGCCGTGACGAACGGCAGCTCGAGCCGCGCTGACAGCTCGGCGGCGACGCGCGCGCCGAACTCGGGCGGCGCATTGAGCCCGGTGCCGACGGCGGTGCCGCCGAGGGCGAGCTCGCCGAGGTGCGGCAGCGTGTCGTGGAGGTGCGCCATGCCGTGATCGAGCTGCGCCACCCAGCCCGAGATCTCCTGGCCGAGGGTGAGCGGCGTCGCGTCCTGGAGATGAGTTCGGCCGATCTTGACGAGGGTCGCGAAGTCGGCGGCCTTCGCCGCGAGCGTGTCGCGCAAGGCAGCGACCGCCGGCAGCAAGCGCCTGACGAGCGCCTCGACCGCGGCGACGCTCATCGCCGTCGGGTAGACGTCGTTCGACGACTGGCTGCGGTTGACGTCGTCGTTCGGATGGACCAGGCGGCCTTCGCCGACAGGCCCGCCGAGCAGCTGCGAGGCGCGATTGGCAAGCACCTCGTTCATGTTCATGTTGCTCTGCGTCCCCGAGCCGGTCTGCCAGACCGAGAGCGGAAACTGGTCGGCGTGCCGGCCGTCGAGAACCTCGTCGGCGGCGGCGACGATCGCCGCGGCCTTGTCGGCCGTCAGCGTGCCCAGATCCCGGTTGACGACGGCGGCGCTGCGCTTGACCCAGGCGAGCGCGCGGATGAGCTCGGCCGGCATCTTCTCGGTCGAGATGTCGAAGTGATGCAGCGAACGCTCGGTCTGCGCGCCCCACAGGCGATCGGCGCCGACGGCGATCTCGCCGAAGGTGTCTTTCTCGATGCGTTGCTCGGCCATACGGAGTCCTGCGACGAAGTATGCACGGCGATGCCAAAATCAGCGCCCGTCATGTCGCTCATTCCCTTCCCGCTGGCCCGACCTTTTCTGTTCGGGCTCGATCCGGAGCACGCGCATGACCTGACGCTCGCGGCGTTGGCGACGATCCAGGACACGCCGCTGGTCGCCCTGATCGAGCAGTCGCGCGTGCGCGACCCGGTCACGATCGCGGGGCTGCGCTTTCCCAATCGCATCGGCCTGGCCGCGGGGCTCGACAAGAACGGCCGCTGCATCGACGCCTTCGGCGCGATGGGGTTCGGCTTCGTCGAGGTCGGCACGGTGACGCCGCTGGCGCAGCCGGGCAATCCGAAGCCGCGCGTCTTTCGCCTGCCTGAGGCGGGCGCGCTGATCAACCGCCTCGGCTTCAACAACGCCGGCCTCGCCGCCTTCATCGCCAATGTCCGGCAGGCGCGCTTTCGCGCCCGCGGCGGCATCCTCGGCCTGAACATCGGCAAGAACGCTGCGACGCCGATCGAGCGCGCTGCCGACGACTATCTGCTCGGGCTCGCCGGCGTCTACCCGCACGCCGACTACGTGACCATCAACATTTCGAGCCCGAACACGCAGAACCTGCGCAGCCTCCAGTCCGATGCCGCGCTCGACGCCTTGCTCGCGACGCTCGTCGCGCGCCGCGGCGAGCTCGCCGCGGAGCACGGCAGGAAAGTGCCGATGTTCCTCAAGATCGCACCCGACCTCGACGGCGCGCAGATCGAGGCGATCGCCGCGATCGTTTCGCGCCATGCGATCGACGGCCTGATCGCGACCAACACGACGCTCTCCCGAGAGGGCGTCGCAGGCCACGCGAACGCGGGGGAAAGCGGCGGCCTGTCGGGAGCGCCGCTTGCCCTCAGGTCGAACGCCGTCATCGCCGGTCTTCGCGCGGCGCTCGGCGCGCGTTATCCCATCATCGGCGTCGGCGGCGTCATGTCGGGCGCCGATGCGCGCGCCAAGCGCGAAGCCGGTGCCGATCTGGTTCAGATTTACACGGGCTTCATCTACAAAGGCCCGGCGTTGGTGACGGAATCGGCGCGCGCACTCGCCGGCGCTTGAGCGTAGCCGGCACACTGATGCGACAAGACTCGGAGACATGCGCTTGAATCGATCCTCGACCCGGAAATGGCTCTGCCGCGCCGCAACCATCGCCTCCATCGCCCTGGCGGGCTGCAGTTCGTTGCCCGTGATCACGCCGGACATGGCGCAGCCCGATCCGGCCGGCGTCCAGTTCCAGGCCGCCAACGGTCGCATCGTCTCGCCCCAGCGCAGCAAGGAGTTGCTCGACAAACTGGGTGGCGCGGAGCGCAGCGACGTTCTGGCGCGCCACCTCGCGCTGGAGCAGGCCGTCGCCGACAGTCCGCTCGTCCTCGGCAACCGCGTCGTCATCCTCGAGAACGGCCCGAACACCTACGCCGCCATGTTCAGCGCCATCGCCGCCGCGCGCGACAGCATCAACATGGAAACCTACATCCTCGAGGACGACGAAGTCGGGCGCAAGCTCGCCGATGCGCTGATCGCCAAGCAAGGCCAGGGCGTCCAGGTCAACCTGATCCACGACGGCGTCGGCACGCTCGGCACGAAGAAGGAGTACTTCAAGCGCCTCAGCGACGCCGGCATCAATGTCGTCGAGTTCAACCCGGTGAACCCGCTCTCCGCCAAGGCAGGGTGGGCAGTCAACCAGCGCGACCATCGAAAGCTTCTCGTCGTCGACGGGCGCAGCGCGGTGCTGGGTGGCGTCAACATCAGCAGCGTCTATTCAAGCAGCCCGGGCAGCGGCCCGGGTGGCGGCAGCTCGTTCGGCGGCTCGCGCGGCGGCGGCGAGAAGAAGTCCCTACCCTGGCGCGACACGGACCTGCTCGTCGAAGGACCGGTCGTCGCGACGCTGCAGAGGCTCTTCATGGAAACATGGGAGGCACAGAAGGGCAAGGCACTCGCGCCGCGCGACTACTTTCCCGCATTGCAGGCGCAGGGCAAGGAAGTCGTTCGCGCGATCGGCAGCGCGCCCGACGACCCTTTCAGCCAGATCTACGTGACGCTGATCTCGGCGATCAACAGCGCCGAAAGCGAGATCCTCCTGACCAACGCGTACTTCGTTCCCGATCCACAGCTCATGCAAGTGCTGATCGCGGCGGTGGCACGAGGCGTCGACGTCAAGCTGATCGTGCCGAGCGCCACCGACTCCTCGCTCGTCTTCCACGCCGGCCGCTCGCACTACGAACCGCTACTGCGCGGCGGCGTCAAGCTCTACGAACGGCGCGATGCACTGCTGCACGCCAAGACTGCCGTGATCGACGGCGTCTGGGCGACCGTCGGCTCGACCAACCTGGACTGGCGCAGCTTCCTGCACAACCAGGAGCTCACCGCCGTCGTCCTCGGCGCAGAATTCGGCACGAAGATGCGCGCAGCCTTCGAGCGCGACCTGGCCGTCTCCGACCCGATCACGCTCGAGGCGTGGCAGCGGCGCCCGATCTCGACCCGCGCCAAGGAAATGTTCGCTCGACTCTGGGAGTACTGGCTGTGAGCATCCTGCCTTCGTCTCGCCTCCTCCGCGCCGCCTGCCTCGCCCTCCTCGCGGCCCTCGTTCCGGCGCTCGCTCCGGCGCAGGATGCCGCGACCCTGCGCGCGCGGCATGCCGCGATGCAGGACAAGTTCGCGAACAACCAGTTCGGCCGGCCACTGGTGCTCGAATCGGTCCAGTCGTCGGGCGATCTCAAGGGCGACGTCTATGCGGTCGTCGACTATCCGTTCGCGACGGCGCAGAAAGCCCTGCAGTCGCCTGACAACTGGTGCGACATCCTGATCCTGCACTTGAACGTCAAGCGCTGCCGCGTCGGCGGCGGCACGCCGAAGGTGCTGAACCTGAGCGTCGGCCGCAAGTTCGACCAGCCGATCGAGGATGCGTACCAGCTCGACTTCAGCTATCGCGTCGTCTCGACGACAGCCGACTACCTGCAGGTGCAGCTGAACGCGGACGAGGGCCCGCTCAGCACGAAGAACTACCGCATCCAGGTCGAGCTGGTGCCCGTCGACGCGAAGCGCAGCGTGATCCACATGTCGTATGCCTACGGCTACGGGTTCGCGGCCCGCGTCGCGATGCAGACCTACCTGTCGACCCTCGGCAGCCAGAAGGTCGGCTTCACCGTCGTCGAGCGCAAGGCCGACGGCAAGCCGGTGTTCCAGAGCGGCGTGCTCGGCCTTCTGGAGCGCAACACGATGCGCTACTACCTGGCGATCGACGCGTATCTGTCGGCGTACGGTCTGCCGGCGAGCGAGCAGCCGGAAAAGCGGATCCGCGAGTGGTACGCCAGCACGGAGCGCTATGCCGAGCAGCTCCACGAGATGGATCAGAACGAGTATCTCGAGATGAAGAGGAAGGAGATGCGCCGCCAGCTGCAGGGCTGACGGCGCGCCGCTGCCCGCGGCTCAGAACAGCAGGCGCACGCCGGTCTTCGACTGGAGCTCGTCCTGGCTGACGCCGTCGGCGATCGCCAGCACGGCCAGGCCGCGCTCGGTGACGTCGAGCACCGCCAGGTCGGTGACGATGCGGTTGACGACGCCGACCCCGGTGAGCGGCAAGGTGCAGGCGGGCAGGATCTTCAGGTCGATCGAGCCGTCTTTCTTGCGGGCGACGTGCTCCATCAGGACGATCACACGCTCGACGCCCGCGACGAGGTCCATCGCGCCGCCCATGCCCTTGACCATCTTGCCCGGGATCATCCAGTTGGCGAGGTCGCCCTTCTCGCTCACCTGCATCGCGCCGAGGATCGACAGGTTGATCTTGCCGCCGCGGATCATCGCGAAGGAGTCGTGCGAGCCGAAGATCGAGGAGCCGGGGATCGTCGTCACCGTCTGCTTGCCGGCGTTGATGAGGTCGGCGTCGACTTCGTCCTCGGTCGGGAACGGACCGATGCCGAGCATGCCGTTCTCGCTCTGCAGCCAGACCTCGATGCCGGGGGGCACGTGGTTGGCCACGAGCGTCGGCAGGCCGATGCCGAGGTTGACGTAGAAGCCGTCGTGCAATTCCTGGGCAGCGCGCGCCGCCATCTGGTCGTGGGTCCAGGCCATGTCAGGCTCCCGTCTTTTCTGCGGCTTTGGCGATGGCGTCGACCGCTTCCTGCGCGGCCGCCGCGGCGGGCGTCCCGGCCGGCGGCTCGAGGGTCGCCGCGGCGCGCAGGGTGCGCTTCTCGATCCGCTTCTCGGGATGCGCGTTGAGGACGATGCGGTGCACGTAGATCCCGGGCAGATGCACGGCATCGGGATCGATGGTGCCGGTCTCGACGATCTCCTCCACCTCGACGATCGTGACCTTGCCGGCCATCGCCACCGCTGGGTTGAAGTTTCGCGCCGTGCGGCGAAAGACGAGGTTGCCGGACTTGTCGGCGCGCTGCGCCTTGACCAGCGACACCTCGGGCAGCAAGGCGCGCTCCATGATGTAGGTGTGGCCATCGAACTCGCGCGTCTCCTTGCCCTCGGCGACCAGGGTGCCGACGCCGGTGCGCGTGAAGAACGCCGGGATGCCGGCGCCGCCGGCGCGCAGCTTCTCGGCCAGCGTGCCCTGCGGCGTGAACTCGAGCTCGAGCTCGCCGGCGAGGTACTGGCGCTCGAACTCCTTGTTCTCGCCGACGTAGCTCGAGATCATCTTCTTGATCTGGCGTGTCTCCAGCAGCTTGCCGAGGCCGAACCCGTCGACACCGGCGTTGTTGGAGATGACGGTCAGGTTCTTGACGCGCGAGTCGCGCAGCGCCTCGATCAGCGCCTCGGGAATGCCGCACAGGCCGAAGCCGCCGACGGCCATCAGCTGGCCGTCGCGCACGACGCCGGCCAGGGCGGCCGCCGCGCTCGGAAAGATCTTGTTCATCGCCGAATCCCTTGAGTCGAATCGACGAGATTATCAGCGCCGGCGCTGCCTAGAATGCCCGCAGGGAGAACACCGACGATGGATGCAGCCGCGTTGCAGGCGACGCTCGACGACCTGGCTGCCGACTGCGTGAAGCGGCTCGGGCTGCGGGTCGAATCGGTGGAGCCGGGTCAGGTGACGCTGAGCCTTCCCGTTGCGCCCGACATCGTCCACGCCGGCGGCGTCGTCTGCGGGCAGGCCCTCATGGCGGCGGCGGACACCGCGATGCTGGTCGCGATGATCGCCCAGCTCGGCGGATTCAAGCCGATGACGACGGTTCAGCTGCAGACCAGCTTCGTGAGGCCGGTACCGAAGGACGCCACGCGTATCGCCGTCGTGGCGCGAGTCTTGCGATACGGGAAGAGCTTGTCTTACGGGGATGTGGAGTTCAGGACAGAGGACGGAAAGCTGGCGGCGCACGCGACGACGACGTATGCACTGCTATGAGCGAAGCAGGTTCGTTAGCTCGACTAGGGGCTTTCGCGCCTCAAGGCGTCGGTTGGGAACGTCAAAGTCGATGGTGCTGTGG
>JBDTPG010000069.1:0-12954 GCA_039932815.1 Caldimonas sp.
CGGCGCGCGCGTTCAGCTGGCCGCTCAGCTCGAGCATCTCGGCGATCTCGCCGACCCGGCGCGCGATCCGCTCGGGCGCGACGCCGCGATTGCGCAGCGGGAAGGCGAGGTTCTCGGCGACCGTCATCGTGTCGTAGATGACCGGGAACTGGAACACCTGGGCGATGTTCCTCTGCTGCGGTGTTCGCGCCGTGACGTCGACGCCGTCGAAGCGGACGCTGCCTTGCGACGGCTTGACCAGGCCGGAGACGATGTTGAGCAGCGTCGTCTTGCCGCAGCCCGAGGGACCGAGCAGCGCATAGGCGCCGCCGTCGGCGAACTGCATCTTCAACGGCAGCAGCGCGTAGTCGTCGTCGCTGCGCGGGTTCGCCTTGTAGGCGTGGGCGAGGTCGAGATCGATGCGTGCCATGTCAGTGACTCACACGCGCCTCGGGCGCGATCAGCAGCGCGCCGGCGCCGTCGAACACGTAGACCTGGTCCGGCGCGAAGTGCAGCGTGACCGGCGCGCCGAGCACGAACTGGTGCACGCCGGTGAGCTGGGCGACGAGCGCGCCGATCGGCGTGTCGACGTGCAGGAAGGTGTCGGAGCCCGAGATCTCGGCGAGCTCGACCCGGCCCGCCAGGGCGACATCGCCGGGGCGAGCCGCGACGCGCAGTGCGCCGGCGCGGATGCCGACGGTGAGCGCCGGGGACGTCAGCGCCTGAGGGAGCGCCAGTGCCAGCTGCATGCCGCCGGGCAGGGCGACGCCGCCGGCACCGGCCTCGCCGGCGATCAGGTTCATCGGCGGATCGCTGAAGGCGCGGGCGACGCGGATCGAGCGCGGCCGATGGAAGACCTCGGCGGTCGGCCCGTACTGGAGCAGCTCACCGGCATCGAGCACGGCGGTATGGCCGCCGAGCAGCAGCGCTTCGGTCGGCTCGGTGGTGGCGTAGACGACGGTCGAGCGGCCGGCAGCGAACAGCTGCGAGAGCTCCTCGCGCAACTCCTCGCGCAGCTTGTAGTCGAGGTTGACCAGCGGCTCGTCGAGCAGCATCAGCGGCGCGTTCTTGGCCAGCGCCCGCGCCAGCGCGACCCGCTGCTGCTGGCCGCCCGAGAGCTCGGCCGGCAGGCGGTCGAGGAACGGCTCGATGTGCAGCTTGGCGGCGAGCTCGGCGACGCGCGCGCCGATGTCGGGTTCACGGCGCAGCTTGAGCGGCGAGGCGATGTTGGCGGCGACGGTCAGCGACGGGTAGTTGATGAACTGCTGGTAGACCATGGCCACGTCGCGCTCGCGCACCGGCAGGCCGGTGACGTCCCGGCCGTCGGCGACAACGCGGCCCTGGGCCGGTGCGTCGAGGCCGGCCATGACGCGCATCAGGCTGGTCTTGCCGGCCTGCGTCGCTCCGAGCAGGACGGTGACGGCGAACGGCACGAGCGCCAGGTCGAGCGGATACAGCCAGGTCGCGGCGCCGACCCGCTGCTCGATGCCTTCGAGCCTCAGCTCCATGCCGTCTCCGAAGGCCTGGCGATGCTGTCGGGCGGCATCGGCCAATGCGACTCGCACCAGCGCGCGACGGCGGCGCGCTGCGCTTCGCCGAGATGCAGGCCGAGCTTGCTGCGCCGCCACAGCACGTCGTCGGCGCTGCGCGCCCACTCGCGGTCGTGGAGATATTGCAGCTCCGCCTCGTGCAGGCCGGGCGCGACCTCGACGCCGAGATCGCCGCCCGAGAGCAGCGCTTCGACGCGCGACCCGTAGGCGCGTGCCAGGCGATGCAGCAGGGCACCGGACAGTGCCGGATGCCGCAAGCCGAGGGCCTGCTCGAAGCGCTGGAAATCGGTATCAGGTCGCATCGCCTTGCCGATGAACGCGCTCAGATCGCCGCCCGGCAGCGGTGCCGCGCGCGTCCACGCACCGCGCGTCGTCGGCAGGCCTGGCGCGAGCAGGTCGGCCACCTCCTCGGCGAGCTTGCGAAAGGTCGTGATCTTGCCGCCCCACACGGTGAGGAGTGGCGCTGCAGCGGTGTCGAGGTCGAGCTGATAGTCGCGGGTCACGGCGGCGGGGTCGCCGGCCTCGTCCTCGAGGAGCGGCCGCACGCCCGAGTAGGTCCAGACGACGTCGGCCGGGACGACGGCGCGCGCGAAGTAGCGGCTGGCCTGCTCGCACAGGTAGGCGATCTCCTCGGCGTCGATGCGCGCCGCGCCGGCCGGCCCGGGGTGCTCGACGTCGGTCGTGCCGATCAGCGTGAAGTCGCCTTCGTACGGAATCGCGAAGATGATGCGCTTGTCGGGGTTTTGGAAGATGTAGGCATGGTCGTGGTCGAACAGCTTGGGCACGACGACGTGGCTGCCCTTGACCAGGCGCAACGCCTTGTGCTGCGCGAAGTGCGCCGGGCCGCCGAGGAACTCCGCTGCCCAGGGTCCGGCGGCGTTGACGAGGGCGCGCGCATGCACCTCGCTGACGGCGCCGCCCTCCGCCTCGAGGCGAACCTGCCAGTGCGCCGGGCCGCGCCTGGCGTCGACGCAGCGCGTGCGCGTGAGGACGGTCGCGCCGTGCGCGGCGGCATCGACGGCATTGAGGACGACCAGGCGGGCGTCGTCGACCCATCCGTCGGAATAGACGAAGCCCATGGTGAACTCCGGCTTCAGCGGCGCGCCCGCGGCATGGCGGCGCAGGTCGATGGTGTGCGAGCCGGGCAGCACCTCACGCCGCGCCAGGTGGTCGTAGAGGAACAGGCCGATCCGGATCATCCAGACCGGCCGCATCGACGGGTGGTGCGGCATCACGAAGCGCAGCGGCCACATGATGTGCGGGGCGCTCTTGAGCAGCACCTCGCGCTCGGCCAGGGCCTTGGCGACGAGCGAGAACTCGTGGTACTCCAGATAGCGCAGGCCGCCGTGGATCAGCTTGGTCGACGACGACGATGTGTGCTGCCCCAGGTCGTCCTTCTCGCAAAGGACGACGCTGGCGCCGCGACCGGCGAGATCGCGGGCGATGCCGGCGCCGTTGATGCCGCCGCCGACGACCAGGACGTCGCAGACGCGCGCGCCGCCCGTTGGCGCTGCGGGTCGCGGCGAAGCCGCGGGGGCGGTCTCACGGCTCAAGGGGGTCTCCTCAGGGCAAGGGGCCAGCGCGCCGTTCCACGACGCTCGAGCCGTTCGTTCTTGTTCGTTTGCCGGTGTTGTTTGTTCGTTTTAGCCCTCCTGGCCAGAAAACGCAAGCGCGAATCTCTGGATGGCTTCCAGGGCGCCACCCTCTATCGTCGCCATCCCGGGACGCCGATCCTGTCCGTGCTGCGATGACTCCCAACCCGCGCCAGGTCCAGCTGCTCGACGAGGTACGCGCCCGCGGCTCGGTCTCGGTCGAGGCGCTCGCCGAGCGGTATCGCGTCACCCTGCAGACGGTTCGGCGCGACGTCAAGCTGCTCGCCGATGCCGGCCTGCTCGCGCGCTTTCACGGTGGCGTGCGCGTGCCGAGCTCGACCACCGAGAACATCGCCTACCGCCAGCGCCAGCACATCCAGCGCGAAGCCAAGGCGGTGATCGCGCGCGCCGTCGCCGCGGCGGTGCCGGAAGGCTGCTCGCTGTTCATCAACATCGGCACCACCACCGAAGCGATCGCGCGCGAGCTGCTGCGCAGGAAGGGCCTGCGCGTGATCACCAACAACCTCAACGTCGCCGCCATCCTGTCCGACAACCCCGACTGCGAGGTGATCGTCGCCGGCGGCATCGTCCGCTCGCGCGACCGCGGCATCGTCGGCGAGGCGACGATCGACTTCATCCGCCAGTTCAGGGTCGACATCGGCCTGATCGGCATCTCGGGGATCGAGGGCGACGGCAGCCTGCGCGACTTCGACTACCGCGAGGTCAAGGTCGCGCGCTCGATCATCGAGCACTCGCGCGAGGTCTGGCTCGCCGCCGACCACAGCAAGTTCAACCGCCCGGCGATGGTCGAGCTGGCCCGCCTCGACGAGATCGACATGCTGTTCACCGACAGGGCACCGCCGGCGCCGTTTCCCGAGCTGCTCGCCACCGCCGGCGTGAGCTGCGTCACCGCAGGAGGCCCTTCATGACAACGCCACGCCATCTGCTCGCCCTCGACCAGGGCACCTCGAGCTCGCGCTCGATCGTGTTCGACGCGCGCGGCGCGATCGTCGCTTCCGCGCAGCGCGAGTTCCGCCAGATCTTTCCCGAGCCGGGCTGGGTCGAGCACGACCCGCGCGAGATCTGGAGCTCGCAACTGGCCACCGCCCGCGAGGCGCTCGCCAAGGCCGGGCTCGCGGCGACCGACATCGCCGCGATCGGCATCACCAACCAGCGCGAGACGACGATCGTCTGGAACCGCGCCACCGGCGAGCCGATCGGCAACGCCATCGTCTGGCAGGACCGGCGCACCGCGCCGGCGTGCGAGGCACTGCGCAAGCGCGGGCTCGAGCCGCTCTTTCGCGAGCGCACCGGCCTCGTCCTCGACGCCTACTTCTCCGGCACCAAGCTCGCCTGGCTGCTCGATCACGTCGCCGGCGCGCGCGCCGCGGCGGCGCGCGGCGAGCTCGCCTTCGGCACCGTCGACACCTGGCTGATGTGGCTCCTCACCGGCGGCGCCGCGGCGGCGACGCGGGCGGGCGCGGTCCATGCCACCGACCCGAGCAACGCGTCGCGCACGCTCCTCTTCGACGTGCCGCGCGGCGCCTGGAGCGACGAGCTGCTGCAGGCGCTCGACGTGCCGAGAGAGGTGCTTCCCGCGGTAGCCCCGTCGAGCCATCTCTTCGGCCACACGACGGCCGACCTGTTCGGCGCGCCGATCGCCATCGGCGGCGTCGCCGGCGACCAGCAGAGCGCGCTGTTCGGCCAGGCGTGCTTTCGCCCCGGCCAGGTCAAGAACACCTACGGCACCGGCTGCTTCATGCTGATGAACACCGGCGGCCGCTTCGAAGTCTCGGGCAACGGCCTGATCGCGACCAGCGCGGCACAGCCCGGCCCGCGGCCGCAATTCGCCCGCGAAGGCAGCGTCTTCATCGGCGGCGCCGTCGTCCAGTGGCTGCGCGACGGCTTGAAGGCGATCAAGGCGAGCAGCGAAGTGCAGCAGCTCGCCGAGAGCGTGCCCGACAACGGCGGCGTCATGTTCGTGCCCGCGTTCACCGGCCTCGGCGCGCCGCACTGGAATCCGGACGCGCGCGGCACCATCGTCGGCCTGACGCGCGGCTCGACGATCGCCCACATCGCCCGCGCCGCGCTCGAATCGATCGCCTTCCAGAGCGCGGCCCTGCTCGAGGCGATGAGCCGCGACGTCGTCGCCGCCGGCGGCGCGCCGGTCGCCGAGCTGCGCGTCGACGGTGGCGCCTCGGTCAACGACCTGCTGATGCAGTTCCAGGCCGACCTGCTCGGCATCCCGGTGATCCGACCGAAGGTGATCGAGACGACGGCCCTCGGCGCCGCCTACCTCGCGGGCCTGTCGTGCGGCGTGTATGCCGGCACCGACGAGCTGGCGGCGCAGTGGCAGGTGGAGCGGACGTTCCATCCGACGATGTCGCGCGCGCGCGCCGCCGAGCTCATGCAGCGTTGGGAGCACGCCGTCGCGCAGGCCGTCGCCTGACGGCGCGCGGCCATTCCAGAGCGCGGGCCGCTTCCCGGCGCGACGACGCGGCTAGCGAGAGACCGCGACGGTGTTGTCGCTGGCGTCGCGATCGATCAGCTTGCCGAGCGGATCGATGCCGGCGCGGGCGACTTCGCCCTTGGCGGCCAGGGTGAAGCGGTTCTCGCCCGAACGGACGCGCTGCTTCTCGATCGCGACGACATTGCCCTTGGCGTCGAGCGCGCCGATGTCGACGGCGCCGTCGAACGGCACCTCGGTCTCGTTGCCGGCGCCGTCGGCGCGAATCTTCTTGGCGGTGACGACGATCTCGATCGCGTCGCTGCCGTCGCCCTGGCGCCTGGCGCTCGCGCTGATCGCACGCACGTCGTACAGCGTGATCGTCTCGAACAGGTCGGCGATCAGCGGTTGCAGCGGCGCCGGCGTGACGCGGCGGAACTCGGCGAGCAGGTCGACCGAGCGCGCGTACGGCGGGCCGGCGAAGTGCCAGCGCTTCACGAATGCCGAGAGCGCGTCGTCCATCGCCGCCTCGCCGATCGCGTCCTGCAGCGCGTAAAGCGCGAGCGCGCCCTTCTGGTAGTGGACGTAGGCGGCGCCGTCGGCGCGGACCAGCGGCTGCTCCTGCTTTGCCTCCGTGCCGCGGCCGAGCAGGTAGCGGTCGAGCTCGTACTTCAGGAAGCGCCGCATCCTGGCGTCGCCGTACTTCTGCTTGAGCACCATCAGCGCCGAGTACTCGGAGAGGCTCTCGGTGATGAACTCGCCGCCCTGCACGGCGGCCGGCACTTCCTGGTGCGCCCACCACTGATGCGCCACTTCGTGCGCGGTGACGAAGTATGGATAGTCGATGTCCTGCGGGTCGCGGTCGTCGACCTTGGCGGTGAAGCCGAGGGCCTCGTTGAACGGAACCGTGTTCGGGAACGATTCGGCGAAGCCGCTGCCGCGCGAGAAGCGCGGAAACTCGATGATGCGCAGGATCTTGTGCTGGTATGGCCCGTAGTGGGCGGTGAAGTAGGCGAGCGAATCCTGAACGCCCGCGACCATGCGCTCGAGGTTGTATTCGTGGCCGCGCTGGTAGTCGATCTCGATCGCCACGTCTCCGCCCGGCCCGTGCCAGACGTCGCGCTTGACGGCGTAGCGCGCCGACACGAACGAATAGACGTCGGCCATCTTCGAGTCCATGCGGTAGGCGATGCAGCGCCGGCCGTTCTCCGACCAGTCGCGCTCGACGTAGCCCGAGGTCACGGGCAGCTGGTCGGCCGCGGTGCAGAACGTGGCGCGGTAGTCGATGAAGTCGGCGTCGCGCGAGAGCCCGTTCTGCTGGCGCCCGACCGGGTCGTCGAGGTCGCGCATGCGCAATTTCGGCGCCAGCCCGAACTCCTTGCGGTCGCGGTCGGAAGAGAGCTCGGCCTCGGCGCTGTAGCCGAAGCTCGGAATCAGCGTCGTCTCGGGCGTCAGGCCGGCGTTCAGGAAGCTGCCGTTGCCGAGCACCACCGGGTCGGCGCCGCCGCTGCCGAAGCCGCGCGCGGCGTACTCGATGTCGAAGCGCAATGCGGTCCGGGCCGCCGGCGCCAGCGGCGCCTCGAGCACGTAGTGGTGCCAGTGCAGGTCGGGCGCCTCGTCGGCGAGGCGCGCGGCGGCGTCGAAGCGCATCGCGTGGACGATCGCCTTGGTCGGGTAGAGGACGTAGAGATCGCGGATCGGTGCCGACGTCTTGTTGACCAGCGTCAGCGTGCCGGCGATGCGTGCCCGGTTCTCCTCGGGGTAGAGGTCGACGCGCACCTCCACCGCGGTCACGCGAGGTTGCGCCGCGCCGTCGAACGCCTTGAAGCGCCTCTCGTACTCGGCCTGGTTCTTCTGCGCCTCGTGGCGGCTCGTGAAGGGGTTGAGGACGTGGGTGTTGTAGTAGATCCAGCCGCCGCTGGCGACGAAGACCGCGGCCGCGCCGGCGCCAATCGCGAGCGCCGGCGGCTGCAGCCGCGCCGCCGCGGCGCGCAGGCGGTGGCGCCAGCCGGGCTCGCGCCCGCGCACCCAGAGGGCGTAGGCGAGCACGACCAGCATCGTCGCGAAGGCGAGCCAGTAGACGCGGAACCAGAACACCGCCGGCAGGAAGTGGCCGTAGCCGTTCAGGTCGGAGTAGACGAGGCCCGGGCTGCTGCCGTAGAGGTAGAGCCGGTTCTCGAAGCCGAACGCCGGCAGGCGCGAGACCACCAGGAACACCAGGCCGACGATGAAGTGGCCGAGGTACTTGTTGTTGACGACGGTGTGCACGATCAGCGCGAGCACGGCGATCAGCAGGTAGCCCGAATACTGCAGCACGAACAGCTCGAACAGGTACTGGCCGATCTCGATCCGGGTGAAGCCGTGCAGCAGCTGCACGGCGATGCTGCAGGCCATGACGACGCAGAGCAGCAGCGCCTGCAGCACCAGCACCGTCGCGAGCTTGGCGAGGAAGGCGAGCCAGGTCGGTGCCGGCATGCTGTCGCCGATGTCGTCCATGCGCGCGTCGCGCTCCCGCCAGACCAGCTCGCCGGTGTAGATCGCGGTGACGATCAGGACGAAGACGCCGAACAGCCCCGAGACGACGTCGAGCACCTTGTAGGTGAGCGGATAGGTGTTGGTGCCGTAGAACGAGCCCAGCGTCAGTGCGTTGCCGATGACCAGCATCACGCCGCCGAGGACGATGGTCAGGAAGCGCGGGCTCTTCACGATCTCGCCGAGGTAGAGCCGGGCCAGGCCGGGCAGCATGCGTGCGAACGCCGCGGCGCTTCGGTCGGGAAGGACAGCGGGGAGCGGCGCCAGGGCGCGCACGTCGAGGCCAGGCGCGGCCGCATCGGCGGCAGCGACGCCGGCGCGGCGCTGGCGCGACGGCGCGACGCTTTGCATGCGAAAGGCGCGGTAGCCGAGCACGGTGACGACGGCGCCGACGCCGACCCAGAGCAGGCGGTTCCAGAGCAGCGGCCCGGCGAGCGGGATCTGCTCGCCGTTCTTCTGCGCCACGCTCCAGTAGCGCGTCAGCACGTCCACCGCGGTCGCTCCCGACGGATCGATCAGCGCCGCCAGCGCCTTGTTCTCCATGTCGCCGAGCAGGTTCACGGCAAGCAGGTAGCCGACCAGCGTGACGACGCCGGCAACGTAGACCGGCGCCATCTGCCGGGTCAGTGCCGCCAGCACGAAGAAGCAGCCGCCGAGCCAGAGCACGTTCGGGATCAGCACGAAAAGATAAGGCCGCGCGAAGCTCTCCCAGCTCGGCGCGGTGACGACGCGCGCCGGATCGACGCCAGGCCAGTGCGTGCCGATCAGGATGCCGATGGCGATGGCGACGAAGATCAGCAGCAGCGTCGCCCAGGCACCGAGCAGGCGGCCGAAGAAGTAGTCGCGCTTGCCGATCGGTGCGCTGAAGAAGAACGGGTGGATGCCGACCTCGAAGTCCTGCTGCACGGCGCGGCCGCAGATCGAGCCGATCACCGTGATGCCGGTGAAGCCGAGCACCGAGATGCCGATCGCGAGGGCGTTGGTGCCGTTGATGAGGATCTTGTCGCCGCCGAAGCTGACACCGACGCCGGAGACGGCGCCGCCGGACGCCGCCATCCACAACCCCGCGACGGCCGCGTAGAGGACGAAGTAGACCCAGGTCGAGACCATCTTCAGGCGCCGCCCGAAGTCGAACGCGGCGATGGTCCACATCGCGCCGGCCATCTCAGGCGACCTCGACCGCGGCGTCGCGCAGGTAGCCGGCGATGCTGCAGAAATAGATGTCCTCGAGCTCGGTCTCGACCGGCGCGAAGCCGGGTTCGGGCGCGGCGTCTTCGGAGTACGCGCGCACGACGGTCTGGCCCGCCTGCAGCCGCGTCGAAACGAGCCGCAGGCGCGACTTCAGCGCCTCGACCTCGCCCTTGTCGACGGCCTTGCGCCAGATGCGGCCGCGCATCGCGTCGATCAGCGTGTCGGGCTTGCCGGTGAGCAGGACGCGGCCGGCGTCGATGATCGCGAGCTGGCCGCACAGGTCGGCGACGTCGCTGACGATGTGGGTCGAGAGGATCACGATCACGTCGTGGCCGATGTCGGCGAGCAGGTTGTGGAAGCGCACGCGTTCTTCCGGGTCGAGCCCGGCGGTCGGCTCGTCGACGATGACCAGCTTCGGGCTGCAGAGCAGCGCCTGGGCAATGCCGAAGCGCTGGCGCATGCCGCCGGAAAAGCCGCCGAGATGCTGCTTCTTCACCGCGTCCAGGTTGACGCGCTGCAGCAGCGCATCGACGGTGGCGCGCCGCGCTTTTGCGTCGACCAGGCCCTTCAGGCGCGCGAAGTGGTCGAGCAGGTCCTCGGCCGAGACCTTGGGGTAGACGCCGAAATCCTGCGGCAGGTAGCCGAGGACGCGGCGCACCGCGTCCTTGTCGCGCAGAACGTCGATGTCGCGGCCGTCGCCGTTCTTGAGCGCGGCGCTGCCGGCATCGGCGTCCTGCAGCGTCGCCAGGGTGCGCATCAGGGTCGACTTGCCGGCGCCGTTGGGACCGAGCAGCCCGAACATGCCGCTCGGGATCGTCAGCGAGACGTCGTCGAGGGCGCGCACGCCGTTCGCGTAGGTCTTGGTGAGATGTCGGATCTGCAATTCCATGGCGGCGATGCGGCGAGAACGAGGCGGCGAGTGTGCCAGCGCGAGCCACCGCGCCGGCCGTCATGCGATGGAACGCAGCGTCGCGCGACGGAGGGTGACCGATCCGGCACCAGCCGTCGCGACCCCGGACGGCCCGAGCCGGGGAGGCCGTCAGGCGACCGGCGCCGCGGGCTCGTTGCAGATCGCGCCGATGCGAACGACCGCCGCGGTCTCGAGGCCGTCGCGCAACAGGCGCAGGCCGACCGCCTGTCCCGCAGGATAGACATCGATCGGCAGGTCTTCGACGTTGAGGATGGCGTCGCCCGGCCGCAGCCCGGCGCGATCTGCGGGGCCGCCGGCGGCGAGGTCGACGATGAAACCGGCGCTGTTGACGCGCGCGCCGATGCCCGTGTAGACGGCGCCGCGGCAGCCGATCGGGAAAAGCCGGCTCCCGGCCGTGACGGTGCGCGGCGGCAGGGGGCCGTCGCCGTCGGGTGCAGGCACGAGCGTTCCCGGCGGCAGGACGAGTCGCACGAGCATCGCCTCGACCTTGCTCGCGCCGTTGTGATCGAGCTTCAGCGCGAACCCCGCGAACGCCCCGGCGTGGATCGCGACGCTGATGGCCACGGCAACGGCGCGGCTGCGGCAGTGGCGCCGGGGGGCTCGAGCGTGCTTAGCGTCCATGCGGGCTCAGGGCAGGCGGCATGCCGGGCGGCTGCCGCACGCGCTGCAATGTACAGCCGAGACATCCTCGACGGATGCGGCCGCTGCGCCGTCCGTCTTGACGATGCGGCTCGCTAAGATCGCGCCATGCTTTCGCTTCGCCGTTGTCTGGCCGCCGTCGTCGTCGCCGTCGTCGCCTCTCACGTCGCGGCTGCGCCGGCGCCGAGCCTCCTCCTCGACGAGCTCACCTGGACCGAGCTGCGCGACGAGATCAAGGCCGGCAAGACGACGGTCATCGTCCCGGTCGGCGGCACCGAGCAGAGCGGTCCCCACATGGTTCTCGGCAAGCACAACGTCCGCGCCGGCGCGCTCGCCGCGCGAATCGCGGCGAGCCTGGGCAACGCGCTGGTCGCGCCGGTGGTCGCATACGTTCCGGAAGGCGCGATCGATCCGCCCGCCGGCCACATGCGCTTCGCCGGCACGATCAGCATCCCAGAAGAGGCGTTCGAAGCGACGCTCGAAGGCGCGGCGCGCAGCCTGCGCAGCGCCGGGTTTCGCGACATCGTCCTGATTGGCGACCACGGCGGCTACCAGAAGAGCCTGGCCAAGGTCGCCGCCAAGCTCGACCGCGACTGGGCGAAACAAGCGTCGCCGGCGCGCGTGCACGCGATCGAGGAGTACTACCGCGCCGGCGAGCGCGGCTTCGCGCAGGCGCTGCGCGAGCAGGGATTCAGCGAGCAGGAGATCGGCACGCACGCCGGCGCTGCCGACACCTCGCTCGCGCTGGCCGTCGACGAGAAGCTCGTCCGCTCGGCGCGACTGCACGACGGCAGCGCCCTCGGCCGTGCCGAAGGCGTGTACGGCGATCCGCGCCGTGCGAGCGCCGCGGCCGGCCGCGCCGGCGTCGACCTCATCGTCGCGCGAACGCGCGACGCGATCCAGCGCGAGGTGGCGCGACGCTGACGGTCTTGTCGTCGTTTCGCCCGCCGCGGCGTTGTCACTGTGCTGATCTTCCCGGAGCCCTCGATTTGAACCCGATTCCCTCTTTCCGCCGCGGCGCCTGTGCCGCCGTCCTCGCCCTCGCGGCGTTCGATTGCGCCGCGCAATCCGCGCCGGCCGGCTCCGCGGCGTCGTCGGCGCGGGTCGCGCCGCCGGCATCGGCCGCCCGCGTCGCGGCGGCACCGTCCGCCGTTTCGGCGCCGGCTGCCATCGACACCGTCCCCGGCATGGCGCCGGTGACCGACCGCAACAACCTCTACGGCGACGCCGGCGCGGGCAAGCTGAGCGAGGCCGTGCGCGGCGCACTGGCGCGCGTCTACGTGCCGAACCTGCGCTCGAACGACGTCTGGGTGATCGATCCCGAGACGTTCAAGGTCGTCGACCGCTTCAAGGTGGGCCTCAACCCGCAGCACGTCGTCCCCGCCTGGGACCTGAAGACGCTCTGGGTCGCCAACAACGCCGAGAACACGACCAAGGGCAGCCTCACGCCGATCGATCCGAAGACCGGCAAGCCGGGCAAGGCGATCGCCGTCGACGATCCCTACAACATGTACTTCACGCCCGACGGCAAGGAAGCGATCGTCGTCGCCGAGGCGTACCAGCGGCTCGACTTCCGAGACCCGCAGACGATGGCGCTGAAGTCGTCGCTGGCGACGCCGGAGTGCAAGGGCATCAACCACGCCGACTTCTCGATCGACGGCCGCTTCGCGATCTTCACCTGCGAGTTCGGCGGCATGCTGGTCAAGATCGACCTCGTCGGCCGCAAGGTGCTCGGCTACCTGAAGCTCTCGACCGGCAAGATGCCGCAGGACATCCGCGTCTCGCCCGACGGCACGACCTTCTACGTCGCCGACATGATGGCCGACGGCGTCTTCGTGATCGACGGCCAGAGCTTCAAGGAGACCGGCTTCGTCAAGACGGGAAAGGGCACGCACGGCCTGTACCCGAGCCGCGACGGCAAGAAGCTCTACGTCACCAACCGCGGCTCGAACAAGATCCACGGCGCCGAGAAGGGCATGGGCAGCGTCTCGGTGCTCGACTTCGCGACCAGGAAGGTCGACGTCACCTGGCCGATCCCGGGCGGCGGCAGCCCCGACATGGGCAACGTCAGCGCCGACGGCAAGTGGCTCTGGC